>NZ_CP046919.1:0-326748 GCF_011387195.1 Streptococcus ruminicola
TTTTCCATGATTAACTGCTTTCGCTTAGACTTTAGAATCCTCGCCACCTCCTTTGAAATCGTTTACAGTTAGAATTATACTATATTTGCAATCAATGTCAAGCACTTTCTCTCAAATTCTATCATTTTTCTGTCAGACCGTCAATTTTCTGAAAATCTCCCCGAGAATTTCAGAAAAAAGTCTTGTAAGAATCATTCTTACAAGACTTCTTTTTTTATTCATTGATTAATGATGTTGAGTGAACAACACGATTATCACGGTCAGGGAAGATATACTTAATAGCTTGGTTAATTGCTGTTGGTGCTTCACCAAAACCAGTCGCAATCAAATCAACCTTGCCTTCATAATCAGCCGCATCACCAATTGCGTAAACACCTTCTTGACTAGTTTCAAACAATGGTGAAACCGCAATACTTGAACGTTTGTAATCCACATTCCAATTTTTAAGGTTTTTATTTGATGTTGAGAAACCAAAGCTTACAATCAAAGCATCAAGTGGCAATTCAACAGTTTCATCAGATTTCACTTTTTGAACTGTCAAACTCTTAACAAATTGACCATCACCAGAAAGTTCAAATGGCACATAAGGTGTCAAAATGTTTACGTTTGACTCTTTCAAGACTTCTACACTATGTTCATGAGCGCGGAAAGCATCACGACGGTGCACAATAGTAACACTTTTAGCCAAACCATCTAGGTGATTTGCCCAGTCAACAGCAGAATCACCACCACCACAAATAACCACATCTTTACCAGCAAATTGGTCAAGTTTGTGAACGTTGTAGAAAAGGTTGTTGTCAGCGTAAGCTTCTTCACCTTCCAAACCAAGTGTACGAGGGGCAAAAGCACCATTACCACATGCAATCACGATAGCACGTGAAAAATGTTGACCTTTATTTGTTTCGATAGTAAAAATATCACCATCTTTTTCAAATGTTTTGACCTCTTCTTTAAGGCAAATAGCTGTGCTATCTTTAAAACGATCTAATTGCTTGATAAGATTTTCAGTCAAATCAGCTGCTGTAATCCCAGGAAAACCAGCAACGTCATAAATCATTTTTTCTGGATAAAGAACTGCAGGCTGCCCACCAAGTTCAGATAAACTTTCAATAATTTTTACCGAAACGCCACGCAAACCAGCGTAAAAGGCTGCAAACAAACCAACAGGTCCACCACCAATGATGGTAATATCATAGATTTCACGATTTTCTGACATTTATATTTCCAACTCCTTGTATATTTCTTCGATAATCGACGATTTATAGGCAATGTATTTATCAATATCTTTGGGAAATAGCTTTGCGGCTTCTTCTTTTACCTTACCATAAGCCAAAACAGCCTCAAGATGGCTACGTAAATAATCACGAAAAGCAAGATGGCGCTTCAATTCAGGCGAATTTTCAGGGCAAACATAAAGATGATGAACTTGAAGATGCTCTTTGCCTGAGTAAGCAAAAGCTTCTCTTCCTTCAATCCCTAAATTTCCCTCATGAACATAACCAATTGCTGCTAATTTTTGAATCACCTCAAACAAATCCGTGTCTAAAGCAATCACCAAATCGATGTCAATAATTGGCTTTGCCGAAAGTCCTTGAACAGAAGTACTTCCCACATGTTCTATTTTAAGAATTAAGTCACCTAGAGCAGCTTTAAGCTCTTTAGCAATTTTCTCAAAATCATCTTTCCAACTTTCCTGATATGACAGAACAAGAACTTCCTTCGTTCGCATAAAACCTCCCTAAAAATAAAGAGACATACAGCCTGCATGTCCTCTATTATATCACATATTCTATTCTTGCGCGTCTCTCTCTTTGAGAATCTTGCGGAAAATAGCCTCTTCTTCTTTTGTAAAAGCATAATCTTCCAACAAATCCGGTCGACGCTCTAAAGTCTTACGAAGACTTTGTTCAATTCGCCATTTGCGAATATTTTCGTGGTGACCACTCATCAAAACATCAGGAACTTTCATACCTCTGAAGTCATAAGGACGAGTGTATTGTGGGAACTCGAGCAAACCAGATGAGAACGAATCATCTTGGTGACTCGCTTCTTTTCCAAGAACATTTGGAATTAGGCGAACCGTCGCATCCACAATCGTCATCGCAGCCAATTCACCACCCGTTAAAACAAAATCCCCGAGTGAGATTTCATCCGTTACCAAAGTCTTGATACGTTCATCATAACCTTCATAGTGGCCACAGATAAAAATCAACTCATCTTCCTGTGCCAATTCTTCAGCATAGCTTTGATCAAAAGTGCGACCCGCTGGATCCAAAAGAATAACACGAGGTTTCTTCGCATCGATTTTATCAATCGTGTCAAAAATAGGCTGTGCACGAAGCAACATTCCCTGTCCACCACCGTATGGTTCATCATCAACATGACGAGCTTTTTCAGCATTATCACGGAAATTGTGATAGTTAATGTCAAGCAACCCTTTTTCCTTAGCTTTCCCGACAATAGAGTATTCTAAAGGCGCAAACATTTCAGGAAAGAGCGTTAAGATATCAATCTTCATCGTCAAGTCCTTCCAAAATATCCACATCTACACGATTGGCAGCAACATCGACATTTAAAACAACTGGTGGAATGTATGGTAATAGCAAGTCGCGTTTACCTTTACGTTTAACCACCCAAACATCATTTGCGCCAGGTTGAAGAATTTCTTTGACTTGTCCGACTAAAACGTCGTTTTCATAAACATCAAGCCCGATAATTTCATGATAGTAAAATTCACCGTCTTCAAGCTCTGACAAGTTTTCTTCAGCCACTTTCAAAGTGCAACCTTTGTATTTTTCAATATCATTGATATGATACATGCCTTTAAACTTGATAATATCAAAATTCTTTTGTTTACGATGACTAGCAATCTCAACATCAATCAAGAAATTATCTTTATCATCAAAAACAGCTAATTTTGAACCCTTTTTAAAACGTTCTTCAGCAAAATCAGTTACTGACAACACACGCATCTCACCTTGAAGACCTTGTGTATTGACGATTTTTCCAACATTATAGTAATTCATTTCAACTCCACATAACTTAGTCTTTATCATTTTACCATAAAAACAGTAAAGAAAAAACCAGCTGCCACGCTGCAACTGGTCAAGATAGTCCGTACGGGATTCGAACCCGTGTTACCGCCGTGAAAAGGCGGTGTCTTAACCCCTTGACCAACGGACCATATCAACAAAACCTTTGAGGTTTACTGGGGTAGCTGGATTCGAACCAACGCATGAGGGAGTCAAAGTCCCTTGCCTTACCGCTTGGCTATACCCCATAAACAACATAAACTATTCTATCGCAATTTCACTTGCTTGTCAATAGTTTTTTGAAATTTTTTTAAATCTTTTTTTCAAGACTTTGAAAAATTTCCTTGCCGATTTACATCTCCTAAATCAGCACAAGAAATATTCTATCATAAAGGATACTATTTGAAAACCCCTTTTTTCAATTTTTTTAAAAATTTTTTCACTTCAAAATACACTCTGCAACGACTTCCTAAAGTAACAGAAAAAGAGTAGCTAAATGCTACTCTTCTCCTTTTTCGTCAATAACGAGTCTTACTTTTTTACCTTGAGTTGGTACCGAATAGACAATCGATCTTATCGCTGTAATGGTACGACCTTTTTTACCGATAACACGACCGATGTCCTGTGCATCCAAATCAAGATGATATTCTAAAAACTCAGGTGTATCTTCAATTTTAATGGTAAGATTATCTGGTTGTGAAATCAAAGGTTTCACAATAGCGATAATAAGATTTTCAATGGTATCCATAGGCTTAGTTTACTCTATTATTTTGAGAATTTTGAATCGTGGAATTTTTTCATAACGCCTTCACGTGAAAGGATGTTACGAACTGTATCTGAAGGTTGAGCACCTTTAGACAACCATTCAAGAACACGTTCTTCTTTAAGTGATACTTGGTTTTCTTCGATAAGTGGGTTGTAAGTACCAACTGTTTCGATGAAACGACCGTCACGTGGAGCACGTGAATCAGCTACGTTGATACGGTAGAAAGGTTTTTTCTTAGAACCCATACGAGTTAAACGGATTTTTACTGCCATTAGTATAAAGTCTCTTTTCTATTTTTTTGTTTAGGTTAATAGCTCTGCTACTAACTCACTTAATTTATTATATCATAAAAAGATAAGGTGTCAAGAAAAAAACTTGACACCTTTTAAAAAATTTTTTCAATTAATCAAATGCCTCAAAGTTCAATCACACCATAATGAAACTTTTGATTTGGACGAACAAATTGTTTAAAACCAAAGTTTTCAAAGACCTTATCCCTAAAATGAGCTTTAATGATAATCTTCTTTCTTGCCACGCGCTTTGCTTCTCGCAAAAAATCTTCTGAAAAAACTGTGTCATTAGCATATTGACGTAAGCCATCTAAATTTTTGGATTCTGCAATTCTCTCAGAAAACATTGGGTCACAGTAGATAACATCAAAAGAATTATCTGGCAATGTTTTTAAATAAGCTAAATTCTCCGCACAAACCGTGTGAATTGAACGCATAGCTTTATTTAAAACTTCTGAATCAGACTGATAATGCTGTAATCCTTCTGATACAATAAAATGAATGATTGGTTGGCTTTCCACTGCAGTGACCGCATGCCCTGCGTATGCCATAACAATGCTATCACTTGCTAAGCCCATCGTGCTATCAAGAATTTGCAAAGGTTCTTTTCCCAACAAATCAATTAACGCATCATGTGGACTTTTAATACGCAGCATAGCAGTGTCTGGATGAAAAACAAGTTCACTACCATCTTGATTTACCAGACAAAGCTTATTATCATAAACCAGAAGAAGACCTTCTCTTCCCTTTAAAAGCTTTGTTACTGATTGCTTTTGTCGTTTGATGACAGGCAAAGAAAGCTTCTCTCCGATTATTCTCGATCTTTTTAATAAATCGTCATTTTCCCTTAAACTCGTTGTAATTGCAATAGTCATATATCTATTATAACAAAATCAAAGCAGACTTCTGATAAATTGCCCGCCGTAAATCCAGAAGTAACTAAAAGCAACGATTGAAATCGGCTTACAAAGTAAAATGATGTAAAGGAATCGTTTGAAAGACATCTTAGATAAGCCCGTAATCATAACCAAAATATCAGCTGGCGAGATTGGTGAAGCCATATTCAGCGCAAAAACTGTTTCATAGGTTGATGAAGCCAACTTTTGCTCATATTTTGCATAAGTTTGCTCATCAATAAAGAGCATGATGAATGGTTTGCCATAGCGACGCGTTAACAAGAATAGAATGATACTTCCAATGACTATTCCAACATAATTTAAGATAAAGCCTAGAATAGGTCCAAAAGCCATAAACCCTACAACTGTGGTCACTCCCCCAGGAATAATTGGAATAACAACTTGAATGATTTGTAGAAGAAGAAAGGCGAAACTTCCGAGAATAAGATGACCTTTTAGAGCTCTTGTTAAAGCATCAGGATCATTTAAAATATCCAAATTCTTAAACAGATAAACTAAAAATAGAACCGTTAAAACAATTGAAAAAATTCCTAGAAATTTAACCAGTTTTTTTAAAGCACCATACATCATATCACCCTTTATTTTTATTTGTTACTTTAAAACCATTATACAAGGGTTACTCCTATTAAACAAGAATTCTTATAACTTTCTCACTATTCATAGCGAAGAGCTTCAATTGGGTCTAGTTTACTTGCTTTATTAGCCGGCAAAAGTCCAAAAACAACACCAATTATTGCTGAGAAGATAAGACTTCCTAAAGCAATGTTTAATGAGATTGATGGTTTTACATTTGGAATACTATTCCCAATAAGGTGCGTTAAACCAGAAGCTAGAGCAAGACCAATTAATCCACCAATAATTGTCAAAAGCATTGATTCAATCAAAAATTGTGTCAAAATCTTTTGACGGGTTGCTCCAAGAGCTTTTCGTAAACCAATTTCTCGTGTACGCTCGGTAACAGATACCAACATGATATTCATAACCCCAATACCACCAACAAGAAGAGAAATACCTGCGATAGCACCAATAACTGCTGTCATCATGCTATAAGCAGAGCTGACTTGCGAAATAACTTGTGACATGTCGAAGATTGTAAAACGACCAGTTCTCACCCCTGACAATTGCGTCAAGAGACGAGCCGCTTCTTTTCCGACTTTTGTAGTTTGTTTGACGTCTTCAACATGGACAAATGCCGCTTGAACTTCATCCACATTAAACTCTGCAGCTAATTGAGTATTGGTCATGACAGCATTACCGCCAGATTGCATACCATATTGCTGAGAACCAGCATTTGGATCTTTATAAACACCAACAACTAAATAATTTTTTGAACCAATTGACACATGTTGGTTTAAGGCATTTTCATTGCTACCAAATAATTTAACCGCAAGCTTGGTATCCAGCATGACAATACGGGAGAATCGGCTGTAATCGCCAGTTTCAAAGCTTCGTCCTGCAAGAACTTTGTATTTTTTAACCGTAAAGTAGGTTCTGTTAACTCCTGTTATGTTAACATTTTTTGACTTTTTCTGATTGCCCTCAACTGTTGACGTTGTACCATTGGTTAAATAATAATTTTCAACATCTGGCAGCTCACTAGTAATTTTTTGCAACCATTCTTCTTTAATGGCTGGACCTTTATCAGCATCTCTAGGATCTTCATCATCAAAAACATCAATATCGTCAGTCTTTTTAGTTGTGTAATAGAGCTGAACATCTTGGCTGTCTGAAGCGAACATATTAGTAACTTGATTAGTCATTCCTTGCCCCAAAGCCATAATAACCACAACTGAAGCCACACCAATAATAACTCCTAAAGTCGTCAGAAACGAACGCATCTTGTGCCCCATAATTGAACTTAGGGCGAATTTCCAATTTTCCATTATAATCCTCCCCTAATCAATTCTGACACTTTCTGTCGTGTCTCGTGTAATCTCACCATCACGAATAACAATTTTTCGTGTGGCAAAATCAGCAATTTCAGGTTCATGCGTAACCATAACAATTGTTTTTCCTTCACGGTTAAGCTCAGTCAATAATTGCATGATTTGGTCACTTGTTTTGGTATCAAGTGCACCGGTTGGCTCATCTGCAAGGATGATTGATGGATTATTCACCAAAGCACGCGCAATAGCCACACGTTGTTTTTGACCACCTGATAACTCTGATGGCAGATGTTTCATGCGTTCGCTGAGCTCAACTTTCTCCAAGAACTGCTTAGCTAATTGACGTCGTTTTAATGAATTTACCCCAGCGTATACAAGTGGAAGTTCAACATTTTGCAAGGCTGATAATTTTGAAAGAAGGAAAAATTGTTGGAAAACAAATCCGATTTCTTGATTTCTAACTTTAGCTAATTCCTTTTCTTTTAGTTCTTCTACTTGTGTTCCATTTAAACTATAATCACCTGAGGTTGGTCTGTCTAACAAACCAATGATGTTCATTAAGGTTGATTTACCTGAACCAGACGGTCCCATAATGGCCACAAATTCACCTTCATAGACTGTCAAATCAATTCCTTTAAGGACATTAAGTTCTTGATCACCATTACGATAGGATTTTACGATATTACTTAGCTGGATTAATGGTTTCTTCTCATCTTTCACTACTTACTCACCTCTTATTTTTCTGTTGTAGCGGCATCTTCAGTAGTGACTTTATCTACTTTCTCACCATTCTTCAATGATTTTTCAGGGGTTGAAATAACTGTTTGTCCGACTTCTAAACCACTTAAAATTTCTTGTTGAGAAGCATCTGCATTACCAGCGGCTACTTCAACTTTGCTGACTTTCTTAGTTGCTTTGTCGTAAACCCAGACAAATTTCTTGTCACCTTCAGATACAAGAGCATCAACAGGAACTAATTTGTTTTTATTTTCATTGACAACTTCTACAGAAACAGTGAAGCCTTGTTGAAGATTTGCTGTGTCTCCAGTCAAATCAATCTTGTAATCATACGAAGCTGCGCTGTTTGATGAGCTATTTGATTCAGAAGCAGCTGTTTGATTTGGATAGTTTGAAATGTATGAGATTGTACCAGTCCACTCTTTATCTGGATACACTTTTGATTTGATCTTAACATTTTGACCTGTTTTAATATTTGCTAAATCGTACTCTGTCAACGTTCCTTTAACTTGAAGTTGCCCTTCTGTAGCAACATGAACAAGGGTTTGGCTATTTTTAGATGCTGGGTCAATATCGTTGTTCACTTCAACGACTGTACCAGACACATCGCTAGTAATAATGGTTTCATTTAAAGCTTGTTGTGCTTTATTCACTTCTGCTTGTGCATCCGCGTAAGCATCATTCAAGTCTTGTAATTGTTGATTGTAATCTGCTGTTTGTTGAGCAGTTGGTTGTTGAGTAACTGTCTTTTCTTCACCAGTTTCATCATCAGTTGTTGTAGATGTTGTCGGAAGATTACCGTATTTTTTCAAATGGTCAATCTGGCGTCCAACTTTATTAAGGCCACGAACGGCTGTGTCATATGCTGCTTGAGCTGTGGTTGAATCGTATTGAACCAATTGTTGACCAGTTGTAATTTGATCTCCTACAGCAACAGTTGCTTTAGCAGAGCTACCTTTACTGCTATCAAAATACACATACTGCTCTTGAAGTGCCTTTACTTGTCCCGTTAAGAGTGTTGTTGATGAAACCGTTCCTTCAGTTACTTTTACAGCTTTATAAGAAACTTCGGCATTTGCAGCCTTGGCTTTTGATTGTTGCACGAGCATTAAGCCTCCACCTGCAAGAACAAAGAAAGCTGCCGCTGCACCAATCATCACCTTAGTTTTTTTTGACATACTTGATTTACTTCTTCTAGACATAATAATCCTCATATTCTTTCTTGTATAGTTGTATCGCTCAGATAGAACAATTATACATTTTTGATATTTTACTGTCAAGAACAAACCTGACTACTATCTTTATCAAATATTATAGAAGTTTTTTAGCATTGCAATCTTACAAGTTTGTAAGAGAAAAAAGCCTGAGACAATTTGTCTCAGACTTTTCAAATATATTAAGACTTAAAATTAGATAGCTTGTGTTGTAAATCCTCTGCTTTCAAGGACACGAATCATAGCATCTACTGTATCAAGCGCGGTAAAGAGAGGAACACCGTGTTCGATCGCAGAGCTACGAATAATGGCACCATCTTCGTCAAGTGTACGTTTTGTACCGACTGTATTCACAATCGCTTGTACTTTACCTGTACGAACAAGAGCTGGAATGTCATTGTCATCATCTTGACCAATCTTATCAATGATTGTTGAATCAAGACCATGTTCAGCAAAGAACTTAGCAGTTCCGTGTGTTGCAAAAATGCTGTAGCCAATGTTAGCAAAGCGTTTTGCCAAGCCAAGAGCCTCTTCTTTTGTATCATCAGATACTGTGAAGACAACATTACCAAATGATGGCAAGTGAAGATATGACGCTTCAAAAGCTTTGTAAAGTGCTTTTTCAAGAGTCAAATCAGAACCCATAACTTCACCAGTTGATTTCATTTCAGGGCCTAAAAGGCTATCAACCTTAGCAAGTTTTGTGAATGAGAAGACTGGCGCTTTGACATGCACGTAATCAGATTCTGGGTAAAGTCCATCTTCGTAACCAAGGTCAGCAAGGCTTTGTCCAAGAATCAGTTTAGTTGCGACTTGTGCCATTGGAATGTTAGTCACTTTTGATAAGAATGGAACTGTACGACTAGCACGAGGGTTAACTTCGATAACATAAACTGTTTCATCTTTGATGACAAATTGAATATTCATCATACCGTAGCAGTTCAAACCAATTGCCAAACGTTTTGTGTAGTCAGCAATTGTTTCTTGTACTTTCTTAGAAAGTGTCTGTGGTGGGTAAACTGCCATTGAGTCACCTGAGTGAACACCAGCACGTTCGATGTGCTCCATAATACCTGGAATAAGCACATCTTTACCATCTGAAATAGCATCCACTTCACACTCACGACCAACGATATATGAGTCGACAAGAACCGGATGGTCTGGACTTGCTTTAACGGCAGTACGCATGTAAGAACGAAGGTCATCTTCGTTTTCTACAATTTCCATCGCACGTCCACCGAGAACGTAAGATGGGCGAACCAAAACTGGGAAACCAATCTTGTGAGCAGCTTCAACCGCTTCTTCTTCGTTGGTAGCTGTTTGTCCAGGTGGTTGAGGAATATCCAATTCTTTCAAAGCTTGTTCAAAGAGGTCACGGTCTTCAGCGCGGTCAAGATCAGCAACCTGAGTACCAAGAATTTTGACACCAGCTTTAGAAAGTGGCTCAGCCAAGTTGATAGCTGTTTGTCCACCGAATTGAACAATGACACCTTTAGGTTGTTCAAGTTCAATAACATTCATAACATCTTCAAATGTTAGTGGTTCAAAGTAAAGCTTATCAGAGATTGAGAAGTCAGTTGATACTGTTTCTGGATTTGAGTTCATGATAATAGCTTCATATCCAGCAGCCTGAATAGCTTTTACAGAGTGAACTGTAGCGTAGTCAAATTCAACCCCTTGACCAATGCGAATCGGACCAGAACCAAGTACGATAATTGATTCTTTATCTGACTTGATTGATTCATTTTCCCATTCGTATGTTGAATAGAAGTATGGTGTTGCTGATTCAAATTCAGCTGCACACGTATCAACCATTTTATAAACTGGGATGATTTTGTTTTCTGTACGAATGGCACGGACTTCTTCTGCTGTCATGTTCCAAAGTTCTGCAATCTTAAGGTCTGCAAAACCATTACGTTTTGCTTCTTTAAGAACGTCAACATCTCCGACATGACTCGCCAATTCTTGTTCAAGTTCAAAGATGTGGAGCAATTTATCAAGGAAGAAGAGATCAATTTTTGTTAATTTTGATAACTCTTCAATAGTGTAGCCACGGCGAATTGCTTCAGAAAGGTAGAATAGACGATCGTCTTGAGCACGAACAATCTTATTAACTAATTCATCATCAGTAACATTTGTGAGCTCTGGCATTTCATTATGATAAACACCAATTTCAAGAGAGCGACAAGCTTTAAGAAGTGATTCCTCAATGTTACGACCAATAGCCATAACTTCACCTGTTGCTTTCATTTGTGTCCCTAGACGACGTTCACCATTTTCAAACTTATCAAATGGGAAACGAGGAATCTTAGCAACCACATAGTCTAGAGCTGGTTCAAACATAGCATATGTTGTACCAGTTACTGGGTTTACCATCTCATCAAGCGTCAAACCAACGGCGATTTTAGCAGCGAGTTTTGCGATTGGGTAACCAGTTGCTTTTGAGGCAAGGGCTGATGAACGCGATACACGTGGGTTAACTTCGATAACATAGTATTTAAAACTATTTGGATCAAGAGCCAACTGAACGTTACATCCACCTTCAATTTTAAGGGCACGGATGATGCTTAGACTAGCATCACGCAACATTTGGTTTTCAATATCTGAAAGAGTTTGTGTTGGTGCAAATACGATTGAGTCCCCAGTGTGGATACCAACTGGGTCAAAGTTTTCCATGTTACAAACAACAAGAGCGTTGTCAGCGGCGTCGCGCATAACTTCATACTCAATTTCTTTGAAACCAGCGATTGAGCGTTCAATCAAACATTGTGTTACTGGTGATAATTTCAAACCATTTTCAGCGATTTCGCGAAGTTCTTCTTCATTATCACACATACCGCCACCAGTACCTCCAAGGGTAAAGGCTGGACGAACAATAACGGGATAACCGATTGATTCTGCAAATGCAACAGCTTCATCAACAGTATTTACAATTTCAGATTCTGGAATTGGTTGGTTGAGTTCTTCCATCAACTGTTTGAAGAGATCGCGGTCTTCTGCTCGGTCAATAGCTGATAGTTTTGTTCCCAACAACTCAACACCGAGTTCATCAAGAATACCAGCTTTTGACAATTCCATCGCCATATTAAGACCAGTTTGTCCTCCCAAAGTTGGAAGCAAAGCATCTGGACGTTCTTTGCGCAGGATACGAGTGACGAATTCAGTTGTCAAAGGTTCGATATAAACCTTATCTGCAATCTCTTTATCAGTCATGATTGTCGCAGGGTTTGAGTTAACTAGAACAACGCTATAACCTTCTTCTTTGAGGGCTAAACAAGCTTGTGTTCCGGCATAGTCAAATTCTGCAGCCTGACCGATAATAATCGGACCAGAACCAATCACCATAATTTTTTTAATATCTGTACGTTTTGGCATTATTTTCTCCTATTTGTCAACTCTCTGATTGACTTTAAATATGTTAATGACCTTGCTGTCAGTCATTTTGCAATTTACCGACAAGATTTTGATGTCGAATGACTTTTTAACGGTTTGCTTTTTCAGCTTGGAATGCATCAATCAATTCGATGAAATCATCAAAGAGATAACTTGCATCATGTGGACCAGGCGCAGCGTCTGGGTGGAATTGTACTGAGAAAGCTGGGAAATCACGGTGACGAACACCTTCTACGGATTTATCATTGATTTCTTCGTGAGTTACCATAAGGCAATCTGGAAGAGTATCACGATCAACTGCATATCCATGGTTTTGGCTTGTAAAATCAATGCGACCAGTTGCAATTTCGCGAACAGCATGGTTAAATCCACGGTGACCAAATTTCATTTTATAGGTTTTAGCACCATTAGCAAGGCTAAATAATTGGTGTCCCATACAGATTCCAAAAATCGGAATTTTCCCTTGTACGCCACGAATCATATCTAGAACTTCAGGAACATCTTCTGGGTTACCAGGACCATTTGATAGCATCACACCATCTGGATTAAGGTGAAGAATTTCTTCAGCTGAAATGTTGTAAGGAACAACTGTCACATTACATTTACGTTTTGAAAATTCACGTAGAATAGAATGTTTAAGTCCGAAGTCCACCAAAACAATATTTTTTCCAACACCTGGTGCTGGGTAAGCAGTTTTAGTTGATACTTGTTCGATGTTATTGGTTGGCAACACTGTAGCTCGCAATTGATCTTGTAAATGCTCAATCGTATCACCAGCATTTGCAAGAGTCGCTTTCATTGTACCATGCTTACGAATGATTTTTGTAAGGGCACGAGTATCAATTCCTGAGATTCCTGGAATATTTTTAGCCTTCAAGAACTCATCCAAAGTCATTTGATTACGCCAGTTATTGGCACGACGGGCGTTTTCAGATACGACAACACCTTTACAAGTTGGTGTAATTGATTCATAGTCATCACGGTTAATCCCATAGTTACCAACAAGTGGGTAAGTAAAAGTCAAAATTTGACCGTTGTAAGATTGGTCTGTGATTGATTCTTGGTAACCTGTCATACCAGTGTTAAAAACAATCTCACCAGTTACATCAAGGTCAGCTCCAAAAGCCTTCCCTTCAAAAATTGTTCCATCTTCTAAAATTAAAAGTCTTTTTGCCATTTTTATTCCTCTCGTTTGCTCTCACGGGAGCACTTTAACGTTTATTAGCAGACACTTCAAAATAATTGTTAAGCTTTACCGTTAAGTACAGCTTCTAGAATTGCCATGCGGACAAACACACCATTTTGCATTTGTCGAGCAATTCTTGATTTTGGTGCTTCTACCAAGCGATCAGCAATCTCAACATCACGATTAACTGGTGCTGGGTGCATGATGATGGCAGAAGGCTTCATTTTATCATATCGGTCATATGTAAGACCGAATGTTTTGTGATAAGTTTCTTTTGAAAAACCACGTTCACTATCATGACGTTCGTGTTGGACTCGCAACATCATCATAACATCAACTTGATCAACAATCTCATCGATAGCCACGTATTTTCCATACACATCAAATTCACTTGAATACCACTGCTCTGGACCTGCAAAATACAACTCTGCTCCTAAGCGTTTTAGGATTTGCATATTAGATTTTGCAACACGTGAATGCGTGATGTCACCAACGATAGCCACTTTTAGATTTTCAAAACTACCAAACTCTTCATAAATCGTCATCAAGTCTAACAAACATTGACTTGGGTGTTGACCTGAACCGTCTCCACCATTAACGATTGCAGTCTGAATTGTTCGGCTATCAATCAATTCTTTGTAGTAATCTTCCATTGAGTGGCGAATCACACAAATATCAATTCCAAGAGAACTCATTGTTAAAATCGTGTCATACAAAGTTTCCCCTTTGTTGACTGAACTTGTTTTAGCATCAAATTCGATAACATCTAAACCAAGTTTTCTTTCTGCAACTTCAAATGATTTGTGTGTACGCGTTGATGGTTCAAAGAAAAGATTAGCTGCAAAATACTGTCTGTCCAAACTAAAGTCGGCTTCATTGTTCTTAAACGCGATTCCGCGTTTAATCAAGCCTAGCACTTCTTCATTTGATAAAGTTTCCATTGTTACCAAATGCTTTAGTGAAACAACGCCATCTGTAATTGCCATTTTTTTAGTCCTTTTCTGGAAGAATTTGATACAAGATAATACCTAGAAGTGTTGAGAAAGCAACACCTGTGATTTGTAAACCAGCAACTTGCAATGTCAAACCACCGATACCAGACACTAAGATAACACTTGCAATCAAAAGATTTTTCTTATTATCAAAATCAATTTTATTTTCAACTAAAATTTTAAGACCACTTGATGCGATAACACCAAAGAGTGCAATTGAAATACCACCGATAACTGGTGTTGGAATTGATGAAAGAAGAGCAGAGATTTTTCCAATAAAGCTCATTACTACAGCAATTACCGCTGCTCCAGCAATAACATATACTGAGTAGATTTTGTTAAGGGCCATAACACCGATGTTTTCACCGTATGATGTTACCGGTGGGGCACCAAAGAAACCAGCGATGATTTGTGCTAAACCATCACCTGTAAGCGTACGGTCAAGACCTGGATCTTTAAAGAAATCACGTCCTGTTAAGCTGTTAAGAACCATCACGTGACCAAAGTGTTCAGTCATTGTTACAAATGCGATTGGAGCCATTGTCAAAATAGCACTTGGGTAAAGTTTGAAATGATAGTCAACAAAGAGAATATCAAAACTTGGAACTTGGAACCAAGCTGATTTTGCCACACCTGACAAATCAACAATACTTTGACCAGTTACCACACCAACTACTAATGCAAAAATGTAACCAACAATCAATCCAAGCAAGATTGGAATAACACCGATAATCTTTTTACCGTACATGTTAAAGAGAATAACCGCAAGAAGAGTTACCATCCCAACTAAAAGGTAAGTAAAATTGTATTCGCCGTCTTTAAGCATTACATCGTTAACAGCTGTTGTTGCAAGGCTCAGACCGATAACGATGATGATTGGACCAACCACGATTGGTGGAAGGACTTTATCAATCCATGCATTTCCGGCAAATTTTACAATCAAGGCAACGATTAAGTAAACCAAACCACCCGCGATAGCTCCCTGTGCTACCGCTGCAATCCCGTCAGTCTTCATTAACATTTGCATAGTCGCAATATAAGCAAAACTTGAACCCATGTAAGCTGGGATTTTATATTTGGTTACTGTCAAATGTGCTAGAGTACCTAAACCACTTGAAAACAGGGCAATCGCTGGATCAATTCCAACTAAGATTGGCACCAAAACTGTTGAGCCAAACATTGCAAACAAATGTTGAAATGATAATCCAAACAGCATTCCTGGTTTTGGCATATCATGCACATCATATCTTACGTTTTCCACTTTTTATCATCCTCCTCAATTCTAATACTGCTTAGCTTGGATCTACAATGCTAACGCGATCTTTACCATCTACTTCGATCACTTCAACAATGATTTCCTCGATAGCACTTGTTGGGATGTTTTTACCAACATAATCAGCACGAATTGGGAGTTCACGGTGTCCACGGTCAACAAGAACAGCAAGACTAACGCGAGCTGGACGACCAAGACTTACTAAGTTATCAATAGCCGCACGAATTGTACGTCCTGTATAAAGCACATCGTCAACCAAGATAACATCTTTACCAGTAATATCAACTGGCATATCTGTTGTATCTTCTTCAACTTTCATATCATCACGGAAAGGTTTTGTATCAAGTTCACCAAGCGGAATATCAATACCTTCCAATTGTTTCAAGCGATCTTGAATACGACGAGCAATGAAGACACCACGTGTCTTAATTCCTGCAAGAACAATATTGTCAAGATTTTTATTACGCTCAATAATCTCATAAGTGATACGTGTAATCGCACGTTTCATTGTTACGTCATCAACAATTTCTTTTGTTTTCATAAACAAACCTCTCTTAATATACAAAAAATCTCCTCGTTACCAAGGAGATTCCACAAAATATAGGTACAACTATACCAGTTGCACGCTTCTTTTACCGTTCTCTCCTTGCCTGCCTCACGGGACAGTATTAAAGGATAATATTTACTCTTATATAATACCAAATCGTTCATCATTTGACAAGAGATTTACGATTTTCAGCAAAAAAATATCTCGTGATTTTTCGCAAAAACGAATAAAAAAGCAGGACTTTCCAAAAGGTTCATCACTGCAATTTTTATCATATGTTTTAAGCTTTTCCGCTTCGCAATTTTTCAAGTGTTTCTTTAAAAATCGCTGGCACTTCAGCTGTAAATGTCATCGTTTCACCTGTTTTTGGATGTGTAAAGCCAAGTGTTTGGGCATGCAAGAATTGACCATTACCTTTCAACGTCTTACGTGGTCCGTACAATGGATCTCCTGCAACTGGGTGTCCAATATAAGCCATGTGCACACGGATTTGGTGAGTACGACCTGTCTCCAAAGTCAATTCAACAAGTGTGTAGCTTCCAAATCGTTCCAAGACTTTAAAATGTGTCACAGCTGATTTTCCTTTAGCCGTAACAGCTTGTTTTTTACGGTCTTTCTCAGAACGGCCAATCGGTGCTTCAATAACACCACGATCATTTGGAATATTACCATGTACGATAGCCACATATTTACGAAGGGATTTTTTATCCTTCAATTCAGCAGCAAGTGCATTGTGGGCAGTATCATTTTTAGCAATCATCAAAAGTCCTGAAGTGTCTTTATCGATTCGGTGAACAATCCCTGGTCGAATCACACCGTTGATAGATGACAAATCTTTGATATGATACATCAATGCATTGACCAAAGTACCTGACGTGTGACCTACAGATGGATGAACAACCATGCCTTGAGGTTTGTAAACCACTGCGACATCTTCATCTTCATAAACAATATCAAGTGGAATATTTTCTGCTTTATATTCAAGTACCTCTTCTTCTGGCACTTCATAAGTCACAACATCGCCAACTTTGACAGCATATTTTGCTTTAACAGCTTTGCCGTTTACCAAAACTGTTCCTTTTTTAATTTCATCATTAGCTTGGCTACGTGACAAATCTGTTAAGTCTGCTAACGCCTTATCTAAACGAGCGCCAGCTTCTTTAATGATTAATTCCATTTTCCTCCTCTTTCCATAGGGCGATAAATAAAATCACTACCCCAACTGTTAAATACGAATCCGCCACATTAAAAATAGCAAAATTCATAAAATCCAAATGAACCATATCAACAACGTAACCAAGTCGCAAACGATCGATAAAATTACCGATACCTCCTGAAATAATCAGCAAAAGTCCAAATAAGAACCAAAAATTGCCATTAATATTTTTAATAAAATAATAGCAAGCAGCTCCGACAACAGCAAGTGTAATCACCGTAAAAAACCACTGCTGATTCTGCAAAATAGAGAAAGCTGCACCATAATTACGTAAATAAGTTAAGCTAAAAATACCTGGCACACATTTGCGAATGGCATTTAAAGGAATATGATTGACAATCCATTGCTTGCTTAGTTGATCCAACAAAATCAACATCACAGCAGCTAATGGAAAATAAAGTTTTCTATAGTTTTTCATTTGGTCACCTTTGGACTGAATTTTTCAAAATAATCTTTCATGACAGCGATGAATTTCAAAGCACAAGCCGATAAATTTTTATCACGACGCTTGATATAAACCATTTTATTATCTAGCTTATCTTCAAGTGGAATAACAGTAATACCATTAAAACTACGGCTATCTAGGAAACCAGAACCAGTTGCGTAGGCATCTGTACGCTCTAAAATACCATTTAAGGTTGCACGGTCAGTCACATTAAAAACATGTGGACTATCACTGGTATCAACAAAATTCTCAGAATAATAAAGGTACTCGTCTTTTTCTTGGGTGAAACGGACTGTTGGTAGCTCCTTCAAATCCTCCATTAAAAGACTTTCCTTTTGTGCCAAAGGATGAGTCTTAGCCAGATAAATATGAGTCTTAAAAGGGATTAACTCGACAAATTCCAAGCCTAATTTTTCCATACGTTGCAAAAGTCCTTTGCGATTTTGATTATTTAAATAAATAATCCCAATCTCACTATCACCTTGAGCCACCTCATCAAAAATTTGAATAGTTGTTGACTCAAAAATACGAAAATCCTTGTGCTCTGGATGAGCCTTAGAAAAGGTTGTTATCAAAGGCGGTAAAAAATCGTAGTGCTGACTAGCGATAGAAAACTCATCTGAATCAGTCGATGATTGCGAGAATTGCTTTTCAAACGAATCAAAACTCTTAACAACCTCCAAAGCTTTTTCATAAAAGGTCATTCCATGACTCGTTAAGACAGCACCTGTCGTTGTACGTGTAAAAATTTGAAAACCTAATTCACCTTCAAGGTCCTTAATAGCTACTGACAAACTCGGCTGACTGACAAAAAGCTTAGAAGCCGCTTCACGAAAGGTCCCACTGTTTGCAATAGCTACAACATAACGTAGTTGTTGTATATTCATTGTCAATCATTCTTTCTAAAAAATCAATCATCTTTATTATAGCAAAATATAGCTAATGGCGCTATATCAAGCCCAAAGTGACTGACTAACCATTTTGTATTTCAAAAAGGAACAAAAAAAGCCTGCACGAAGCAGACTTTTCTGTTAAATTATTTTGCAATTGGATAAACTGATACTTGACGTTTATCGCGACCTTTACGTTCGAAACGAACAACACCTTCAACTTTAGCGAAAAGTGTATCGTCACCACCGCGACCTACGTTCACACCTGGGTAGATGTGAGTACCGCGTTGACGGTAAAGGATTGATCCACCTGAAACAGTTTGACCGTCAGCTGCTTTAGCACCAAGACGTTTTGCTTCAGAATCACGACCATTTGATGTAGAACCTCCACCTTTTTTGTGGGCGAAAAGTTGCAAGTTAGCAAGATTCATTTTTAACATATGTAGTGTCCTCTTTTCAAATTAGTTTGCAATGACCTTAACTGACACAAATTCTTTCGAATT
Organism: Streptococcus ruminicola; assembly: GCF_011387195.1. Classification (NCBI taxonomy): domain Bacteria; kingdom Bacillati; phylum Bacillota; class Bacilli; order Lactobacillales; family Streptococcaceae; genus Streptococcus; species Streptococcus ruminicola. Next base: position 19,289 of record NZ_CP046919.1, read on the forward strand.
CTCAGCCAAATTTGTCATTCCTAAAAGAAAGCTTTCAAATAAAAGTTGAACTTTCTCATCTGTCTTCTTAGTCATATGAGAGATATCAATCTTCATATAACCACCATCAATCTCATTGACAGCAAAATCAGCATTGCATTCTGCCAAAACTTCTAACGAATTAACAAAGTTAATCGATAAAGTTGAAACAGCTGCACATACGATATCAAAGCCATATTCACCACTACCAGCGTGACCAGTCAGTTCAACACTTTCTAAGTTGCCTTTGCGGCGAATAAAAGTTGCTTGAATCATGAGAATGCTAAATTATGCGTTGATAGCGTTGATAACAACTTTAGTGTAAGGTTGACGGTGACCTTGTTTACGGTGTGAACCTTTTTTAGGTTTGTATTTGAAAGTAACAACTTTCTTTTGTTTTCCTTGTTTTTCAACAGTACCAACAACAGAAGCTCCTTCAACAACTGGTGTACCAACAACAGTTTTTTCACCAACAACAAGAACAACTTCGTTAAATGTTACTTCTGAACCAGCTTCAACATCAAGTTTTTCAACATAGATAGCTTGACCTACTTCAACTTTAACTTGTTTTCCACCAGTTTTGATGATTGCATATGTGCTCATCGTGCACCTCCTATAAAATTTTGTTGCGGATTTTTCCGCTTGTGAAGACTCGCCTAAATCGTGAACCTCGAGAGTTGCTTACAAACGATTTTCGTGCGGTTGCACAGGATGTGCATTTAGTCAACGTTCATATTTTATCATGTTAGACTAATTAAAGCAAGGAATATGCTAGCTTTTTTTAATGATAGTACGTTTTCATTTTTTATTTTTTGTCAAAGGATACTTTCACTAATCCCAAAACAGCTTTTTTAGTCAATTTTTCGATAGCATCAATATCAATCTGCTTAGTATTTGCCATCATTTGATAGGTCTCACTACCTTCATGGTAATAATAGGCTGTGATGTGAAAACCATTTTTCTCATAAAAACGCACGCGCTTCAAACGTTGATCAAAATTATCAGCTTTTTCGTCCATAGGCTCAATTGCCAAAACGACTGGACGATTCCCAGCTAAATCTTTAACATCTTGCAAAATAGCTGAGCCGTAACCACGAGAACGAATGTTAGGGTTAACAGCTAAGAAAAATAAATAAACCACAGCTTCATTTTGTAAAATGTAAGCTAAACCGACAAAATCATCGCCATCATAATAAGCATAAAAATCTGCTAAGTCACGATAAGCCGTCAGCAACAACGGCAAATACGGTGCACGTTCAACAGCTGGAAAAGCTGATAAGTATAAGTTTTTGACATCACGGGAACTTTTTGAAAAAAGTTTCACCTCTTGACGTTTTAATTCCATTGTAAATTCACCAATTCATTCATTTCTTGATAGGCAGTATCGACTTTCTCTTGCATACTGGCATCAAGTTTGTCGCGGTATTTACCACCTTTTATAAAGTCTTCTAAAATAAGCGTACGATAATCTGAAAGAACAAACCCTTCTGACCCTGTCACGCCCTTGCTCCATACCCAAACCATTGTTGGGTGAGCTGCGACAGTTTTAATTTTCGTTTTATGATTTTTCTTTTCAAATGTCACATCCATCAAAAGACCACGTTCTGTCCAAATGTCATCAACCGTTTCTAAACGTTGATTAGAAATAAAATTTCCCATTGAATAGATAATAAATTTCTTTTCGCCGTCTTTTTCGACAGTTTCTGATGGTTCCACAACGTGAGGGTGTCCACCAAAGATAACATCTGCACCCCAATCGATCATCTTGTGATAAAGGGTTACTTGCTCTTGAGTTGGTTCGCGTTGGTATTCCACTCCCATTTGTGGCATGACAATTGTTACATCAGCTTTCTTTTCAGCTTCCTGAATTTCAGCTTTCATCTTGTCTTCATTTAAATCAGACATGTGCTTCTCATAATCCTCAGCTGACAAATTAGCTTCTAGTCCATTGTAAGCATAAGAATAACCTAAAATAGCAATTTTAATACCATTAACATTTTTAATTAAAATATCTTCTTTGTCTCGGTCTTTTTTGTAAACGCCAATGCTAGGCATTCCTAATTTATCAAAGGTTTTAACGGTATTAAGTGCACCTGAAAGACCAGAATCAAGGACATGGTTGTGAGCTAAATCGACAACATCATAACCTGTGTCTTTCATAGCATCAGCAATTTCACTCGGTGCATTGAATAAAGGATAGCCAGCTAAAGGATAATCTGGACTAATCGTTCCTTCATAGTCACCAATTGCCAAATCTGCACTTGAAATCCAGTCTTTGGCATACTCAAAGAAAGGTTTAAAATCATAAGTCCCATCAGCCTGCTCAGCACTGCCATAAAGACCATTATGGATAAGAATATCACCATTTGCCATGACACGCGCTGTTTTGACTTTACTTGACTGAGCTTTTGATTGCTGAGTCTTGTCACTTGGACTAGCTTTCTCAAATAGTAAGCCATAAAATGCTGCACCTAATAAGCTTAGCAATATGAATGCCAAGCAAGCCAACGTTGTCTTTTTATAAATTATCCTATCTAACATCCTTAATCACACCTCCATGCGACTATTATATCATTTTATGATTAGGCTTTCAGGATTTAACTGGTAAGAAAAAAACTGCCCTAAAGGCAGTTTCTATCTATTATAGTAAGTCATCGATTAAGTCATCGACTTCATCATGTTCTGCTTGTGGTGTGATTGTTGTCACTTTAATTCCTGCAACAGCACGTTCAACAAGTCCTTCAACGTCCATACGTTTTTCGTATTGTTCAACATTTTTGATTTTTGGATTTGTTTTTGGACGATCTGGCGCAAAGATAGTACAGCAATCTTCAAATGGTTGAATTGAAATATCAAAAGTATCGATTTTTTGTGCAATATCAATGATTTCCAATTTATCCATTGTGACAACTGGACGAATAATTGGCGTTGCAGTTACGGCATTAATGGCACGCATACTTTCAAGCGTTTGACTAGCCACTTGTCCAAGACTTTCACCATTGATGATAACCAAGCCATTACGTTCTTCACGAATGCGATCTGTAATACGCATCATGAAACGACGTGTCAAAGTCATCAAGTAAGCTTCTGGCGCTTTTTCTTTGATTTCTTCTTGGATTTCCGTAAATGGTACTTCGATGAAATCAATGTTACCACCGAATTTTGTCAATTTACGTGTTAAATCTTGAGCTTTTTTAAGAGCACCAGGACTAGTATATGGTGGGCTAGCAAAGTGGACAGCTTCAATATCAACCCCGCGTTTAAGAGCAAGGTAACCTGCAACAGGTGAATCAATACCACCTGATAACATCAACATTCCGCGTCCAGCTGTTCCAACAGGAAGTCCTCCAGCACCTTTGATATTTTCATATGAAAGGTAGGCAGCTTCTTCACGAATTTCAACTTTAAGATTGACATCCGGCCCTTTCATTTGCGCTTGAATGTTAGGCAAAACTTCAAAGACAGCTGAACCAAGGTATTGATTCAATTCACGGCTATCCATCTCAAAGTTGTGGTCGCTACGTTTACTTGTGATTTTAAATGTCAAACCTTCATGATAAACGTCAGTCATCACATCTTGAACAGCTTTTTTAATCGTTTCTAGATTTTTTTCAACCTTGTATGATGGTGAAAATGCTTGAATCCCGAAAATTTGTTTTAATGATTCCGCAACGGGAACATAGTCAGTACCATTTAAGAAAATGTGAGCGCGATCGCGGTCAGCCACAACACGGACATCTGGATAAATTGAAAGAACGTGTTTCATGTTACGTTTCAATTTATTGATGAAACGCATGCGGTTCTTTCCTTTAGTTGATAATTCGCCGTAGCGAACCATAATTTCTGAGTATTGCATAGTTTTCTAAAGAGAAAATCTCTTTATCCTTTCTTATTAATTATCTTACTTTTTGTGTTTTTTCGTAGACTTGTTTGAAAATTGTTAGGAATTGTTCAACTTGTCCCATATCATTGTCATCATCGAGACTAATGCGAACAGCTGACTGCGCTAGTTTTGTAGGGACTCCCATGGCAATCAATGTTCCTGCAGGTTTTCCTGCTTTTGATGAACAAGCTGATGTTGTTGAAATATAGATTTCATGTTCTTCAAAGGCATGAACTACTACTTCTCCACGTACACCTTTGATACCAAACGTTAAGATGTTTGGGGCAAAAGTATCATCTTTACCAGAGAAAATAACGATATCTTTGTGCTTAGCTAATTCGTCATAAATGATTTCTTTCATTTTGGCGATTTTTGGAAGGGCGTAAGCTTCTTTGTCAGTAACCAAGCGAAGAGCTTTCGCTGTCGCAGCAATCCCTGCAACATTTTCAGTAGTTGAGCGAAGGTCACCTTCTTGCCCACCACCGGCTAGCAATGGATTTAATTTCTTGCCTTCTTTTTTGTAAATGAATCCGACACCACGAACACTGTGGAATTTGTGACCAGAAAAACTTGCAAAGTCAACACGGTCTGTCAAATAATCAGCTGCTGGAATTTTACCGATAGCTTGAACAGCATCCACGTGGAATGAAATTCCTGGTTTATCAGATAGTAATTCTGAGATGGCTTTAATTGGTTGGATAGAACCAATTTCATTATTAACTGCCATGATTGAGACCAAAGTTGTATCTGGGCGCAAAAGCTCTGCTAATTTATCAACATCAACAAAACCTTTTTCATCAACTGGCGCATAAGACACTTCAAAACCGTGTTCGCCAAGCCATTTTGCAGATTCTTTGACAGCTGGGTGTTCGATATCTGATACGATGATGTGTTTTCCGTAGCGTTCTTTTTCAAATGCGACACCTTTAAGACCCCAGTTGTCTCCTTCAGTACCACCAGAAGTGAAAATAATTTCATCACTTTTAACGCCAAGCAAGCCAGCGATTTGCTTACGGCTTGCCTCTAGAATACGACTAGCTTTTGTTCCTAGATTGTGCAAACTTGATGGATTTCCATAAATTTTACTTGCCACTTCCTGATAAGTGCGCAAAACTTCAGGATAGGGAATTGTAGTGGCAGAGTTATCAAAGTAAATCATTTTTTCTTCCTTCACAAAAAAATCAATACTACCATTATAACACAGTCTCTCATAAGTGTGAAAGCTTTAATCTTAAGTTTTTTAAGCCTATTTTTAAGAAAATGACCTAAAATATTTCTTAAAAGAGTCCTATCTCTTACTGGACATTTAAAATGAAAAAACTATAATAGAATCATACGCGAAAAAGGAGTTAAAAATGTCTCAACATTATTCTAGACGTCAAAAATCATCAAAAAAAGATAAGGAACAAGCCCCATCAAAGCACATTAAAAAAGGTTTCTCAGCCTTTCAAAAAACAATTGCTCTTATTGGGTCTATCCTTAGTATTATCGTAGCAAGTATCACTATCACAAACGCCTTAAAAGGCTCATCAAGTCAAAAGCCAACTGACAAATCAACGACAACTGTTGTGATTAAAGAAGGTAACAAAAGCAATAACAGTAAAACTGATACTTCTGCGTCAACAACATATTCAAGTTCTGCTGCTAACAACAGTGTTTACAATAGTGACACTAATAGCAACAATGCAACTTATGACTCTAGCTCAGATTCTACAACTTACAGTTCAAGTGCTGATACAACACAAGACAACACTCAAACAAGTTCTCAAGCGACATCTGATACTACTGCAGGAAGTGCTACTGAAACAAATCAATAAAATCAAAGAGGAATGGGACGATAAAATTCCTTATCATCCCACCTCTTTTTTACTAGGTAAAATAAACTCATGACTTATATTGACACGCTAAATTGGATTCACTCTCACAAAGCTAATGGTCGCCGACCAAGTTTAGAGCGCATGCGCCATCTCCTTAACTTACTTGATAACCCGCAAAATAAATTTCCAGCTGTTCACATTGTGGGAACTAACGGCAAAGGCTCTACAACTAGTTTTCTCCAACATATCTTAACAGCATCAGGTTATAAAACAGGTACCTTCACATCTCCTTTTATCACGCGCTTTAATGAACGTATCGCTATCGATAGCAAAGAAATTTCTGATAGCGATCTGGTTAAAACAGCACAGGCAATTAAACCTATCGTAGATAGCAATGACTTTCAAGAAAAAGTTGGTAAGGTAACAGAATTTGAACTTGTCACAGCTCTTATGTTCTATTACTTTGCAACTATCAATCCTGTCGACGTCGCCGTTATTGAAGCTGGTATTGGTGGTACTTTTGACTCAACCAATGTCTTTACAGCGAAAGCAGTTATCTGCCCATCAATCAGTATCGACCACCAAGAAACACTGGGGAAAACTCTTACTGAAATTGCTGGTCATAAAGCTGGTGTTTTAAATCCTCACGTTCCTTTTATTTTTGGTCAAATGACACCAGAGGTCCAAAAAGTATTTCATCAAAAAGCTAAGGAGCTCGATTGTCCGACATATGAACTAGATAAAGAGTTCTCAATCAGAGAAAATGGTGAAAGCTTTGATTTTTATTATAAAGATATAAGCATTGCAAACATCACTTTATCAATGCTTGGTCATCATCAACGAACTAATGCCTCGTTAGCTGCTATGGCTGCTATCATTCTTAAATCGTATTTCAAAAATATTACTAAAACAACTATCAAAAATGGCTTAGAAAATACGGTTTGGGCTGGGCGTTGTGAGTTGATGCGACCAAACCTCATGTTAGATGGTGCACATAACGAAGATTCGATTGCAAAATTAGTCGACGTGCTAAAAAAAGACTTTTCAAATCGCAACATTCACATCCTCTTTGCAGGATTAGGGCGTAAGCCTTTGACACAAATGCTCGAAGAACTATCTGCATACGACTTAGCAGTGACCAGTTTTGATTTCTATCAAGCACAAGCCTTGTCAGATTATCCTGAAAAATACACCAAAATTTCTGACTATAAAGACTGGCTAAAGAAAGCTGAACAAAGACCCGAAGATTTCTTTGTTGTCACTGGTTCGCTTTACTTCATCTCAGAAGTTCGCAACTTTTTACTCAACCAATAATCCCACCTGATTTTCAGATGGGATTTCTTTTTGATTAGTTTAGACTTTCAGCAAATTTACGTTTGATAAAGTTGGCTGAATTTTCAAGTTTAGCTTCTTCGTCAGCTGGCAAAGTTAATTTTACTTGCTCGATAATACCTTCTCGTCCAACAATAGCTGGATAGCTAAGGTAAGTATCTAGCGGTTCATAGTAATTAGAAACCGGTAATTCTTCATGGCTATCTGAAACAACTGCAATCGCCAAACGAATAGCTGCACTTGCAATCCCATAGCTTGTGTATTTTTTACCATAAAAGACCGTATGTCCACCAATCATGGCTTCATGTGCGATTTCCTCAAGCGTCGCTTGGTCTGTAAAGTTAGAAATTGGTTGTCCTTTGACACGAACTTGACTCCAAGCCGTAAATTGTGAATTTCCATGTTCGCCAAGGTTATAACCGTAAACGCTACGCGCATCAACACCAAAACGTTCTGCAACGGCACGTTTCATACGAGCAGTATCTAGCAAAGTACCTGTACCAATAACACGTTCCTTTGGAAGACCTGAGTAGTGTTGATAGAGACTAGTAATGACATCAACTGGATTTGAAATAGCTACAATAATCCCTTTAAATCCAACCTCTTTTAGCTTTTTAGCAACCAAAGGCACTTCTTTTGCTGTAAAAGGTAACTCCGCAAAACGGTCTGCATTTGGATTATCTTGAAGTTTGATATTTCCTAGAGCTGAGATAACCACATCGGCATCAGCTAAAGCTTCATAATCATTAAGCACAATATTGGCATGTTGATTTAGATTCGCTGCAGCATCACGGAAATCAACCGCATCTGCGGTAACTTTTTTCTCATTGGTATCAATTAAGACATAATCATCAAAAGCCCCTTGAGCAATCAGTCCGTGAGCAACAGTTGAGCCAACATGACCCATTCCAATAATTCCAACCTTACGTGACATAAAACAACCTCCTTATAAAGTTATCAATCATTATAGACCTTTACCTCTAAAAATACGAAAAAAACCTAACAAGAAATGTTAGGTTACAATTACTATTTCAAAAGGTCTTGTAAAGGACCAAAAATAATTTTTTCAAGGTCTGCTACATAAACTGACAATGATTGTTGAGCACCAAGATAAGCTTTAAGAACTGGATTTGCTTCGATTTTAGCACCCAATTCTTGCATTTTAGTTTGTTCATCACCAGTCGGCATTTGACCTGATTGCAATTTGGCATAAAGACCTTGTTGGAATTCAGTGAATTCTTTAAACAAAGCTTTTGCTTCTTCGTCAGCATCAATCGCAGCACGGCATTCTTGTGCTTTTTTGTATTCAGGAAGAACACGGATTTCGCGTTCTAGTTCATTTGCTAAATCATAAATGTTTGCCATGATATTTCTCCTTAATTAATATGAATGTTATAGTCAGTTTTTTCACTAATAACTGTTTTAGCATGTTCCAAATCTTTAACATTTTTAAATGAAATTTGTAAAATCCCATTAATATCTTCGCGGTTTTCTTCATTGACATGAATATTAACCAAAGATGTTCCGCGAAGCAATTCCAAGATTTTCAAAATAACATCTTCTTCATCGGGAACATCGATGAAAAGATCAAAGGCACTTTCCACGCCACCGCGTTTGTGAATCTGCATTTCTTTACGCGTTTCTTTAGCATGATTGAAGTAATTCCAAATCGCATCACCATCACCTTGTAAAATGAGTTTTTTGACCTCATCGAGTCTATCCTTGAAATCATCAATGCGATTAGCAACAGCTTCTTTATTGGTCAAGAGAATACTGGTCCACATGCCTGGTTCACTTTCAGCAATACGTGTCATATCGCGAAAAGCACCCGCCGCAAAATGATTAGCCATTTCATGCTCTGCTGCATAATCACCAGCCTGCTCCATCAAACTTGCTGCAAGGACATGTGGGAAATGTGAAATTTGACTCGTTACGCGGTCATGCTCTGCCGCATCAATTTCAATATAACGCGCATGAAGCCCAGATAAAATTTCCTTGAGTTCATCAATCGTTCCTGCTGTCGTTAAAGAAGATGGAGTAAAAATGTAATACGCATTTTCAAATAAATTCACATCGGCGGCAATTGCCCCTGACTTGTGAGAACCTGCCATTGGATGTGAGCCGACAAAGCGAACACCTTTACCAGCCAAGTATTTTTCTCCCGCCTCAACAATATCACGTTTCGTTGAACCGGCATCCGTAATAATCACATTCTCTTTCAAGTTCATTTCAGAAAGCGTCTTAATAAACTCAATGGTCTGTTTAATCGGAACTGCCAAAATAATCACATCTGCTAGAGGTGCAAATTCTTTAAAATCTGCTGTCGCTTCATCAACAATCCCACGCTCGAGTGCAACATTTCGTGATTTGTCAGAACGATTGTATCCTAAAATTTTGTAATCTGGGTGGTCGCGCTTAATTCCTAAGGCAAGAGATCCCCCAATCAAACCTAAACCTGCAACGTAAATCACTTTATTTTCCATAGTTTCTCCATTTCCGGATAACAATACCTTATAGAAAGAAGCTGAGCACTTTTGTCTCAGCTTCTGTCAACTGTTTATGCATTAAAAATGTTTGACATAATCACGATGACGAGCGACAGCTTCTTTTAATTCTTCGAGATTGTCAGAAGAGAATTTTTCAAGAATCTCATCAGCCACAACTGTTGCCACAACTGCTTCCATAACAACACCTGCTGCTGGAAGAGCCGTTGGATCTGAACGTTCGACAGTTGCTTTATAAGGCTCGTGAGTTTCAATATCAACTGACATCAAAGGTTTATAAAGCGTTGGGATAGGTTTCATGACACCACGCACAACAATTGGTTGACCGTTTGTCATACCACCTTCAAAACCACCAAGATTATTCGTACGGCGTGTGTATCCTTCTTCTTCGTTCCAGAGGATTTCATCCATTACTTGGCTACCTTTAAGGTAACCATCTTTGAAACCAAGTCCAAACTCAACACCTTTGAAGGCATTAATTGAAACAACGGCACCAGCAATCTTAGCATCAAGTTTCTTATCCCATTGCACATAAGAACCAAGTCCAACAGGAACACCACCAACAACTGTTTCGACAACACCACCAATGGTATCTCCATCTTTTTTGATTTGGTCAATATAATCTTTGATTTCTTGTTCACGTTCTTGGTTAACAATTGACACTTCTGATTGGCTAGCTAATTCTTTAATTTGTGACACAGTGAGTCCTTCTGGAACATCAACTTCTTTACCGCCAAAGACCACAACGTGGTTAGCAATTTCAATGTCCAACTCAGCCAAAATACGTTTTGCCACAGCACCAACTGCCACACGCATTGTTGTTTCACGCGCAGAAGAACGTTCGAGAGAATTACGCAAATCTTCAAAGCGATATTTCATTCCACCTACAAGGTCAGCATGACCAGGACGTGGATGAGTGATTTTACGTTTTGTTTTAAGAGCATCATCAATATCTTCAACAGCCATAATGTCTAACCATTTTTCGTGGTCTTTATTGATAACGTTAAGAGTAATTGGAGCTCCTGTTGTTTTTCCATGACGCACGCCAGATGTTATTTCAACCTTATCTGACTCAATTTTCATACGTCCGCCACGACCGTAACCGCCTTGGCGACGTTTCAAATCAACATTAATATCTTCGGCAGTTAAAGGAAGTCCCGCAGGAACTCCTTCAATAATAGCCGTTAAACGCGGTCCGTGAGATTCACCAGCTGTCAAATATCTCATATTATTTCTCCAAATACTCTTTCATCTTTTCAAGGGGGATCTGATTAATCGCTGCGCTACCAAGCTCTGGCACGAGAACGGCCTTAATCATTTTGCCACGAGCTTTTTTGTCATGTACTAAAGCTCCGTAAAGCACCTCAACATCCCATGGTTGGTAGTCTGTTGGTAAACCAAATTTTTGGCACATTTCAAAAATCTCTTTAGTGATACCTTTAGGCATTAAACCTTTTGCTTCGGCAACACGAGAAATTTGTACCATACCAATGGCAACAGCTTCACCATGCATCACTTTACCATAGCCTGCAGTTGCTTCAACAGCATGACCAATAGTGTGACCAAAGTTAAGATAAAGACGAACACCATTATCAAGTTCATCTTCTACAACAACTTTACGTTTTACATTACATGAGCGATAGATAATGCTTTCTGCATGTTTTAAAATACTTTCAGGCGAACCATCCATAGCAGAAAGTTCGTTCCAAAGTTCAACGTCTTCAATCAAACCATACTTGATAACTTCCCCCATACCTTCAATGAGTTCTCGTTTTCCAAGCGTTTGAAGGGTTTCAGGATCGATTAAAACACCATCTGGTTGCGTAAATGTTCCAACCATATTTTTAGCAAATGGTGTATTAACACCTGTTTTACCACCAATTGATGAATCCACTTGAGCCGTTAGACTCGTCGGAATTTGCAAGAAATGAATTCCGCGCATATAAGTAGACGCTACGAAACCAGCTAAATCTCCAACGACACCTCCGCCAAGCGCAACGATTCCATCGCTACGTGTCATACCATTTTTAACCAAAAATTCATATGCTTTATTGACTGTTTGAAGATTTTTTGATGCTTCACCTTCTAGAAAATCAAAAACAATCACTTCAAAGCCAGCGTTTTCAATGCTAAGCTTAACTTTTTCAGCATACAAACTTCCAACATGGTTATCTGTAATAAGGGCGATTTTTTGAGGTTGCCAAAGTGATTTTACCCAATCACCGGCTTTAGCTAAGACACCTTTTTCAATCACAATATCATAAGGTGTTTGTGGGAGATTAACATTCAATTTCATTAGCGTCACCTATTTTTTATCCTATTTTGTATTGTACTTTTCTTCCAAAGCTGACCAAATCTCAGCCGTTGGCATAGTCTCACCAGTCCAGATTTCAAAAGCTTCTGCTGCTTGGAATAACAACATACCCAAGCCATTAAGCGCTTTGAGACCTTTGCTTCGAGCTAATTTCAAGAATGGTGTTTCAAATGGTTGATAAATTGTATCAGCAACCAAAAGACCTTCAGGAAACTCAAAGTCTTCTGTGATAATCATTGATTTACCATCCATTCCAACACTTGTCGCATTGACAAAAAGTTGTGATTCTAACACTTTTTCTTGAATTGTCTTCAAATCTTCGACTGGATAAACAGTAATAGATACACCAGTTTTATCAGAAAGTTCCTGTGCTTTTTGACGTGTCGCATCCAAGAACTGTATCTGATTGAAAATGTTAATATGACCTGCTCCATTAAGAGCTGCTTGGGCAATAAGAGCTGTCGCAGCTCCACCACCACCAAGAATAGTCATTGTCTTGCCTTTAACATCAAAATCAGCAAAAGTTGAAAGGCTTCTAAAGAAACCAATACCATCAGTATTGTGGCCAACCAACTTGCCGTCACGATTAATAACAGTATTAACCGCACCAATCAAGGCAGCAGAGTCTGTCAACTCATCCATATAAGGCATGACTTTTTGTTTGTATGGCATTGAAATATTCACACCAAACATGTCATAACGTTTAACATTTTCCAAAGTAACCGCTAGGTCTTCCTCAGGAATATCCCAGGCAACATAAACACCATTTACACCTGTTTTATCAAAAGCGTAATTGTGAATAAATGGTGAAATAGAGTGTTTAATCGGTGTTGCCACGACAGCGGCTAAGCGAGTGTATCCATCAATCTGCATCAAGTACCTCCCTAATACGTTTCATATCAGCAAGAGCAACCTGTCCAGGTGCACTTGCTTGGTCTAGGCTTGCAAATGACCATGATGAGCCGAATACATCAACAGCAAAACGTGAAACACGTCCAAGTTTGCCCATTGACATAGTCGCATACTCTTGTTCAGGATTTAGTGTTTTAAATCCACGAGTGTAGTTCATCAAGTCAATAACATCTTGTTCACTTTGGGGCATAACAGCAACCTTAACTACACGAGGAGCTAGGGCTGTTAATTCAGAAAATGATTCCATCAAGTTTTCAGGAGTCTCTTCAAAATTATGATAAGACAAAACTAGATTTGGAAACTCTAACATTTGTTGAAAGGCTTCTTTATGTGAAAAATATTCAAAATCGATATAATCTGGGTGGTAAATAGCATTAATATTTTTCAAAAGCTCAACGTATTCGTCATCAGATAAGTTAAGATTACCACCTTCTTTATCTGTGCGAATGGTAAAAATAATTTCTCTGCCAGAAAATTTTTCAAAGATAGCTGGCGCAACTGTCATGATATCTTCTTTGGCTAGGTAATCAGCTCGCCATTCAATGATATCCACATCTTCAAATCTCGAAATATCAATCGACTGCGCCTCTTCTAAATCTTTCGGCATAATAGGTACTACTATTTTCATTTTTCAACCTTTATTGTAAATACTTTCAAATAATTACTGCTCATATCTGCCTTGTTAATAGTGAAATCACTTGGCAATTGTTGCAAGCGAATATATTCATGCTTAACAGAAGCAAATCCTTTTTCCAATTGTTTCTTAAACTGTGCCACAGTCAAATTAGCTGCATTTGTAGAAGCAATGATTGTGCCATCATCTGATAAAACTTCTAGTGCTTGACTAATGAGACGGTGATAGTCTTTAGCAACTGAAAATGTTTGTTTTTTATTACGAGCAAAACTTGGTGGATCGATAACAATCAAATCAAAAGTCAAGTTTTTACGTTTAGCGTATTTGAAATATTCAAAAACGTCCATGACCACAAAATGATGATTTGTCACATCAAGGCCATTGGCTTCAAAATGCGCTTGAGACAGTTCACGAGAACGTTTAGCTAAGTCTACAGAAGTTGTTTCAATCGCACCACCCATAGCTGCTGCAACTGAGAAAGCTGCTGTGTAAGAAAACATGTTTAGAACACGTTTTCCAAGACCTAGTTCATTAATTAAAGCATCACGGACTTCATGTTGATCTAAAAAGATACCTGTCATCAGACCATCATTCATGAAAACACTGTATTTGACACCATTTTCCAAAATGGTAAAGGTTTCAGGTGCTTCTTGACCATAAATGTGAGCTGACTCATAATCAAGTCCTTTAAAGCGAATTTTTTCATATCCGCCTTTAACCGCAGGATAAACTTTTTGAAAGGCTTTAACAATGATATCACGATACTGATAAACAAAAGTGTTGTACCAAGAAAATACAACAAAATCAGCATAACGATCTATCGTCACACCACCGAAATTATCGCCATCTTGATTAAACAATCGATAAGCTGTTGTCAAATCAGAGTTTTCAAAGTGTTGACGCTTCTGCTTAGCCTTACTAAACAAGCTTTCAAAATAAGACTCTGTCAAATCAACCATGCCATTTCCTAAGAACCAACCAATCCCTTTATTTTGACGAGATAGGTAAGCTGTTCCTAAAAACTGACGTGAGTGATTATAAAGAGCAACTAACTGATTATCTAAATCAAGTTGATGAAAATCTTTTCCATCCAAAAGTTGAATACCACGCTTAATTTTCTTTTCAACGAAAGAATCCACGTATAGTTTGTTCATGAAGCCTATTATATCAAAAATTCAGAATTTTTCCCACTAAATTTTATATTTCACAGGCATAAGAAGCAACTTTTTACGCCTAAACAAGGGGATTATATTAAAGATTAGACGAGCAAACTAGATAACTGAGTTATTTTTGAGTCTAATACACTAAAAATAGTGGTCGCTTAGCCGAAATTTTGCCTCAATATGCACTACGGTTCTTTGTACTAAAAATTTCATCTTTATGATATAATGGGAACTGAGATTTTATCTTTAGGAAAAAAAGAATAAAGGAAGTTCCTACAGTGAAAAAAATGAAACAAATTATCTCTCACGTGGTTAATACACGTTTGGGATTTATTTTGACACTTTTGGCCTTATATTGGCTTAAAACTATGTGGGCTTATCACGTTGACTTTAGTCTTGGACTAGAGAATCCGTATCAACTTTTATTATCAATTATCAATCCTATTCCTCTCGGATTGCTTCTACTCGGGTTAAGCCTCTATATTAAGAGAACACGTGTTTTTTATATCGTTAGTTGGATTATTTACACAATATTAAATATTCTACTTATTTCTAACGCGATTTATTTCCGTGAATTTTCGGACTTCATTACTGTAAGTGCTATGCTAGCAAGTAGTAAAGTTTCTGCTGGTCTTGGTGACTCAGCCCTTAACTTACTGCGTGTTTGGGATATTATTTACATTATTGATTATATCGTTCTACTTGCACTATTTGCTACTAAGAAAATAAAAGTTGATAATCGTCCATTTAACAAACGCGCAAGCTTTGCTATTACGGCCTTATCAACTCTATTCTTTTCAATTAACCTTTTCATGGCCGAAATTGATCGACCTGAATTGTTAACTCGTGGTTTTTCAAATGTTTATGTGGTTAGAGCGCTTGGCTTGCCGTCATTTACAGCCTATAGTGCTAATCAAACCTATCAAACAGAAAAAGTTCGTAGCGAAGCCACCGCTTCTGACCTAAAAGAAGCAAAAAAATATGTTTCAGAGCATTATGCAGCACCAAATTCAAAATATTTTGGTATTGCTAAAGGACGAAACGTCATTGTTATCCACTTAGAAAGTTTCCAACAATTTTTGATTGATTACCATTTGCAAGTTGACGGAAAATCATATGAAGTCACTCCGTTCTTGAACTCGCTATATCACTCAAATTCAACTCTAGCTTTCTCAAACTTCTTCCACCAAGTTAAAGCTGGTAAAACATCTGATGCTGAAACCTTGATGGAAACGTCATTATTTGGTCTTAGCAGTGGTTCATACCTTGTTAATTACGGTGGAACAAATACTGCTTACGCTGCCCCATCAATTCTCGGACAAACTGGTGATTACACAAGCGCCGTTTTCCACGGTAATGTCGGTACCTTCTGGAACCGTAACAATGCCTATAAACAATGGGGTTACAATTACTTCTTTGATTCATCATATTTCACAAAACAAAACAGTGAAAACTCATTCCAATATGGATTGAATGATAAATACATGTTTGCTGACTCAATTAAATACCTTGAGCACATGCAACAACCTTTCTATACTAAGTTTATTACTGTAAGTAACCACTACCCATACACAAGTTTAGCTGGTAATTCTGATGAAGAAGGTTTCCCATTAGCTAAAACCGATGATGAAACAATCAACGGTTACTTCGCAACTGCTAACTACTTAGATTCTGCCGTCAAAGCTTTCTTTGATTATTTGAAAGAATGTGGTTTATATGATAATTCGATTATCGTCCTCTACGGTGACCACTACGGTATCTCAAACTCAAGAAACACTGATTTGGCGCCACTTCTTGGAAAAGATTCTGAAACATGGACTGGTTATGATAACGCCATGTTACAACGTGTTCCTTACATGATTCATATTCCAGGATTTACTGAAGGACACATCAGCAACACCTTTGGTGGTGAAGTTGATAACTTACCAACGCTTCTACACTTGTTAGGTATCGATACAAGCAACTACGTTCAACTCGGACAAGACTTGCTTTCTAGCGATAATAAACAAATCGTAGCCTTTAGAACATCAGGCGATTATGTGACACCAACTTATACAAGTTATAGCGGCCGTCTCTACTACACTGACTCTGGTCAAGAAATTACAAACCCTGACGAAAACACTCAAGCAGCAACTAAAGCTATTCGCGATGCTGTTGCTAAACAACTTTCTGTCAGCGACGAAGTTCAAACTGGTGACCTACTTCGATTTGATAAGAATGGTCTAAAAGAAGTCGATAGTTCTTCAATTTCTTATACACATTCTCTTAAAACACTTAAATCAATCGAGAAAAAACGCGGTGATGAGTCAACTAGTCTATATAGCGAAAATGGCGACGAATCAACAGTCGATCTTTTCAAAGCACCAAGCTACATGCAACTTCACGAAAGTTCAAATAGCTCAAGCTCTGAATGAGTACTCATAATTAAAAAGTCTTGCTAGGTTTAGCAAGACTTTTTTTGATACCTTCATTTCTAAGTTTGGTAAATATTCATCGAAAGTACGGTGAATAAAGAACAATACTTTCATTGTACAACTAACTCTTAGGGTAGCCATTTTACTTCTCCTATCGCTCTAATTTCAGCACTAATCAAATTTTATACTAAATCTATAAATTATTGATATAGAACCATAAAGACAAAAAAAGACTAACCAAAGGTTAGCCTTTATTAATTCTTATTTACCAAGTTTAGCTTTAGCTGCATCTGCAAGAGCTGTGAAAGCTGCTGCATCGTTAACTGCTAAATCAGCAAGCATTTTACGGTTAACTTCGATTTCAGCCAATTTCAAACCGTGCATCAATTGTGAGTATGACAAACCGTTCATACGAGCTGCCGCATTGATACGAGTGATCCAAAGTTTACGGAAATCACGTTTTTTCTGACGACGGTCACGGTATGCATAGTAGTAAGAGTTCATTACTTGTTCTTTTGCAGTACGGAACAAGATATGTTTTGCACCATAGTAACCTTTAGCAAGTTTCAATACACGTTTACGACGTTTGCGTGATACAACGCCACCTTTAACACGAGCCATTTATATTCTCCTCCAAATAATTCTTAATAATATCGAGTAATTGCTTTAGTCTTATTTAAGACCTGAAAGCATTGCTTTAATACGTTTGAAATCTCCTGAGTGCACCATAGCTGCTTTACGAAGATGACGACGTTGTTTTTTAGTTTTACCGTGGAAACGGTGTGAAGTAAATGCGCGGAAGCGTTTCAATCCACCAGAACCTGTACGTTTGAAACGTTTAGCTGATGCGCGGTGAGTTTTTTGTTTTGGCATTTTAGAATTCTCCTCTTAAAATAGTTTAAAATTGACAATTATTTCTTGTCTGGAATTGGAGCAAGTTGCATGAACATTTGACGTCCATCCATTTTAGCTCTTTGCTCAATAATAGCAATATCTTGCGTTCTTTCTGCAAATTCCGCCAATACCTTTGCTCCAATTTCTTTGTGAGTAATCATACGACCTCTAAAGCGAATTGAGACTTTCACTTTGTTTCCTTTTTCAAGGAATTTACGGCCGTTACGAAGTTTAGTCTCGAAGTCACCTTTATCGATAACTGGGCTAAGACGAACTTCTTTAACAGTCACAACGCTTTGTTTTTTACGTTGTTCCTTACGTTTCTTTTGATACTCAAATTTGAACTTTCCGTAGTCCATAATTTTAGCAACAGGTGGCGTAGCTTGTGGCTGAATTAGAACCAAGTCAACATTAGCATCATCAGCAATAGCTTGTGCTTCTGACAATGGTTTAATTCCTAGTTGTTCACCATCAAGACCAACGAGACGAACTTCGCGAACGCGGATTTCATCGTTAATGAATAGATCTTTCTTAGCTATGATCTTCACCTCTTTATTTTTTTAGAGAAAAACGAAACGGACTTGATAAATCAAGCCCGCACACACGTAATATTCCATTCGGAATCTTTGACATGTTGGGCCAGACAACCGTAGTCGCAAGGCGAGAAGCTCTCACTTCTGCTTTTCTCATTGATTATATTCTATCATAGAGTCTAGTCCATGTCAATGATTTTTTCCGCTTTTTCTTGAATAAATTTCACAACACCGTCAATATCAACACCTGTTGTATCAAACGTGATGGCATCTTCTGCTGCTTTTAATGGTGAAACCTTACGGTGACTATCTTTATAATCACGTTCTGCGATTTCACGTTTAAGTGTTTCAAAGTCTGTTTCAATTCCTTTTTCTTGGTTTTCTTTGAATCGACGTTCTGCACGTTCTTCAACAGAAGCAATCAAAAAGATTTTAAGTTCAGCATCAGGTAAAACAACCGTACCAATATCACGACCATCCATAATGATGGCACCATTTTTAGCAATACGACGTTGTTGCTCAACAAGCTCTTTACGAACTTCTGGAATAGCAGCTACCCATGAGACATTATTTGTCACATCGTTTTGACGAATAGCAAGGGTAACATCTTTATCTCCAACAAAAACAGTCTGACTGCCATCTTCTGATCGACCAAATGAGACTGGGTTATTGGCCAATGCTTTTAAAATTTCTTCTACATTATCTTCTGTTAAATTATTTTGTAACGCTAAGTAAGTTGCTGAACGGTACATTGCTCCAGTATCAAGATAAGTATAGCCAAGATTTTTAGCAATAATCTTGGCTACTGTACTTTTACCACTTGAAGCAGGACCATCAATCGCAATTCTAATTGATTTCATGATTCCTTTTCTTCCTAATTAATGTGTACTTCATCTCCAGGATTTGCATACCAGTATCCTGAAGTCATGTGGTCAGGATTAAGTTCATAGAGTTTGTCAACTGAAATTCCTGCACGTGCAGCAATTGATGCCGCACCTTCACCAGACATAACTGTAATGGTATCCCCATTACCTTCACTTGATGACTCAGTTGTATCACTTGAACTAGCATCTGTAGATGCAGCTTCTGTTGATTCTTGTGAGCTTTCTGAACTTGTTGCTTCAGATGAAGAAACAACACTAGATGAAGCGCCATAAAAATTAGATGTTTCTGACGCTTTATCACCACCACGATTTGAAGTGTAAAAAACAACAAACAAAATCGCAACAACAATAACAAAGAAAACACTCAATAAAGCTGTCAACAAAGGTGTGCTGATAACCGAACCTTTTGTTTTACGGCTAATTCTGATTTCGTTGTCATCGACTACTTTTTCTTCCCATGGTTGTTTTGCCATAATGTCCCCTTGTTAAATATATCAATTCATATTACAATAATAATATGAAAGTATCAATAATTCCTGAAAAATGTATTGCCTGTGGCCTCTGCCAAACATACTCTAATCGATTCGATTACCATGATGATGGCATTGTAAAATTTGCTGATTCTGATTTATTAGAACAAACAGTTCCAGACTCAGACAAAGACACCCTTCTTGCTGTCAAATCTTGTCCAACCAAAGCTCTTACAATTTAGTAGGAGCTTTTTTGTTAGACTTATAAGCTTCAAAATAATCAAGTTTGATAAAATTATCCGTCAATTCAACTGTACCTCGAAAATCAGGATGAACAGCTAGAGCATCTAAGAAATACTTCTTAGGCCATTTGCGCATGTAAAAAATCCTATCTGCTTGATTTTTAATTTTTAAAACTAAACCAGATCTATTGACTTCAATTTTTTCAATCTGTGCAATCGCAACCCTTGATTTTTTAAATGGGTTAAGTGATACAATACGCAGTTTACCATCTTCTTCAATAACGAAATAACGATGGAATCCTAACCCTACCAAAACAATAAAGGCAGCAAATAAAACAAAGAATTGACTCGGTATTTTTGTCCGCTCGAATAATAATGACAAACCGATAAACATTGGAACCATTGCAATTGACCAATAAATAATTGACCAAGATAGTTCTGGTTGCCAATGGTATCGAATCTTTCCAAAGATTTTAATCATTGCGGTCCTCCATTTAGCTAATTCTAACAAATAAGGCTTAGATAAAGCTTAATTATTTTTGAACGATTCCAATAATGACATCCACTGCTTTTTCCATTGTTTGAAGGCTGACAAACTCAAAGCGTCCATGCATATTTTCTCCACCAGCAAATAAGTTTGGTGTTGGAATGCCCATAAATGAAATCTTAGAACCATCCGTTCCACCGCGAATTGGTTCAATAACCGGTTTAATGTCTAAATCTTCCATGACTTCTTTGGCCAATTCAACTGGAGTCATATCTTTTTCAATGACTTTCTTCATGTTGTAATATTGGTCGTTCACTGTGATAAGAACACAGTCTTTACCAAGTTCAGCGTTCATCTTATCAGCGATTTCTTGAACTAATTTTTTACGATTTTCAAATGATTCGTCTTCAAAATCACGGATAATATATGAACTATGTGCTTTTTCAACAGCACCTTCCATACCATGCAAGTGGAAGAACCCTTCATATCCTTCTGTTTTTTCTGGACGATCTGCTTCTGGTAATTGATTGTGGAAATCAATAGCTAATTGCAAAGCATTAATCATTTGGTTTTTAGCAGTACCAGGGTGAACATTACGTCCCATGAAATCAATCTCTAAACTTGCAGCGCTAAATGTTTCGTATTGAAGTTCGCCAAGTGGACCACCATCAACAGTGTAAGCAAAATCAACATTGAAATCATCAACGTCAAATTTATTAGCTCCAACACCAATTTCCTCATCTGGTCCAAAGCCGACACGAATTTCACCGTGTTTAATTTCAGGATGAGCAACCAAGTATTCAATCGCTGTCATGATTTCAGCAATTCCAGATTTATCATCTGAACCAAGAAGAGTTGTACCATCGGTTGTTACCAAAGTTTGTCCAAGGTAATTGTTCAAATTTGGAAACTCTTCTGGTGAAAGTGCATAGCCAGATTGACCAAGTTCAATAGAACCACCAGCATAATTTTCGATAATTTGTGGGCTGATTCCTTCTGCATTAAAATCAGCTGTATCCATGTGAGCAATAAAACCGATTTTACGTGTTTTAGTTGAATCGTTAGCTGGTAATGTACCAACAAGATAACCATTTGTTAGATAATGCACGTCTTGCAAACCAACAGACTCCATCTCAGGTTTCAAAACATTCAAAGCAAAATCGACTTGAGTTTGAGTCGATGGCGTTGTTGTACTATCTGGATTACTACGTGTATTAATCTTAACGTAGGTCAAAAAACGATTTAATAAGTTTTCGTAAGACATCTTTCACCTCTATTTTTCTCGTTAACTATTATATCACATAATCGGTTAAAAAAAACAACCCCAAGGGTTGTTTTTTAGGTCAGTTTCACTCAAAAATTAACAGATTTATTGCGAAACGTGATAGTATGCCTTGTTAGCTAAATCGCCTGAATTTATATCAGCTGACGAAATCACACGATCCTTTGAAACATCTGTTGGATCAGATTGACCATTCAAATAATCTGATGAAAAAGCCGTATTAGCTGGGACAATATACAACGTAACATTTGATCTTGCACCAGTCTGAACATCTAGTAGTAGAATACCATTTTGATCGATATCTAAAATATTAGGGGTCATTCCTTCGGTAGCTAATCCAGTGTTATTAAAGGTTAAAACATTTCCAGATGCATTTTGCCAATTTCCTGCCATCGTAGCATAGTCTGCTTTTAAAATAGCACCTGTATAAATGGGAGCAATCTCTTGTTCAACTTGTGTTGATGAAGCTTCAGTCGATGAAGGCTGACTTTCTAAAGAAACTGACGATGACGAAGCACTACTTTTACTTGAACTTGAAGATGTTACTTTAGTACTTGTTTTCGTTGCTGTTGAAGATTGTTTGCTATGATTATTGGTATGACTTGTACAAGCTGTCACCATGCAAAGTGACAAGACTAAAGCCAGAACAAGTTTTAAACTCTTTTTCATCGCTATTCCTCCTTTTACCAAGTAAATCGTCCTGTGTAATCAATACTTTCATCAAGTGCATGTGAGAGTTTTGGTGAAACACTTGTATACTGCCAAGCAGCTGTATTTGAATAATATGACAAGGATTTAGCTGATTCTTGATCTAAGTAAGTATATGCATACAAGTAATGCGCTACCCATAGATTTGATAAACCAAATTTAGCTGTATTTAATTTTCCACCTTTAGTGTCCAACCAACTTGCCATCGTGTAGTAAACATTGTTACTGTAACCAAGACGATTCATTTCATCTTTCCACGCTTGAGTATTAGCATTAAGGTCACCGTTTAGCATGCTACGTTCTTCCATGTCATTGACCATTGTCGTTGAGCCTGAAAGTCCCATCGATTGCGCTACACGAACAAAATATTGTGCCTCTGCTCTTGCTTCTGCTGCTGTTTCATAATGAGAATAATGATAAGCTGATACTCTCAAACCAGCTGCTTGCGCATTAGCAATTTGTGCTCTAGCATAAGGATTTGTGTAAGAAGTTCCTTCTGTTAACTTAACAACAACACCCGTAATTCCTTGATTCTTCAAACGTTGATAATCACTAACCGAAATAACACCGTTGTGACTACTGATATCAATGAAATAAGACGGCGCGTGTTGTGCAGGCTCGTCAGCGTTCAAAGCATATTGCCCTAAGTTAAATCCTGATGTTGTATTGTCTGTGAAATCAACATAAACGTGAACGGTATAGTTACCTTTGATGTAGTCATGATTTTTCTCATTAACCATGACAGTCACTACACCATCATACACATCAGAAGTTGTGTACCAATGAAGGTTGGATTGATTACTTTCTGACCATGCTGCAACAGTAACGGATTTGATTTTTTTAGTATTTTCAGACTCAGCTACACGAACTTTTAAAGTACCACCATTTGCATCATGATTTTGAACTGACACTGCTGGATCAACAACATACTTATCTGTTGATAAATCAACACCGTTTGTCGATGATAAAGCTTCTAATGAATGACTAACTTGGCTTTGACCATAGATATGAATATTGTAATGGCCAGATTCAAAGTTATGTTCTTTAGGCGAGAAGGTTAAGATATAAGTCCCATCAGATTGTTTAGTAGCCTGATACCATTTAATATCATCTTGGCCATTCAAACTTGTCCAAACTGGAATTGTAATACCAGTTACATACACTGGAACATTTGAAACAGTCACCTTAACTTTAACGTCGCTTTCTTTTGTAACTGTCGCTTTAATCTCTGGTTTCGGCACATTAATGCTTGTTGCACTGATACATGTCATTTGACCATTAATAACAGCGTAGGTATGGATAAGATATGTTCCATAATCGCCAGTATATTTTGCTGTTAATTGACCATCTGATGGAACTTGATACCAGATAAGATCGTCTTGATCATTCTTAGCCGACCATACCGCATGCATAACTTTTAAATTTGAGCTAACATCGCTCGGCATGCTGATGTTAATACCATTCTGACCTAAACTTGCTTGAACCTTAACATCACCAAATTGGTAATCAGATTCAAAACGTGTTCCAAGCAAAGCTGTTTGACTATTTGTGACACGGCTATTTCCATAAACGTGAACATTGTAAGTGCCAGCTTCAAGGTTATGAGTTGCTTCACTAAAAATAACATAGTATGAGCCATCAGCAGCTTTAGTAGCCTTATACCATTGAATGTCATCTTGACCATTCTTTTCAGTCCACGTTGGTACTTGAATACTATCAATGTAAACCGGAACATCAGTAATTGTGACTTTATAGGTTGTTGGACTTTCTTTAGTAATTTTTGCTTTAGCACTTGGTTTTGGAACATCAATACTTGTCGCACTGATACATGTCATCTGACCTTTAATCACAGCGTAAGTATGGATAAGATAAGTGCCATAATCACCAGTGTACTTAGCTGTCAGTTGACCATTAGCTGGAACTTTGTACCAAATCAAATCGTCTTGGTCATTTTTGGCTGACCAAACAGCATGGTAAACGGTCATATCTGAGCTAACATCACTTGGCATGATAATTTGGATACCATTTGATGTCAAAGTTGGTTGAACTTTAACATCACCAAACTGATAATCTCCTTGGAAGCTTGTACCAGTAAGACCTGTTAGCGAATTCGTAACTGCACTTGTCCCATAAACATGGACATTATATTTACCACTTTCTAGGTTGTGCTCAGCGATACTAAAGGTTCTTGTAAAAGTGCCGTCAGCATTTTGAGTAGTACTATACCACTGAATATCATCCTGACCACCTTTTTCTGTCCAAGTTGGTAGTTGAATACTAGTAATGTAAGCTGGAATATCACTGACTGTCACTTTGTAAGTTGTGCCATTGACTTTTGTGATTGTGACCTTAGCACTTGGTTTTGGAACATCAATGGTACGACCATTTAAACCAATCATTTGACCATTGAGATTTTGGTAAGTATGGATATTGTATTTTCCGTATGAACCAGTGTACTTGGCTACGACATGTCCATTGCTATCAGCTGTGTACCAAATAAGATCATCTTGACCATTGACCTCAGACCAAACGGCAAACATGATTTTAGCACCTGCTGGAATAGCTTGATTATACTGAATATCAAAGCCTTTATTAGTCAAGGTCGCGCTGGTTACTTCTTTTACAACAGCTTTAGAAGCAGCTAATTGATTAATTACCTTTTGACTAGCAGCTTGAACAGCTGATGTTGAAACCTTTGACTCAGCAAGGTTTGACAACGAAGTCTTATCAGAAACATGATCTGTTGTAGCATCAGATGATTGTGACTCTTGTACCGCTGAATTATCAACGTTATTCTCTTCAGAATTTCCTGCTGATTCCTTATTATCTTCAGAAATTGAAGGATTAATCAGACTGGTTTGGTCAACGGCATTTTTTTCAGCTTCTTGACCATCAGCAATTGCTGAATCTTGCTTATCAGCATCGGTTAAATTTTGTGATTCATTTTGAACTTCAGATGATGGTAATGAGTTGTTTGTTTCATTATCATCAGAGATAACACTATCACTATTTAATTGAAGTGAACTAGACTGCTCTACCGATGATTGAACATTCTCAGTTACTGTCGTTGATTGGGTGGTTGTGTTTTCGTCAGCGAAAACTTGCCCCGAACTTAAAAAAGCTCCTATAATAATCGGAGATACTAGGCAGCTTCGAAGGATATTCTTTTTCAAATCAATCCCCCTCTTTCTATTCTTTACTCGTATCCATTTTATCATGATTTTGTAAGCCCTTCAAGCACATATGCTTTCACTAAACAAAAGAAGGCAGCGATTTCAAAATCACTGCCTAAAATATTAATCTGGATAAATGTAAGAAACATCACCACCCCAGAATGAATCGAGTGGGTTAAACCATCCACGGAAATTACCAATATATTGTTTACCAGCGTAGTTTGATTCTTTAACTTGGATACGTGTATTGCTTGACACAGCTGTCACGTAAGCTACATGTCCATAACCATTACCATCATGTGGCCAAACAACGATTGAACCTACTCTTGGTGTTGTTCCAACTCTGAAACCTTTGGCACGCGCATTAACTGCCCAGCCCCCAGCATTTCCAAGCCAGTTTGGAATCCATGGCGCCAAAGACTTGACTGCCCATGTACATTGCCCAACTGGATAGGTATTAGTTTCGTTGATATATGTTGTGATACGAGGAGATGGTGTAGCGCTTGGTTTATAGTTTTGATCAGAAAGATTAAATGTTGCTGTTGAATTATCTGAATAAATAACAGTCGCAACTACAGAAAAAGTATCCGCTTGATTATTAATCGATTTCAAGTCAATGCTTTGACTAATTTTTCCGTAACTACTTGTACCTGCTTCATAAGTTTTTGTTTTTTGAGGATTCGATTTAGAGGTAACCTGAACCTTAAGTTTTGAAACCCTTTTAGACATAGCTTTTTCCGTAACATTTACTTTAAACGAACCATTTGCTGTGTTTACATTACTAATACCAACTTCTGGATTTTCTAAACCACTAATTTGATCTACGTGGAATCCTGGTGTTCCACTCAATGCTTCAAAACTATTAGTAATAGAGTTGTCGCCATAGATATGCACACCGTATGTTCCTGTGTCAAATCCATGGTTAGACAACTGAATTGTTGCCTTATATGAGTTATCACCAACTTTGGTTGCCTTATACCATTTTAAATCATCTTGATTATTCACCGTTGACCAAACTGGAACTGTAATTGAAGTAATATATTCCGGAACATCATTAATCAAAACATCATAGGTTTTATCTGAAGTTTGAACAATTTGATACGATATCTCTTGTTTGTTAATAATAATATCCTGACCATTAATCGCAGTCATTTTTCCATCTTGTACTAAATAGGTATGAACAAAATATCTTCCATAACCTTTATGATTATTTAAATCGACTCTTGTTATTCCTTTCCCAGAATCATCATACCATCTTAAATCATCTTGGTCATTTTCTTCTGACCATACGGCATATTTAATTGTCCCATTAGATGGTGCATTAATGTCTGTTGAAAGCTGAAGCGCACCATTTTTAACACTTACTTGAGGTGCTTTAGGACTAATCTTAAGGCTTTCTAAGGCAGTACCCGATACACGACCATCAGAATAAGTTGTGTAAACATGAGTAATATATGATCCAGCTCTATTTCCATAATCTGCTAAATTTACCTTAACTTTTGCCTGACCATTAATAACATCAGTTGTATTGTACCATTTAAGATCATCTTGACCGTCTTCTTCTGACCAAACTGCAACATCGATTCGAGTAATGTCCTTACAATCTTTTGTCTTTTGCGACATAACTTCAAAAGATTTGCTAACCTCATCGAATGGTGTTTTAGTCACTATCGCATCTGATTGTTGATCCGCCATAGCAGAGTTAGTAAGAAATGCCATGCTAAGCACAGCTGTCGATAATAAAGCTGATTTGATTTTATTCAAAAAGCTGTTCTCCTTTATAATATAATGTTGTACACTATATTAATTCGGAAAAACAGCTAAAAAAATTTATAAAATATTAAATTTTATCCTTTTTCTTTGACGATATATACTGGTCGTTTTTTAGTTTCAAGGAATATCTTAGAAATGTATTTTCCGATAATCCCTAAAGCAAGCAACTGAATACCACCAATAAACAAAATGATACAAACCAAACTTGCCCAACCTGAAACACTACCACCAATTGTGAGTTTGCGAATAATGATAAATAGAATTCCAAGAATAGAAGCTAAAAATGAAACTGACCCAGCCCATAGTGAAAGATTCAATGGCGCTTCAGAAAAATTAATAAACCCTTCCATAGAGTATTTGAATAAGCTCCAAAAACTCCATGATGTTTCACCAGCCACGCGCTCGCGATTTTCATAAGCGATATACGTTACGTTAAATCCAACCCAAGAGAAAATTCCTTTTGAGAAACGATTAACTTCACCAAGTTCTAAAATACTGTCTACAACTTGGCGAGTCATCAAACGGAAATCACGCGCACCATCAACCATCTCTGTATCAGAAACAGCATTGATAATTTTGTAAAACATCTTTGAAAAGAAAGAACGGATAACTGGTTCTCCCTTTCGATCAGCACGACGCGTTCCTACAACATCGTAACCTTCGTTGATTTTTTGATACATCTCAATCAACAACTCAGGTGGATCTTGTAAATCGGCGTCCATAACAGTGATAAAATCACCATCTGCAGCCTCAAGTCCAGCTAACAAACCAGCCTCTTTACCAAAATTACGTGAAAATGACAAATAATGAACATTTTCAAAACGGCTAGCAACATCTCGAAGAACCTTTAAGGTTTCGTCTTTTGAACCATCATTGACAAAGATATAATCAAAAATCAATTGGTCCTTCATTTTACTTTCAATTTTTTGAGTTTCTTCTAAAAATGGATAGATTGTTTCTTGCTCATTATAACAAGGAACAACAATAGATAGTTTTTTCATTTATTCACCTTCAATCTGAAAGAATTTACTACGACATAAGCTCCAACAATAATAAAACTAAGTAATTCTAATAAGAAACCGATTACTTGCAAAGTAGTTTTCTGATAGGTTACTCTGACATGACCACTACCACTTACTTTAATCACTGCTCTACCATCAAAAAGTGCTTTTTTAGTAATATCTGGTTTTCTAGCTTCTACATATTGTTTCTTTTCTTCAAAAGATAAATTATTATACTCAATTTTAGGTTGAGTCCCTTTTATACCATTGCTATAATATGCTGAATAACCTTTATACCATATTCTTGGTAATACTATTTTTTGTTCATTTGAAGATGACATTTCAACATCAAATTCTAAATTATTGTAACCTTGTTTAATATTATTAAGTTGAACTAAATTTTCATTATAAACAAACTGGTTAATTACTCCATTTCTAGCATTTTCATGATTAATATCAAGATTCAAATATTCGTCACCTGATGTATCATAAGTGGTCAGTGTTGGATTTGTAAAAGCATTTACTGCTTTGCTATTCTGACTTCTCATGACATTTATATTACTATCAATCAATCCATACTTTTTAGCATAATTTGATGAGTTCGGCAAAAAAGCAAATGGATTAGTAAAAAGATATACAAAAAGCTGTAAAAAAACAACTATAATTGAGAACTTTTTCGGAGCACTAAAACAAATCGCCATAAAAATAAAAAATGGTAAAAAATAAATCAATCTAGTTGAATACTGAAAAACAGCCAAAAATGAATATTTTAAAAAGTTTTCCCAAGGTAAAATTTCACTTGAACTTACCAATAGAATGGTCGAAAGTAAAACTAACTGCTTAGAAAATGTATTAATTTTTTTAAAATATATAAAAGTAATTAACAAAATAATCAATGATAAAGGAAAATAGTAATTCTTTACTATTTGAATTATATTTTCAGATGTCATCAAAGCTGCTGTTGGAAACGGAAAATCCCTTAATTTCCAATTTACAAAAAATACTTGTGATTGGCTCTGTTCTATGTATTGGAAGATAAAACCTAGACTCAGCAAAACTGCTATAAAAATTGAACTAAAAAAAGATACTATTTTCTTGAAATTTAATCTTTTAATATTCAATATTACCAAAATAAGTGAAGCAATTGCTAGAACAAGTGTTGAAATTATATGAGTTTGAACTAATAAAGCAACGACCACTGATAAGAGAATTGGATTCAAATCATCTAAGTAGAGCACTTTATAAATAGCATAGATAAGTAATGGTATTAGAGGAACAACTGCTGTCATACCAAAACCAAAATAAGTAGTTAGAGTAGGAGCAACAATAGCAAATACAAGCGCTCTATTTTTACTACCAGTTATTTTAGATGCTGCGTAATAACTGGTAAAGGATGTCGCTAATGTTAGAAGAAAAACGAAACTAGTAAATGCAAGTGTACCTACTTTAGTTGCTAAGAACACCAAAGCAGGTATATAAAACATCCAATTTCCGTAAAACATTGGAACAGCATATCCTGCTCCATTTAAAAATAAAAAATTTAGATTGGGCAGCCAATCATTGTTTTGAATAGATTGTGCTAAACCAATAATTCTGGCCAAATGAAAAGAATAATCGTATATTTGGCTCGTTGTATTTATTGAAATATATGATATTCCAGTAAACAGGATTGAATAAATCAATAAAGTAAAATAACTGTGTTTAATCAATTTATCCAAAATAGTATTTAACCTTTTCAATTTTTAAGCTCCACTTCTAATTCATCTCAAAGAATCCATTATAATTAGTGATATAACCTTTCCCTTGACTAAGATCATATTCAATTAATTTCAAGTCATCTGCAACTTCTTTTCCTTTTTCATCGAGTATCTTTTTATCAACACTAGAATATTTTAACACATCTGTCAACAATGCATAATATGGAGAAACCTTAGAATTTGTATATTCTAGTAGTTCTGCAGAAAAATCGCTTGAATTTACGTAAGGATAATCCATTTTTTTAGTTTGATAATTACTCCAAATGAAATAATCAGTTTTATACTGCAATTGACTATTTGTATCAAATAATGATTGAGGATACAATCCTGGCAAATGATCTCCATAAAAGACTACAACAATCTTTTTGTCAATATTGGATAACTGATCCAATAAATCTTTTGTATCAATATCTGTTTGATGTAAAAGATTTACATAATTTGTTAACTGTTCAATTTCTTCGTTCGATAGTTTATCTGCTGCAACTGTTATTAATTTGTCATAATCATAAGACCAAGGAACATGGTTTTGGTAGGTAATGACAGAAAAGAATTGATTTTCACTAAAATTAATGTTTTCTAAAAGCGTCGAGTATGTTGAGTTATCACTAGGAAAATGTCCAAGAGCAACAATGTTCTTAGCTTTCATTGTTCCATTTTGACCAGCAATAAATTGGTCAAAGTTCATTTTATTATACATATTTATCCTTGAATAGGTTTGAGCATCACCCAAATGTATTGCAATTCTATTCTTTTTCTTAAAAGAATCACTAATTGAAGGAATATAAGTCATTTCTGGAACAATTTCAGTAGTTAAAGAAGTCATACTAGATGAGAGATTGTACATTGGCAATCCTGTAAGCGTCTGATATTCCATATTTGCAGTTCCCCCACCATACCCATCTGATTTCATCAAACCACTAGTTGTATTAGAGATTATTTCATCAATATACGGAAGGACTTTTTCAGAGGTAGTGATTCCCGGAATTCTATTAGGATTCGCTAAACTCTCACTCAATATATATATGACAGTTTGATCCGATATTTTTTCTGTTCGAGTAGCATTAATTTTCTCAGCTTCAGTCTGATACCTCTTAGCAATTTTTTGAATTTTTTCTTTACTATAACCATCTGGTGTTTCCATTACTGGAAATGTTAATTCTTTAGTCCATACGTATGCGAGAGAACGATAGGTTGCATGAACAGAATTACCTAACCAGAATACATTATAGTTATTATTCAATTGTGAAAGAATTGGAATATTATTATTTATAATACCATCACTCTCATTGACCATTATCATAGAGAAGAAAGTAATTGCAACTATATCAATTCCTATTCCAATCCCCCTATATCTTTTTTTAGATATTATTTTACCAGATAAAAATCTCTTTCGTAAAAAAACAGCTGTAGCTATTAAAAAAACAATTGCAATCAATGCATAAATAATAATTGTTCCATCAATATATTTTGTCAAAAGTTTTGCTTCTTTAAGCCAACTAATATCAGATACAAGTAATGGTTCGTTCCTCATTTTTTGCTTCAAATAATTCACTAGTGAGATAACACCCCAAAAAACAATCTCTAAAAAAGTAGTAATTACATACCTATTTATAATTAAATAACCAATTATACAAAAGACAAAGATAAAAGTAATTTGATATGCTGTTGCTCCAGGAAAAACAAACATATCCATTAGCGCTCCCTCAGTTTTTACTCCATACTGCAGTGTATAATTGAAAATCACCCCGAATAACAAACTAGTCGCTGCAGACAAATAAAAATTGGGATTGTTATTCCTGATTGCTTCTATAGCTTTATAGACAATTCTTACTATACAATAAAATGTTATAAATGAAAGAAAAATATTTAATGTTAATTTTGGAACAAAATCAGCAATTTTACCATCTGAAACAGTCTTTGAAATAATTGGAATTAGTTTACTATCCGACAAAATAATAAAAACTATCAAAAAATAAATAGTACTATATGACTTATAATATTCTTGAAAAAAAGCACCATATAAATCTTTTAATGAAAATTTATCTAAAATACTTTTTATAATAAAACTCAATATAGTTATTAGAACAACAACTATTAATCCACGATATTCAAAAAAGTGATTATCCGTGAGTTTCCAAACATTGAAGTCAGAATTATTTATATTTCGTGTAATCAATAAAAAATAGGAAACAATCAGATATGCAATAAACCCAAAAAATAAATTAAAAAAAGATTTATAGTTTAAATCAATTATCAAATAAGTCGAAAAACCAATTATCGACAAAATTCCTGAAATAATAAAAAAGTGATTTACAACTGAATAACTGTTTAAAATATTATTTTCAGCTAAAATACTGTAGCCATCAATTGCCAAAGAAATATAAAATGCAAATGTTGATAACAAAATTTTATGCAAGTATTTCAACCAATTTATTTCCCAAAAAGCAGTTTTAACCTTTTCTATCATGCGTCACTTTCTCCAAACTCCTTCTAATAATATACTTAACGGCTCTAGCTGGGCCAATAAAAATATATTTAAAGGCACCTTTTATACCACCCATGTATGTGAAGTCTACGTAAGTGTGCGGAGCACTATCACCACGTTCATTATATAATTTGTTATCTACAAACGGCGTCATATCAATTGGATTCTTAGAAATTCTAAAATCATAATGTTCATTCCACGCAATATAGATAAGAAGACGTTCGATAGCGTGTAAAATAGAATTTTGAGGTAGTGGTTCAGCAGGAACATCTTCATCAGTTAATCCTAAATCAAATAATGGTTTTAATGCATCATACTTAAACCAAACGTATGTACCGTAACTCATGACAAAATTATGGAAATTATTAAAATCAATCGCTTTAGTCATCCCCATTTGTTGCCACAAATCATTCATTGCAGGGGCAATTAAATGTTCATTCCATGCATCAACAATCTTGTTAAATCTAAAGAAAGTTGGAATATCTGCAATAACAATACCCAATTTATCATTATCAAAGTTAGCCAAAATATTGTCAGCAGGTTTGATAAGCATATCTATCAGTTCGTTACGCCAAGACTCACCTGCCCAAAAATCTGCTTCCTTAGACTTTTTAGTATGGAAATGTCCGATATAATCATAATCTGACAAATAGTCTTTTAATTTTAACATTGGAAGGACATCACGACCAACATTTCCAGTTACAAAAATTTGAGCATCTTTGCCATTACTACGTAAAATAGATTCTATCTCTTGTTTTTTAGTAGCATTATCTGTTGTGATAAACAAATCATAAACAAAATGGAAGTTTTCAAAAGCATCCAAAAAATCTTCTAATAAGTCAACATAAAAGACATGAAGATGTACCGCAATTTTTTTCCCAGCTAAAGAACCTCCGATTGCTGGTTGCAGATACTTACGTGCTAAAAGATATTTAAAATCTGGGAAATTAATCTCAGACATGTGAGAAACAATCAAATCTACTGGATAGTCCGATTGTTTAGCAATCTCATCTAAAAGATACGGAGTAATATGCTGATTATTATCAATTGCCTTAACTTTAATAAACGGCACTCTATGACTTAAAATTGCCGTTGGATGATAAAAGGAAAAATCAGCGTGTAACATGTGACTTGCATCTTCATTTACAGTATTAAAAATGACTTTATATTTAAATCCTGCATCCAAGAATTTTGTCGTTACTTGTGTTTCGTAGTTATCAATAACATCTTGAACATTGGTATAGTTTTTCACATTTTCCCAAAAATTTTTAAACTCTGGAGAAACAATAACAGATTTTTTAAATGTAATAAAATAACTTTGAATATGCTCGCGAAAACCTTGAGTATAGCGAGATTTAGGAGTAGCACGGTTATTTGTTAGCCCCCAGAAATCAACACTATCATCACTCTCATACTCAAGATAGTAATCTTTAATATCCCACAACGGACCGAAACACGTATCATTCATAATTGTGACAGAATCATAAGTAGCCAGCTCTTCAAATCCAACTGCAGTCATACCATCACGCCAAGCAGCAAAATCAAAACCAATATTTTCTCTTTGAATAAAAGAATCCATCAATCGATGTTCAACTAACTTGTGATAATCATTATCATTAATCGAACTATTTGAAATAAATACCACTTTTGAAAAAAGTGGGCGCATTTTTGTCAATTGGTAATACACATGTGAACTAATATGATTGTACTTATTAAAATGGACGTACAATAATAAACGTTTCATTTTTTTCTCCTAAAAAAATTAATAATAGTAGTAGGAATTGTCCAACGTCGTGAATGTGTAACTGAATTATAAGCAACAATCATTTTCTCTAGTTCCTGTTTATAATAGTTTCTTTCATCATTCACTTGTTTGTAATTAATTCTATATGATTCTAATTCTTTAACTTGCTTTTGTAAATGTAATAAATCTTGAGAAAGAGTTTTAGCAATGTAATCATCCCGGTTAATATCATCTACATTAAACATTTCATAAATTAGTTTAAAAGTTTTTTGAGTGGATGTAGAAACATCATAAATCAATTGAGGATCATAACCTTTAAACATCACATAATTCCCAATGATATCGCCATTTGAGTAACTTGGTAAAATTTCTGTATCAGATTCCTGATTAATCAAAGCAACTCGCTTATAAAAACTAGGTAACTCAGACAAATCAATTCTAACTGTAGTTACTTCTTCTGGAAGATTGAACAGCACGCATCCATTCTCTTCAAACTTAAATTTAAGAACTTTATCTTCACTAAAATTTTCACCATCAGTAATATAATAGATTTTTACATATTGGTTTTCAAAAGCTAAATTAATATTTTTATCAAAATGAATACCAATTGCACGTTCTATTTCATCACTAGCAATTGTCTGATACTTATTCAATATATAAATATATGCTTCATAAAATTTTAGAAGGTCACCTCTTGCTGAGCGTGAAACATCAAAAACTCGATAATTTAAAAACGTACTATGATTAGCAATAGGTTTTGCATTTCTTACTAAAACAAGATTTAAAAAGAAATCATAATCCTCAAGTTGTTTTATGCTATCGTCATATTTTACATCACCTAAAACAGATGTTCTAACTAATGAAGTCGACGAAATATAATTACCAACTAAGAATGTATTTAAATCAAAATCTCTAGCTTGTACTACCACAGCACCATTTTCAGGATTTACTAAATTACAATATGCAATATCAGCATCATTGTTTTCAAGACTGTGCAATAATTCTGAAACATAATTTTCTTCAAGATAATCATCACTATCTACAAAAAGAAAAAAATCACCATTTATTAATTGTAAGCCCTTATTTCTGGTTCTTACCACTCCTGAATTGTCATGAACGAAATAATGAGTTTTGTTATAGGGAGAATCTTTAAGAGTTTCCTTAATAACCTGACCTGAATTATCTGTTGACCCATCATTTAATACAATTAATTCAATATTCTTATGAGTTTGGTTAAATATACTCCTTAAACACTGTTCAATGTATTTTTCGTGGTTATAACAAGTTACTAAAACTGATACTAAAGTCTCACTCATTTAAACTTCCAAGTTCCATTTCTTTGAATTATACCTGTTGCAGAATCTAAAGCAGAAATATCATCCGATGCAATATCATCTCTGTTGATTACAATAATAGGATTTGTTGTAGCATCCGTAAATGCGAGCATGTTTCCATCAACGTCTCTAACAGTCACTTCCAATTTTAATTTCAAATTGTTGACTGAAGATAATTTACATGAATAATAAGCTGTTTTATGTCCAATTTCCTTAGTCTTATTATCCAATGTGTTATCATTATAAATCCATACATTACGATCAATATCAGTTAACGATAGTCCAATATATGTTTCAACGTCTTCCATCACATCATACTCAATTTTAAAATTAATATCATCATTTGGAGTAATCTGATTAGAAGATAATAATTCTAGCTTGAAATTTTCAACCTTTGGTTTTACTTTTTCAGCACTATCACCTTGATTTTGTTCCTTCTGAGTTTCCTTCAAAGGAGCTGTATTATCGTAGCTGTATTGGTTGGCAACATCAAACGGATCACCATATGCTTTAACCAAACCGTTTTCAATAAGAACAGCGCGGTTACAATACTTCTTAACTGCTCCCATATCGTGGGTAACAAGAATTGTTGTCTTGCCACTTTCTTTACGTTCCATGAAATAATCATTACACTTACGTTGGAAAGCTTCATCACCTACGGCAAGCACTTCATCAAGAATGAGCACATCACCTTGAGCTTTAATGGCAACTGAAAACGCTAAACGAACTTGCATACCACTTGAGTAGTTTTTTAGCTTTTGATTCATGAAATCTTCTAGCTCAGCAAACTCAACGATGTCATCATACATGGCATCGATTTCCTCAGTTGTGAACCCAAGCATGGCACCGTTCATGTAGACATTTTCTCGTCCTGTCAATTCAGGGTTAAAACCAACTCCAAGCTCAATAAATGACACCATTTTACCATTAACCGTAACTGTTCCTTTTTCTGGAACATAGATTTGTGAAATGATTTTCAAAAGTGTTGATTTACCAGAACCATTACGACCAACAATCCCAAAGAAATCTCCTTTGTGAACATCAAATGAAATATCTTTTAAGACATGTTGCTCACGATAACCTTTGACTCCTTTAAAACGATTAACTAGAGCTGTACGTAAACTATGAGTTGCTTCAGTTGGTAGTTTAAAATATTTACTAACATGATCAACTTTTACTGCAATTTCTTTATCTGACATTATAAAATCTCCGCAAATTTCTTAGCATGTTTATGGAAAATTGAATATCCAACAATAAGAATTAAAACTGGAAGGATGTAAGGAATAGCTCCCCAAATATGATTGTTATATAACTCCCAACCACGCATGCTACCTGAATAAACAATGTAATGACGCATATCTTGAATGATTTGTGCAAGTGGGTTTAGCATCATTAATTTTGCTACGGTAAACTGATTTTTTTGAATAATAAAAGTCAATGAATAGATAACAGGTGTAGCATACATTCCAGCTTGCATTACAACTTCCCAAATAGGTCCCAAGTCACGATATTTGACAAATAAAGCTGCAAGAATAAAAGCAACTCCCGCTGATATCATGGCTAATTCAATAAACAATGGAATAATGACTAAAAAGTTCCAACTTAAGTGAACACCATTAACTAGTGCAAAAACAAATACAACTAAAAGGTTAATACCATAGTTAATAGCTGCACCAACTACTGAAGAGATAACAATGATTTCCTTAGAAAAATTCAATTTACGTAATAAGTCACCACGAGTTACAATTGAAACCATCCCCATATTGGTAGCTTCTTGGAAAAATGACCATGTTACCATACCTAAAAGCACACCAATTGCATAATGAGGTGTTCCATCATCTAATCTCAAAAAACGAATAAACACCAAATACATAATTGTGAAAAGCATTAATGGTTTTAAAATTGACCACAAATGCCCAATTAAACTTCCTTGGTAACGAAGCTTAAAGTCCGTTTTTACCATTTCTTTTAATAAGATTTTATTTTCTTTACTAAAGAACTTCATTTATTTCTC
Source organism: Streptococcus ruminicola (assembly GCF_011387195.1). Lineage (NCBI taxonomy): Bacteria > Bacillati > Bacillota > Bacilli > Lactobacillales > Streptococcaceae > Streptococcus > Streptococcus ruminicola. The sequence continues at coordinate 57,061 of NZ_CP046919.1, forward strand.
CTATAACCAAATTTGGTAATAATTAATGTTCTAAACACAAGCGTATGGAAGGTACGATTTTTGCGTAGGCCATACTGATTCAAGGTTTTAATTCGCTGAATCAGTGGCTTGTCCATAATAGTTGTGAAATTTTCAACCAAGTCTCTTTTTTCAGGGGTCAATGCTAAATCTAATAAAAAACGTGCTTGAGTTTGACTAGCATTAATCAACCACCAATATTTTTCGACTAATTTATGAGGCTTAATCCAATTTTTCATGCGTTTAGTCCATGTACGCGCCCCTAATACATTAGCATCATGTTGACGATACAATTCCGTTGGGTAATTAACATAAGCAAGATTACCTAAAGCGCTAGCAAGCAAAGCAAGATACCAATCATGCATCAACAAATCTTCTGTTGATGTCCACAATTCAGCCAATGCATGATTTATCATTGCTGTACCGCCAGTTACTGTGTTTTCAGTCAATTCTTGAACCAACTCAGTATTGGCATGATCAGACTGTGTTTTAATCATACTTTCATGTAAAACATTTAAATCTCGGTCAACAATTTTCAAATCTGTATAAACCAATAAAGGTTTCTGACTATCATACTTTTCTGCTTCTGCTAAAGTAACTGCCAATTTATCTTCTAACCAAATATCATCTTGATCAGAAAAGAAATAGTAATCGGCTTTGCTATGTTTTAAAAGGGTATAAAAGTTTTTAATAACACCAAAATTTTCACGGTTGTCAGCATTAATAAAAACAATACGTGAATCAAACTGCGTATATTGCTTAATAATTTCGGGTGTCGTATCACTAGAGCCATCATCACGAATATACAAAGTCCAATCCTTGACTGTTTGTTTCTGGATACTTTCAATCTGTTCAGCCAAAAATTGTTCACCATTGTAGGTAGACATGAGAATATTAATCTTCATTTAAAAATAGTCCCTCGTACTCTCCAACGATTTTTTCCCATGTGTAATTTTGTTTAACAATGGCACGCGCACGATTACCATATTCCGTAAAATCATAATGACCATCGGCGTCATTAATCAAACATGAGAGATTACCTGATGTTTTATTCCAATAAAAAGCACTTGCTCCTGCAACTGACTTATTGAAAGGCACATCAAGCACAAGATTTAACTTGGTATGTCCTAGAGCTTCTAACAAACCAGGATTTGTTCCACCAACTTCATGACCGTGGATATAAGCAAAAGCGTTCTCACGAATGTAGTTCAGCAAATCACGATCATACACCGTACCAACAAACTTAACCCTGTGATCACGTTCAAAGTTTGTCAAATGTTTCAATTTATCAAAATAAGCACTATTTTTGTGGTTAGAAATAATAATCAAATCACGTCTTGTATTTGATTTCATAAACTCACGAATTGCTGTTTCATAATTGTTTTCTGGCACAAATCGGCCAACGATCAGATAATAGCCATTTTCCTTAGTTTTCCAATTATCAAAACATTTTCTAACCTTATAATCATCAGCTGTTAGAGTTGATTTTTTCAAATCCGTTCCATAAGCAATAAAACGTGTCTTAGCATCTGGATAAGATTCTTTTATATAGTTTTCAATACCAATATTATCTGAAATAACCAAATCAACTGTTTTAGCCATCAATTTTTCAGCATATTTTAAATAAGCTTGAACCGGTTTTGACCATTTTGAGCGTTTCCACTCAAGACCATCTGGATTGACATAAACTTTCCCACCAAGAGCGTGAATTCTCCAAACAAAAGGTGCAATAAATGCCCCAATTGTGTTACCCAAAATATAAAAAATAGGGTGTTCAATACCAGATCTTTTTACCATTTGAAGTCCATAAGTAATTGCCATCATATCATAAGCAATCACTCGTGCTGGACCAATTTTAGGTGCCTTGATGGTAAAACAATCTGCGCCCTCATATTTAAAATGCGTATGATGTTTATCATCACTTAAACAAGCGACGTGATAAACAATATCTGAGCTCTGCTTATTTTTTACCAACTCCTCAACAAAAGTCTCAAAGCCACCATACTTTGCAGGCAAACCTCGACTTCCGATGATGAATACATGTTGCATAGCACACTTCTCCATTCTAAAATACAATCAAAAATATTATACCATATTTTAAATAAGCTGGCGATGGAAAAACGAAAGCCTCTTGAGAATATAGGTAATCTGGTGGAAATTTCACACAAAAACACCAGCATTTCTACTGGTGTCATCTTTTATCTAATTCCCAAAGCAATGCGGGCATAACGACTCATTTTATCAACTGACCAAGCTGGGTACCATACCAATTTGACTTCAGTATTAGTTACCTCAGGAATCTCACGCATTGCATCGTGAATTTGATCGGTAAGAAGATCCGCTAGTGGGCACCCCATTGTTGTTAAGGTCATATCAATTTCAGTGTGTCCATTTTGCTCGAATCGAATCTCATAGACAAGCCCTAGATTAACAATATCAATCCCTAATTCAGGGTCAATAACTGTTTCCAAAGCTTCAAGGATACAATCTTTAATCTTTGCGACATCTTCTTCTGTATATTTTTGTTCAGACATAAGCGAACCTCTTGACTATTTTTTAATCTTCGATAAAATCACGGAGCTGTTTGCTACGGCTCGGATGGCGAAGTTTGCGAAGTGCTTTAGCTTCAATCTGACGAATACGTTCACGCGTCACATTGAAGACTTTACCAACATCTTCCAATGTACGCATTTTACCATCATCGAGACCAAAACGCAAGCGCAAGACGTTCTCTTCACGGTCAGTCAATGTGTCTAAGACTTCATCAAGTTGTTCACGAAGAACAACACGAGTTGTGTAGTCTACTGGATTTTCAATAACTTCATCTTCAATGAAATCTCCAAGATGGCTATCATCTTCTTCACCGATAGGTGTTTCTAGAGAGACAGGTTCTTGAGCAATTTTCAAGATTTCACGAACTTTATCAGGCGTCATATCCATACGTTCAGCAATTTGTTCTGGCGTTGGATCTTGTCCAAGTTCTTGAAGAAGGTTACGTTGTTCACGAACAAGTTTGTTGATTGTTTCAACCATGTGAACAGGGATACGGATTGTACGAGCTTGGTCAGCAATCGCACGTGTAATAGCTTGACGAATCCACCATGTTGCATAAGTTGAGAATTTGAACCCTTTTGAGTAATCAAATTTATCAACGGCTTTCATCAATCCCATGTTACCTTCTTGGATAAGATCAAGGAATTGCATACCACGTCCAACATAGCGTTTTGCAATAGATACAACCAAACGCAAGTTAGCTTCTGCCAAACGTTGTTTTGCTTGAAGATCGCCCGCTGCGACTGCAACTGCCAATTCTTTTTCTTCTTCGCTTGACAACAAAGGCACAACCCCAATTTCTTTAAGGTACATACGAACTGGGTCATTAACTTTAGCAGAGTTGCTACCAAGCAATTCTTCGTCAGTTAGTTCTTCAGGTTTTGGTTCTTCAACCACATATTTTGTTGATGGGTTACCTTCTTTATCAGTAATTGAAATACCACCGTCTGTCAAACGTTCCAAAAGATCATCAATTTGATCAGCATCGAGTGAAAATGGAATAACCAATTTTTCTGTCACTTCGTCATCGACAGCTGTTCCGTTCTTTTTATGATTACGAATAAATTCTGCAACTTGAACATTAAAAGTAGTAATTTCTTTTTCTTTTGCCATATTTTCCTCTATTCCATTTTTCTTTTTTGAGCAATGAGATTTTCCAAAGCCGCAAGTGCTGCATCAACATCCCCAAGATTGCTAGATTCACGAATTAACTTACTTTGCTTTTGCAAATCTCTTTCTTGGAGCAGGCGATTGCGTTTTTGAATAATTTCCTCAATTTCATTAGGGGCAACATCTTCTGGTAGATTTTCTTCTAACACTTGATAATACATCTGCCGCGTTCGGTCATCTAGCTGCGCTAAATCATAGGAAGTCACCTCACCTTGTTGCATCAACAAATCATAAAGTGTCTGCAATTCTTGGGTATCAAAGGTAAATTCTTCCCGATTTCTAAATTCATTAAGAAGATAATCATGCGTCAACAACCGTTGCATCAATTGACTCTCTGCTTTCATAATCGCAGAGATATTCTTTGATATTGGCAATTCAACGACCGTCACTCTTTGCTTAGCAGCTTCCGACTGAAGAGCTGAACGATTTTGAAGTCGCTCGCTGTTTACCGACTGTTCAACTTGATAATAATCAAAGTCAGGCAATAAATCAGCCACCATATTAATATACGAATTTTGTGCTGTAATTGACGGCGATTGTGCAATAATCCTAGAAATTTTTTCCACATAAGCAATCTCAGCCTGGAGATTATCACTATTTTCCGGTTTTAAGTAATGAATAAAGAATTCAGTACTGCTAATGCGACTATTTTCAAGCAAGTTAGCTAGGGCTTGAGGTGAATTCTTTTGAATGAACTCATCTGGGTCCATCTGTTCAGGAACTCGCACAATTTCAACATTAAAATCTTTTAAAAGCTCTAAAGACTTAGCAATCGCATTCTGCCCAGCATTATCACCATCATATGTTAAAATAACTTTTTTAGCATATCGTTTTAAATGTCTGACGTGCTCAGGTGTTAATGCCGTACCCATCGAGGCAACAGCATTTTCAATACCAGCGCGATAAGCCGCAATAACGTCCATGAAACCTTCCATCAAGTAAACTTCATGTTTTTTAGACATAACCGGACGAGCTTTATCAAGATGATACAATTCATAAGACTTATTAAATAAAGCTGTCGACCTTGTGTTCTTATACTTAGCTTGCTGACTATCTAAATCCTCTTTCGTCCAAATACGCCCAGAAAAAGCAACCACCTGACCATTATCATCCGTCAAAGGAAACATGATACGATTTTGAAACGCATCATAAACTCGATTGGTACGTTCAGACAAATTAAAAAGACCTGAAGCCATCAAAGCATTCTCTTCATAACGTTTTGCAAGAGATTGATAAAGAAAATCAGGCTCATTTGGCGACAATCCAATATTGAAATAATCAATCAATTCATCCGTCAAACCACGTTGCGCTAGATAAGCTTTCGCTTCTTGACCTTCTTTGGTTGTTTTTAAAACAGCATTGTAAAACTTAGCCGCATCCTTATGAATATCAATAAGAACTTGGTTAGGATTTTGCGGTTTTGCTTGTGCTTGCTGTGTTTCAACCTGCAAAGGAATTCCAGCACGTTCAGCGACACGATGAACACTCTCTAAAAAACTAATCTGATGATATTCCTCTAAAAACTTGTAAACATCCCCAGATTTTCCGCAACCAAAACAATGAAAAAACTGCTTGTCTTCAATAACATTAAAAGATGGCGTTTTTTCCTTATGAAATGGACATAATCCTATATAGTTGCGTCCTGCACGTGTAAGATTGACCACTTCGCCAATAACATCAACAATATTAACGCTATTTTTTATCTCGGTAATTAACTCTTTGTCAATTGCCAAAAGATCACCTCCACGCACTATTCCCATTTTAGTTTTGTATTTCATTATACCATTTTGATTCAGATTTGTAAATTCTCAAAAACCAGACTTTAGCACATAATTTTGGTATAATAATACTAATAAAACATACAGGAGGTTTTTCGTATGATTAAAGAACTCAAAGAATTTTTGTTCAAAGCAAACGTTCTTGATCTCGCTGTCGCTGTTGTTATGGGGGCTGCTTTCAACGCTATCGTAACATCACTTGTTAATGATGTCATTACACCACTTTTCTTAAACCCAGCTCTAAAAGCTGCTGGTGTTGCCAAAATAGCTGACCTTTCTTGGAATGGTGTCGCTTATGGTAGTTTTCTAAGTGCTGTTATCAACTTCCTTATTGTTGGTACAACACTATTCTTCATCGTCAAAGCTGCTAACGCCGCTGCTGCTCTTACTAAGAAAGAAGAAACTGAAAAAGCAAACGAAGATGCCGCTCCAACTCAAGAAGAACTTCTTACAGAAATTCGCGATTTGTTGAAAGAAAAATAATCTTTATCAATCGTTAAAGCATAAAAAGAGACGCCTAGCTTAGCGCCTCTTTTCTTTGTATCTAATGTTTAATTAGAATTTTTTACGTTTGCGAGCTGCTTCTGATTTGCGTTTACGTTTTACAGATGGTTTTTCGTAGAATTCACGTTTACGTGATTCTTGAAGAGTCCCAGCTTTAGTCACAGAACGTTTGAAACGACGAAGTGCATCGTCAAGTGATTCGTTTTTACGTACTACTGTTTTTGACATATGTTTCACCTCCTCAAGATATTGTAACATTTACACGTTCTCTATTAGGATACCTAATTTATCAAAAAAAGTCAATCCTTACACGCGCTAAATGCCATAAAAATTTAAAAAATGTTTTCAGCAAAATTTCCATCACACTTATGATTTTTTTAAGGTTCCTTCACTATACTATAAACAATCCTAAAACTTTTCTTTTTCATAATCTCCTAAAAGACGACTGCAGAAATGCAGTCGTCTTTTTGTTATTTAGTATGTATTTTTCTTGCTTCTGGCATTTCGACAGTTATCTCAAAGTGTTAAGAAAAGCGGCAATCTGTTTATTCACTGTTACAGGATTATCAACATTGGAATTATGGGCAGAATCAGCAATCCAAACTAACCGAAATCCTGTTCTTTTAGACCATTCTCTGTTATAGGCTTTCACCTTACCTGTGGTATCCTTTTCACCTACTATCAAAAGTGTCGGACAAGGTATAGACAGTTCTTGATTATCTTCTAGGAACCCTGCATATCCAATTCCCATGAGATGGCACAGCTCCGCTTTATCATACTTGGCAATCATTGTTGCCATATTTTCTCGACCCCATTTCGTGATAGTATTTTTCTTCACAATAGATGATTTCAATAATTTCTCAGGGAATAATTTTGCCATCCACTCAATTTGATGTAGCCACCACATATCAGATTTTGAATAGTAATTGCCATACGGTGATGAGTCAATGGATACAAAGGCCTTCACCATTTCTGGATATCGCCTTATGAACGCCTGCGAGATAAACCCGCCCATAGACTGTCCGATTAGAATAACCTGCGATATACCACATTCAGTAAGGATTGTTTTTATGGCATTTGCAGCCTCACCATAGGTAAAAGAGACGTAAGGGCGAGACTCCCCATGTGCTGGTGCATCCCATGCGATGATATTATAATCATTTTCAAAAAATAAAAATTGTTGTTCAAACATCGTATGATCTGCTGTCAATCCATGAAGAAAGAACAGAGTATCTCTGGATAAAACAAAGACATCTGATTTCCAGTAAGCAATACTTCCATTGGGATTATCAATCTGCATTTTCTTCATAATCTATCACCCTACATTCCGTTTTAACTGTATACCCCACCTGTTGCGTGTTGTTTGTTGTTGCACTACTGATAATAGTATTATTCTTTTCATTATATCATATTCAAAATAAAATTGCAAAATGGTAACCTTGACAAAAAAGCCAACTGATGACTAAATCAGCACCAATCAGCTTTTACCACGTGTGATTATTATAGCAATTGTTTTGCTTCTGTAACGGTTAGTTCCAAGACACTTCGCAAAAATGGAAATTTTGTTTTCATTTCGTCAAATTCTGCGCCCTCATTGACCAATCTACCCGTTCCTAATATTCTAACCCCCCGTCCCTTGATAGCCGTTAAATCCCTCTACTTGACGAGCACCACATGTCAGAATAAGATTCGGATTAACCTTTAAATCCTTTTCTGTACTATGCATCCCCGCTACTGGCAAGAGTATCCGATTATCTCCCTTTAAAACAAGATAAGAATTCCAAGTGCACGTAACATGCGGCATTTCTTCACCCCACGACATTATCGAAACAACACCCTCATGATTTAAAACATTTTTAAAAGTCTCAGTAAACATAAGAAATATCCTCTGTGTTCATATTTTGAGCTAAATCACGCTTCAACTCAGGGTCATTGTAACATCTCAATTTAAAGAAATGATTTCAGTTATGCTACAAGTAAACTTTTATAATTAAAAATTTTCTGGCATGATAATTATGATTTTTTAAGAATCTCCCTCTATACTATAGACAATCCTAATAAACTTTCTTTTTCATAATCTCCTAAGAACGACTGCCAATGGTGGTCGTTTTTTTTGGGGGGATATAAAAGAGAGTGAGACAAATAAAGTCTCCACTACAGACTTTATTCATGAGCCTAAAAATTAAAAAGCGAATCAGTAGTTTCGCAGAAACTTGATTTCTCAGCAAGCCTCAATTTCTTGTTACTGACCTAAAACGGTCTATTCCAAGATAGTTTTTGACACTTACTTCGTAAGCTTTATTTCCCGATTATAAAAGTTCTCCGAACCTTTATAACTCACCCCCGCATGACTCAAAAGCTTGGGGAAGCTTTTGAGGTGGGAAATAGAGTCAAGTGAAGCTTGACATCAAAAAGGTTTGGGGAACCATTTTGAGGTGGGAAATGAAGTCAAGCGCAACTTGATGTCAAAAAAGGGTTGTAAAAGCTGATTTATCAGCACATTAGGACCCACTCAGCAGTGATTGATTGCTCAAACAATTGAAAATTGTTTGAGGTTGGAAATCTACGTCAAAAAGTGCTTAATCAATTGTGCATGGGAAAATAAAGTCAGTAATCGCTGTTTTAATATTTCTTGACAGAGACCTCCAACAATCTATCGCCAGATTGTTGACCTTGTAAATAATCACTATGTAAACAAAGAAACTGGGTACTTTGTCCCAGCCTCCTTTATTTATTCATCTTCATCAACCGCATCGCCTGTAAGTTGTGCAGCATCTGAAATGAATTGCTTATATTTATCTTCTTTGGCTAATTTTTTGATAACTTTATTAACCGTTTTGACAAGTTTTCCGCTACCTTTTGGCATTGCTACAGCTTTAGCATCACCGTCACTTGTTTTCAATGCAAAATTAGCTAGCGCTAAATCTGAATTTTGTGAAAGGTACCCTTCGGCAACTGGTTTTTCAAGGTCAACTGCTTGGACTTGACCAGATTTCAATTCGTTAATAGCCTCACCCATTGCTGTCAAAGAAATGATTTTTGAATCTTTCAATTGTTCTTTAGCCAAGCCTTCTTCAATTGTTCCTTTTTGAACAGCTACTTTAAGACCTGACAAACTACTAATTGAAGTGAATTTATCAAGGTTGCTTGTTTTGACAAGAATGGCATTTTCAGTTTCGTAGTACGGGTCTGAGAAATCGTAAGCATTTTTACGTTCCTTAGTTGCTGACAAACCAGAAATCGCAATATCAGCTTTACCAGTTTGAAGACTTGAAAGGACGTTATCAAAACTCATTGAAGACAATTCAAGTTTAACGCCAAGTTCGTCAGCAATAGCTTTCGCCAACTCAACATCAGCACCGACAATAGTATCTTTGCCATTAACCAAAGCTTTAAACTCAAAAGGTGCATAGTCTGGACTGATTGCAACAACTAGTTTACCTTTTTTAACCACTTTTTCTTGCAAATTTTCATTTGATGAAGATCCGCAAGCTGCCAAGGCAAAAACAGAGACAAATGCAAGTGCCCCTAGAACAAGCTTTTTAATTTTCATATTTATTCTCTCTTCTCTTAACATTATCTCTATTTTATCCATTTTTTTGCGATTAGTCAACGATTTTTGAATAAAAATTCAATTATTTATTCAAACATAAAGATAATAACTCTAATCCCTTTTCTAAAGTTTCTTTTTTACATGAATATCCCAATCTGACATAACCTTCTCGGTCAAAGCGGTTCCCAGGAACCAATAAAACACCGTAGTCTTTGAGCAGAGTCAGGCAAAATTCTTCAATCGGACAAGTGACTTCCAATTTTACAAAAGAGGTTGGTACTTCTGCTGGTCTTATATAGGAAGCTTTTTTCTCTTTTTTTATCCATTGGTCAAGAATTTCAAGGTTCTGTCTGATGATTTTGCGATTACGCTCTAGAATTACGTCCTTATGTTTCAAAGCTAAGCTAGCAACCATATCGTCAAACACACCCGCACAAATCATGGTATAGTCGCGATAATCACGCAAAATATCAGTTACTTTATCACAAGCGGCCACCCAGCCGACACGAATTCCTGGCAGTGAAAAGGTCTTAGAAAGACTATTTACCGAAATTCCCTTTTCATACAAATCAATAATCGACGAAACTTTTGTGTCCGTAAAAGGACGATAAACCTCATCAGCCAAAATATAAGCTCCGCAAGATCTAGCAATAGCGACTAGTTCACGCAGATAATCATCATCCATAACAGCACCCGTCGGGTTATTGGCATTATTAATGCAAATCATTTTGGTATTTGGACGAATCAATTGACGAAGTTCTGCTAAATCTGGTAACCACTTATTTTCTTCACGGACCTGCCATAAATCAACCTCCGCTCCCAAAGATTTTGGAATATCATAAAGTTGTTGGTAAGTTGGATACAAAGAAATCACATGATCCCCAGGTTCAATCAAACCATACAAGACCAGCATATTGGCACCCGTGGCACCGTTGGTTTGGAGAATTTGATTTTCAGTCACAGATTCATATAATTGACTGACCGCCTTTTTAAATTCTGGCGAGCCTTCAATCCAGCCATAATTTAATTTTTTAGCAAGTAATTCCTGATAAAAAGACGTTTCAGACTCCCCAGTCAATTCAAATAATTCTTGCAATGTTAGAGCTTCTATTGACACACCTGCAATGTCATACACAGCTTCTCTTTCGTGGCTATTGAGCCATTCTTCGACTCCAAATCGTGGTAATTTCATCGCTTACCTCTTTTGACTTTCTAAGATTATTTTACCATTCGTAAGGAAAAACTGAGAGCAATAACCCTCAGTTTCTTTTCACTTCATTATTCTGATTCAGAACTACTCTGCGTGTAAGTTGAAGCTTTTTCAATCCAAGCATCAAACTCACCTGATTTCTTAGCTTTCTTGATAACTTTATTCACAGAAGCAATTAACTTTTTATCAGTTCCTTTAGCAAAGGCTACCGCATAAGCATCTGTATCAGTTGATTTCAATGGCATATCTGCGATGGCTAAATCAGGATTTTGAGAAATATAGCCCTCAGCAATCGCTTTTTCTAGCACAACTGCCTGAAGTTGATTATTTTTCAATTCATTAATCATTTCACCGTTTGAAGTTAGTGAAACTAGACTTGAACTTGGTAATTGGTCTTTGGCAATGTTTTCTTGAATTGACCCTTTTTGTGCACCAACAGATTTTCCTGCCAAGCTTTCAAAACTTGTATAAGTCGCTAAATCAGCTTTTTTAAGAATCACGACATTTTCTGCTTCATAATAAGCATCTGAGAACTCGTAAGCTTTTTTACGTTCATCTGTCACTGAAATTCCCGCAATAGCGATATCAGCTTTACCAGAAGTCACAGAAGCGAGAACGTTATTGAAGGACATCACTGAAAAATCAGCTTTAACATCCAATTCTTTAGCAATTGCCTTAGCTAGTTCAATATCTGCACCAACCAAGGTATCTTTTCCATCAATTAAAGTTTTAAATTCAAAAGGTGCAAATTCTGATTCCGTCGCGATGACGATTTTACCTTTATTTTGAATACTTTTTTGACTTGTTCCTGACGTTGAACAAGCTGTCATCGTTCCTAATGCTAAAAGTAGAAACAAACCTCCTAAAAACTTCTTCATATCATTTTCTCCTTAGTTACTTGATTCACTAGTTGACAAAGCATATGCTTCTTGAACAAATTGATCAATTTTTCCTGAATCTTTCAAGTCTTTGATAACTTTATTGACCTCTTTAGTCAATTTGTCGTCACCTTTAGGAAGTGCTACAGCATAAGCATCCGCGTCATCATTTTTCAACTTGATATTGGCAATTGTCAAATCATCGTTATTAGCAGCGTAACCTTCTGCAATTGGTTTTTCAAGGACAACTGCTTGGATTTGACCATTTTTCAATTCATTAATCATTTCGCCATTTTGTGTCAAAGCAACAACTTTTGAACCTTTCAATTGTTCAGAAGCCACATTTTCTTGGATAGATCCTTTTTGAGTTCCGACAGACAAACCAGCTAATGAACTTGTTTTTGTATATTTATCAACGTCTGTTTTCTTAATCAATACAACATTTTCTGATTCGTAATAAGCTTCTGAGAAATTATAAGCTTTTTTACGTTCAGGCGTTGCTGAAATACCTGAGATAGCCACATCAGCTTTACCTGATTGAAGGCTTGCCAAAACATTGTTAAATGACATTGAAGAGAATTTCACTTTAACACCAAGCTCTTCTCCGATAGCTTTTGCAATCTCTACATCCGCACCAACAATAGTATCTTTGCCATCAACTAAAGTTTTAAATTCAAATGGAGCGAATTCTGGATTCATAGCAACGACAAGAGTTCCTTTATCTTTAATATCTGAAACTGATGTATCTTTTTGATTTCCTGAGCCACAAGCTGTCAATAGAAAAGCTGAAGCAACAAGAGCTAACCCACCAAACATTTTACTTACTTTCATAGTCATTTTCTCTTTTCTTTTTTGATATGTATACATTTTATTTAATATTTATACATTTGTCAACCCTATTTTTATAAAAATTCATTATTTTTGTATTTTTTCTGTATATACATAAAACGCGAGGTCTTTTTATCAACCTCGCGTTCTTGTTTATACTCTATTTAATCTTATTTGCTGTGCCAGATTTCATCGTTGTATTGTTCGATTGTACGGTCTGATGAGAAGAAACCAGCCTTAGCAATATTTTTGATAACTTTAGTCATCCAAGATTTTTGATCTTCGTAATCAGCAAGCATTTGTTCTTTAACAGCAATGTATTCTTTAAGGTCAATCAATGTCATGAACCAGTCTTTGTTAATCAATTCATTATAGAGACGTTCAAGACGTTCAGCATTACCATGTTTAACCAATTCATCACTAACAATAAAGTCTACTGCTTCTTTGATGACAGGATCATTTTCATAGTAATCAGTTGCTACGTAACCTTGAGTTGCATAAAGATCAATGATTGTATCTGAATCTTTACCGAATGTATAAATATTATCCATACCAGCAAGTTCAGCGATTTCAACGTTGGCACCGTCCATTGTACCAAGCGTCAAAGCACCATTAAGCATGAATTTCATGTTACCAGTACCTGAAGCTTCTTTAGAAGCAAGAGAGATTTGTTCTGAAATATCTGTCGCAGGAATCAAGTGTTCAGCTACAGTAACATTGTAGTTTTCAACTAAGTGAACATTTAGGTATTTGTTTACTTCTGGGTCGTTGTTAATCAATTCAGACAAGCAAAGGATCAAGTGAATAACATCTTGTGCAATGATGTATGCTGGTGCTGCTTTACCACCAAAGATAACAGTAATTTTACGTTCTGGTAGGTTACCACGTTTGATTTCAAGGTATTTATGAATGACATAAAGGGCATTCATTTGTTGACGTTTGTACTCATGGAAACGTTTGATTTGTGTATCAATAATTGAGTTTTCATCAAGTTCAATACCTTTATTATCTTTAAGGTAACGTTTAAGCGCCAATTTGTTATTGTGTTTAATTTCAGCTAATTTAGCATGAACAGCTTCATCGTCCGCATAAGCAAGTAATTTTTCAAGCTTAGTAGCATCAGTAAGGTATTCATCACCGATAAGCTCTTTAAGGTAATCCGCTAAATCTTGGTTAGCAAATTCAAGCCAACGACGGAATGTGATACCGTTTGTTTTGTTGTTGAATTTTTCAGGGTAAATGTCATAGAATGGTTTCAATTCACTGTTTTTAAGGATTTCAGTGTGAAGAGCAGCTACACCATTTACTGAAGTTGAGAAGTGAATGTCCATGTGTGCCATGTGAACACGACCTGATTCATCAATGATTTGAACAGCTGGATCTGAATATTGGCTAGCAACAAGTTTGTTTAATTTTTCAATGATTGTTACCAAGTGAGGGACAACTTCATTGAGGTAATCAAGCGGCCATTTTTCAAGCGCTTCAGCCAAGATTGTGTGGTTAGTATAACCAACCATGCTTTTCACGATTGAAACAGCTTCTTCAAATTCAATACCATGTTTTTCAGTCAAAAGACGAATCAACTCAGGAATAACCATTGATGGGTGAGTATCATTGATTTGAACATAAGCGTAGTCAGCTAAATCGTGAAGATTTGAACCACGTTCAAGAGCTTCATCAATCAACAATTGTGCAGCATTAGATACCATGAAGTATTGTTGGTAGATACGAAGCAATTCACCATTGCGGTCTGAATCATCTGGGTAAAGGAAGAGTGTCAAGTTCTTCTTGATTTCAGTCTTATCAAATGAAATACCATCATGAATCAAACCATAGTCAAGCCCGTCAATATCAAACAAGTTCAAGTAGTTTTTAGTATCACGTTTGTAACCAAGAACATCAATACGGTCAAGACGAGATTTAAGTGTAAAGTCTTTAAATGGAACATCGTAGCTGATATCAGTTGGCACAAGCCATGAATCTTTTTCAATCCAGTAGTTAGCTTCTGCTTCTTGTTGGTTATCAACGAAGACTTGTTTGAATAGACCACAGTGGTAGTTAAGTCCAACACCTTCACCATTGATACCAAGAGTTGACATTGAATCGATGAAACATGATGCCAAACGTCCAAGACCACCGTTACCAAGTGATGGTTCAAGTTCGACGTCTTCTACTTCTGCAATTGATTTACCAGCTGCAGCAAGTTCAGCTTTAACATCTTTATAGATACCAAGGTTAATTAAGTTATTTGACAAAAGTTTACCAATAAGGAATTCAGCAGAGATGTAGTAAACTTTGCGTTTTGCAGTATTTTTTGGTTTTTCTGCAGCTAATTCTTTAACGTAGTGCAAAAGCGCTACATAGATGTCTTCATTGCTCAATTCAGCAAGTTTTTGGCCTTTCGAAGTTACGTAATCTGTAAATTTAGTTGTCATTATAATATCCCTTTTTCTTTTTTATTTAAATGTATTTTTGCGGCAATAAAGTGCAGTAATGTCTTTCAAGAATGCTTTGCGTTCATCTGTCAAATCTTCTTTTAACATACGCCATTGCCAGTTGCCACCAACAGTATTTGGAATGTTCATGCGAGACTCAGCTGGTTTGTCTAGAATATCTTGCATAGTCGCAATTGCAATATCACTAACCGTTGCAAACAAAGTACGAAGCATTGTTTGTGTGATTGGTTCGTCTTCATGACGATGTGTATAAGCATCAACAAATGCTTTTTGTTCATCAGTCAAGTTGTCATACCAACCATTAACCACTTCATTATCATGTGTGCCGTTATAAGCAACGCTATTTTTATTGCAGTTATGTGGAGCATCGATACTCTTACCTTCGGTATCATAGAAACCAAATTCAAGAATCTTCATACCTGGGAAAGCAGTGTCAGTTAACAATTGCTCAGCTTTGGCATCAATATAACCAAGGTTTTCTGCAATAATAGGAAGTTCGCCAAGCTCGTCACGTACGACATCAAACAAAGCGCGTCCTGGACCAGGTTGCCAGCTACCATCATTTGCAGTTTCGTAATCCCCACGAATTTCCCAATAATCTGAGAAACCTTTAAAGTGGTCAATACGAAGAAGGTCGTAGAGCTTAATCCCCTCTTTAATACGGTAAACCCACCAAGCATAATTTGTTTTCTTGTGGTTTTCCCAATCATAAATTGGATTTCCCCAAAGTTGACCATCATCACTAAATGAATCCGCAGGAACACCAGCAATACAAAGTGGGTTCTTTTCAGCATCAACTTTGAAAAGTTCAGGCATTGTCCAAACTTCTACGCTATCAGCAGAAACGTAGATTGGCATGTCACCAATAATCTTAATACCTTTTTCATTGGCATAAGCTTTTAAATCAGCCCATTGTTGGTAGAAGAAATATTGAGTGACTTTATGGTAAGTGATAACGTCTTTTAGTTTTTCACGATAAGTTTCAAGAGCTGCTTCTTCGCGACGAACAACCGCTTTATCATCCCATTCTTGCAAAGCTTTATTGCCAAAGAATTCTTTAATAGCCATGAATTCAGCATAATCTTTCACCCATGTCGCTTCTTTTTCGAATTCTGCTAGAGCTTTTTGATTGTCAGCACTTTGCATAAATTTTGCAACTGCTTTCTCTAAAATTGGACGACGAGCTTCAAAAATGCGAGCATAATCAACGTTTTCTAAGTCATCACCGAAGTTAACAGTTTCATAGTCTTCTTTTGTTAAATAGCCTTGTTTACAAAGCAATTCTAAATCAATTAAATGAGTGTTCCCAGCTGTTGCTGAGAATGATTGATAAGGGGAATCACCATAACTTGTCGTTGTTAATGGTAGGATTTGCCAGTATGTTTGGTCAGTTTCAACCAAGAAATCAACAAAGTTATAAGCTTCTTGACCAAATGTTCCCACCCCTTGTTTGCCGGGTAATGATGTGATATGCATCAGTACACCACTTGCACGTTTTTCCATATGTTTTCTCCTTTATCAACGATCTTTACACTGCAAATTATAACGCAAGCGTTTGCGTAAGTCAATCATTTTTTGCAAAAAAATATAAAAAAACACCTTAACTGCTAAAACTAATAGCAATTAAGGCATTTATTTTCATTCATAAAAACCGCTAGAAAGGGATTTTATTTGTCTTCAACATGCAATTGACGGACACTTTCACGCTCTCTCAAGGTAAAAGGAACAATGATTTTTTCGGTAATCGCCGTTTCAGGAGATTTAATCAATTCGACCAATCGTCTGAAACTAGTTCGACCCAAATTAGAAACATTAATATCAAATGTTGTCATATAGGGGTGAATCAAAGTTGAATACGCTGAGTTATTGAAGGTGATAATTGAAATATCATCCGGAACCTTCAATTGATAATAAGATAAGAACTGAGCTAATCGAACTGAAATTGTATCAGCAATCACAATCAGAGCCGTTGCTTTACTTGATTCGATTTTTTCAATTAATTCTTCCAAAACCATCGGATTTCTACGATCAAACAACAGTGCTTTATCACTTGTCAGACCAAGCTTTTCCATGCCTCGAAGGTAACCAAAATAACGTTCTGATGACACTTCAGATTTTAAATCATCCGTAACAAATAGAATCTCACGATGTCCTTTTTGATAAAGATATTCAACTGCTTTTTTACCCATCAATTGGTTATCATTATCTATATAAGTAATATCATTTTCGAAACCTTCGGGAGCACCGACAATCACAAAAGGTACATTATTATCCATTAAATACTTACGAACTGGATCTTCTGGATCAGAGTATAAGATAATAAATCCGTCTACACGTTTTTGGCGATACATTAATTTTACTTGTTCTTCTAATTCATCAACTGTCATACCGGTTGCAATAGAAACTGTAAAATCATTTAATTTCGCTTCGCTAGTTATAGTAGAAAGAATTTGCATAAAGAATGGTTCGTTTAAACGATCTGGTGTGATTAACGGTGGAAAAATCAAACCAACATTATACGTTAAGCCACTAGCTAACATTTGGGCAGCTACATTAGGAACATAACCTAACTCTACCATCGCTTTCCGAACTTTGTCTTTTGTTTTCTGAGAAATGGATTTATTATCCTTCAAAACACGGCTAACCGTCGAAGGATTGACGCCAGCTTTAGCCGCTACATCTTTAATTGTAACCATCTAAGTCTCCTTTGCATCTTACATTTTATAATAGATTTACTGTACTGACAAGGTTTTAGAGGTAAAAACTCTTATTTTTATCCCCTATTATACATAAATAAGATATTTCTGCAATTGTTTGCCCTATTTTGTGATTTTTTTTAGAAAAATATTGTTTTTTCAAGCTATTTTATAGTAAAAACTGACCAATATATATCAGATTAACGCACTTATTATCACTTTCTTTGTTTGACCTTTCAAGTTTTTTAAATTTTTTTACTAAAAATGCTTGACAATAACTGCAAACGGTTGCATAATATAAGTGTAAATAATATTACTAATCTTTCTCTAGGAGGGGAAACTCATGAAGAAGAACACATGGAAAAAAATGGTCCTTGCTGGCGCAGGTTTAACACTTGCTGGAAGCGTTTTAGTTGCTTGTTCGAATAACTCATCAACTAAATCATCTTCTGCCTCTGACAGCAAGACAATCAAACTTTGGGTACCAACTGGTGCTAAAAAATCTTACACTGCTATTGTTAAAGATTTCGAAAAAGAATCTGGTTACACAGTTAAGATGGTTGAATCAAACGATTCAAAAGCACAAGAAAACGTTAAGAAAGACCCACAAAAAGCTGCTGATGTCTTCTCACTTCCACATGACCAACTTGGTCAATTAGTTGAATCAGGTGTTATCCAAGAAGTTCCAGAAGATTATGCCAAAGAAATTGCTACAAATGATACTGAACAAGCAGTAGCTGGTGCAAAATACAATGGTAAAACTTACGCTTTCCCATTTGGTATCGAGTCACAAGTTCTCTTCTATAACAAATCAAAACTTTCAGCTGACGATGTTGCTAACTACGAAACAATCACAAGCAAAGCAACATTCGGTGCAACATTTAAAGCAATGAACGCTTACGCAACTGCTCCACTCTTTATGTCAGTCGGTGATACACTATTTGGTGAAAATGGTGAAACTGTTGACGGTACTAACTGGGGTAACGATGCTGGTGTATCAGTTCTTCAATGGATTGCTGATCAAAAATCAAACAAAGGTTTCGTTAACTTGACTGCTGAAAATGCAATGTCTAAATTCGGTGACGGAAGCGTTGCTTCACTTGAATCAGGTCCTTGGGATCTTAAAGCTGCACAAGACGCTGTTGGTAAAGATAATCTTGGTATCGCTGTTTATCCAAAAATCTCAATCGGCGGTAACGAAGTACAACAAAAAGCTTTCCTTGGTGTGAAACTCTTTGCTGTTAACCAAGCTCCTGCAGGTTCAGATACAAAACGTATCGCTGCTTCTTACAAACTTGCTTCTATGCTTACTAGCGCAGAAAGCCAAGAAAACCAATTCACTTACGAAGGTCGTAACATTATTCCTGCTAACAAAGAAGTTCAATCATCAGATAAAGTTCAATCAGATGAATTGGCTCAAGCAGTTATCAAGATGGCTTCATCATCAGACTACACAGTTGTAACACCTAAACTTAGTCAAATGACTACATTCTGGACTGAAAGCGCTGCACTTCTCAGCGATGTCTACAATGGTAAAATTCAAAGTGGTGACTACCTCGCTAAATTGCAACAATTTGACAAAGATTTAGCTAACGCTAAGTAAGATGTTCTGAAGTGGGGAGTTACATCCCCACTTTATTTTTAGGGAAACTCTTGTCGGAGTTATTGCTAAGAACTTTAAGATTAAATTTTTAGCAGTGACTTCCAACAAGATTAATAAAAGGAGTTTTGTATGACTAATTCACACTATTTTGACAGTGTATCAGTTACTGAGGCTTTTAAAAAAGGAAAATTTGATACCAAACTGTCATTTCTGATTATGGGATTCTCAAATTTTTACCATAAACAGATTATTAAAGGTTGTTTGTTTTTACTATCAGAGATTCTTTTCTTAATCACTTTCTTCTCTCAGATTATTCCAAACTTGCAAGGATTAATCACTCTGGGAACACACCAACAAGGTCTTGTTGAACAAACCGTCAACGGGATTAAGATGAAAGTTGCTGTTGATGGTGATAACTCAATGTTAATGCTTATCTTCGGTCTTGCTTCTCTTATCTTCTGCCTTGTTTTTGCTTACATTTATTGGTGTAACCTTAAGAGCGCTAGAAATCTTTATGTCATCGATAAAGAAGGTTTGAAAGTTCCTACCTTTAAAGAAGACTTTGAAACATTGGCAAACGGTCGTTTCCACATGACTTTGATGGCAGTCCCAATGATTGGGGTTCTTCTCTTCACTATCTTGCCATTAATTTATATGATTTGTTTGGCCTTCACAAGCTATGACCACAATCACCTACCACCGAAAAGTTTGTTTGACTGGGTTGGTTTTGCTAACTTCGGTAACATCTTTAACGGTCGTATGGCAGGAACATTCTTCCCAGTTCTTTCTTGGACTTTGATTTGGGCAGTATTTGCTACAGTAACAAACTTCTTCTTTGGTATTGTCTTAGCACTTATTATCAATACTAAAGGTTTGAAATTGAAAAAAATGTGGCGTACAATCTTCGTTATCACAATTGCCGTACCACAATTCATTTCTCTTCTTATCATGAGAAACTTGCTCAGTGATGCTGGTCCAGTCAATGCATTCCTTGAAAAAATCGGACTTATCTCTGCTGCAAACCCACTGCCATTCTTGTCAGATCCACTTTGGGCTAAATTCTCAATCATCATCGTTAACATGTGGGTAGGTATTCCTGTCACAATGCTTGTCGCTTCAGGTATTATCATGAACCTTCCACAAGAACAAATAGAAGCCGCTGAAATCGATGGTGCCAATAAATTCCAAATCTTTAAATCAATCACATTCCCTCAAATCTTACTTGTGATGATGCCAAACTTGATTCAACAATTTATTGGTAACATCAACAACTTCAACGTTATCTACCTTCTTACTGGTGGTGGTCCTACTAACTCTAACTTCTACCAAGCTGGTAGCACAGACTTGCTTGTTACTTGGCTCTACAACTTAACAGTTACTGCAGCTGACTACAACCTTGCTTCTGTTATCGGTATTCTTATCTTTGTTCTTTCTGCTGTATTTAGTCTCTTGGCTTACACAAGAACAAGTTCTTACAAGGAAGGGGTTGCTAAATAATGAAAAACAAAAAAAGATTAACACTGACTTTTGTCTATATTTTATTGATTGTTTTATCAATCATCTGGCTCTTTCCAATCGTTTGGGTTGTTCTTACTAGCTTCCGTGGCGAAGGAACAGCATACGTTAACTACTTCATTCCAAAAACTTGGACGCTGGATAATTACATCAAACTCTTTACCTCAGATGCCTTCCCATTTGGGCAATGGTTTATGAATACCTTATTTGTAGCTTCTGCTACTTGTGTGATTTCAACATTCATTACCGTTGCTATGGCATATTCTCTTAGCCGTATCAAGTTCAAACACCGTAATGGTTTCTTGAAACTAGCTCTTGTGCTTAACATGTTCCCTGGATTTATGAGTATGATTGCAGTCTACTACATCCTCAAAGCATTCAACCTCGACCAAACATTGTTGGCACTTATCCTAGTTTACTCAGCTGGTGCGGCACTTGGTTTCTACATTGCCAAAGGTTTCTTTGATACAATTCCTTACTCCCTTGATGAATCTGCCATGATTGATGGGGCAACACGCGCTGACATTTTCTTTAAAATCACTCTCCCTCTATCAAAACCAATCATTGTCTACACAGCGCTTATGGCTTTCATCGGTCCTTGGATTGATTTCATCTTCGCCAAAGTTATCCTTGGTGATGCGACAAGTAAATACACCGTTGCCATTGGACTCTTCTCAATGTTGCAACAAGATACCATCAATGACTGGTTCATGTCATTCACTGCTGGTTCAGTTCTTATCGCTGTTCCAATCACATTGCTCTTCATGTTCATGCAAAAATACTACGTTGAAGGCATCACTGGTGGTTCAGTTAAATAAGAAGAAGTTACCAACTTCTCCCCTTCTATTTATTAATTTATTTATTAATTATCAAAGAAAGCTTGGAACAATAGTTCCAAGCTTTTTGTATGTATTAAAATCTTCTCATATTATAGGAAGAAAACTTTCTATTCTCACCAAAATTCACGTAAGAAATCGTCTTTCAAACGTTCACGATAAAAGAGTTCATTGAGATTATCTTCTTCAAAAACACGTAGCAAATTTAGCATATCATAAGCTAAGTCAAGGTTAGGTAAATCTTTTCTAGCTACCCATTTAATTTCTCCTTCATCAGTAGAATGAATATCCCCTTCAAAATCAGAAGTTCGGTACAAGAAAACGAGATAACGTTCATCTTCTTTAGTGTACCAATGTTTCATTCCAACTAACTGAGGATTTTTAATGGTAAGTCCTGTTTCTTCTTTGACTTCACGGATAACTGATTCAACTAAACCTTCATGGGCTTCGATATGTCCTCCAGGAAGAGCATAGCCTGACCAAGAATAACGTTTTGGGTCACGAATCTGCATGACGACATTGCCTTTGCCATCTTCAATTAAGCACATATTGGTTAAAATCACACGTTGTGCACGAGACATTTTCTTACATTTCCCCCTAATCCATAGCTTTCAACTCTAATACCATATCACGCAGTTGAGCAGCTAGCTCGAAATCAAGCATTTCAGCAGCTTCATGCATTTGTTTTTGAAGTTTCTTAATAGCATCTTTGCGCTCCGCCTTGTTCATACTTGAGTAATCTGGCGTATCCTCAGCTACTTCAGTATCTGTCGCTTTAGAAATAGAAATCAAATCGCGAATTTCTTTCTTAATGGTTTGCGGTACAATACCATGTTCTTCGTTGTAACGCATTTGAATCTTACGACGGCGCGCTGTTTCATCCATAGCTTTTTGCATTGATTCTGTAATCTTATCTGCGTACATGATAACATGACCTTCACTATTTCGCGCAGCACGACCAATGGTTTGAATCAGACCACGTTCATTACGGAGAAATCCTTCTTTATCCGCATCAAGAATAGCAACCAAGCTAACTTCTGGTACGTCAATCCCTTCACGCAGCAAATTAATCCCAATCAAAACATCAAAAACACCTAAACGCAAATCGCGAATAATCTCGGTACGTTCCAAAGTCTTGATATCTGAGTGCATGTATTTGACTTTGACACCCATTTCTTTGAGATAATCCGTCAAATCTTCTGCCATTTTCTTGGTTAATGTCGTGATAAAGGTACGCTCACCTTTTTCAACACGAGCGTTGATTTCACCAAGAAGGTCATCCATTTGCCCCATCGTCGGACGAACTTCGACTTCAGGATCAAGTAGACCTGTCGGACGAATAATTTGTTCAACGACGGTATCGGTTTGTTCTAGTTCATAATCACCAGGGGTCGCTGAGACGTAAACAATTTGGTGAACATGACTTTCAAACTCTTCACGACGAAGCGGACGGTTATCAAGTGCACTTGGCAAGCGGAATCCATAGTTAACCAACATTTCCTTACGTGAACGGTCACCATTGTACATGCCCTTGATTTGTCCCATGGTCATGTGACTTTCATCAACCATAATCAAAAAGTCTTCAGGGAAGAAATCAAGAAGAGTAAATGGTGGCTCACCTTCTGAACGTCCATCCATATAACGAGAATAGTTTTCGACACCATTTGTATAGCCCATCTCGCGAAGCATTTCGACATCATATTCTGTACGTTGACGAATACGCTGTGCTTCGATGAGTTTACCTTCAGCTTCGAACTGCTTAACCTGCTCTTCCATTTCTGCTAGGATTTTTTGAATAGCTTCTTCCATGTGTTCTTCATTGGTCATGAAGTGGGTTGCTGGGAAAATCGCCAAATGCTCAACATCACCTAAAACTTTGCCTGTCAAACTTTCGATTTCTCGAATGCGATCAATTTCATCACCGAAGAATTCGACACGAAAGGCATGTTCGTCTCGGCTGGCTGGGAAAATTTCAACCACATCACCGCGCACACGAAAACGACCACGTTGAAAATCAATGTCATTTCGTTCAAATTGAATGTCAACAAGGTCATTTAACAATTGGTCACGTGAGATTTCCTGACCTGGACGAAGACTTACAACACTATCAGCATATTCTTTCGGTGACCCCAAACCATAAATGCATGATACAGATGCAACGACAATAACATCATTTCGTTCAAGAAGTGATGACGTTGCTGAGTGGCGTAGCTTGTCAATTTCATCATTGACCGAGCTATCTTTTTCAATATAGGTGTCACTTGATGGCACATAAGCTTCGGGTTGGTAATAGTCATAGTAAGATACAAAGTACTCAACCGCATTTTCTGGGAAGAATTCCTTGAATTCCCCATAAAGCTGACCAGCCAGGGTCTTATTATGTGCAATAACAAGGGTCGGTTTATTAACTTTAGCAATGACTTGACTCATCGTATAAGTTTTACCAGTACCTGTTGCTCCGAGAAGAATCTGAGCTTTTTCTCCCCCTTCAATATTATCAACTAAAGTCTCAATTGCCTGTGGTTGGTCACCAGATGGCTCATATTTCGAGACTAATTTAAAATGATTATTTTCTATTCTATCAATCATAATATTCCTCAAACTGTCATTTAATACCTTCATTCTACCATAAATAAGGGCAAAATACTCCCTTTTGATATCGAAGGCAATTCGCCCTGACTTCTCATGTTAGGTTTTCTAACATGATACAAAAACTTAAGTTGCTTAAGTGTCTGAATTTTGATATAATTAATGCAATCTATTCTAAAGGAGACTAACATGAAGCACAAATTGAAAGCTATTATGCTAGCAATGGTTTCTGCAATCTTTGTGTTTGGTGCAAATGCTAACGCCGATACAATCAGTATCGTGTCTGACACTGCATATGCCCCATTCGAATTCAAAGATTCAGATCAAGTTTATAAAGGTATTGACGTTGACATTATTAATGAAGTCGCAAACCGAGAGGGTTGGAATATCGATATGACATTCCCTGGTTTCGACGCAGCTGTTAATGCGGTTCAAGCTGGTCAAGCCGATGCCCTTATGGCTGGTACAACAGTCACAGAAGCTCGTAAAAAAGTCTTCACATTCTCAGATACTTATTACGATACAGCTGTTGTTGTCTACACTCGTAGCGATGCTAAAGTGTCTAACTATAAACAACTGTCAGGTAAAACTGTTGGTGTTAAAAACGGAACTGCTGCACAAGCATTCCTTAAAGAAAATCAAAAGAAATATGGCTATAAAATCAAAACTTTTGATACAAGCGACTTGATGAACAACAGCTTGGATGCTGGTTCAGTCTATGCTGCTATGGATGACCAACCTGTTGTCCAATACGCTATTAGCCAAGGTAAAAACTACGCTATCAATATCGACGGTGAAAAAGTCGGAAGCTTCGCTTTTGCTGTTAAAAAAGGAAGCAAATACGAATACCTCATCGACGAATTTAACCAAGCTTTTGCTGAAATGAAAAAAGATGGTACTTACGATACTATCATGGCAAAATGGCTTGGTGATTCTGATAAAGCTGCTGATCAATCAAGTGTTGTTGCCTCAAGCAGCCTAAAATTATCTGGTGACGCTTCTGCAAAAGCAACTCCAGTCAAATCAAGTTATAAAATCGTTATGGATTCTTCATTTGCCCCATTTGAATACCAAAATGACTCAGGTAAATATGAAGGAATCGACGTTGACTTAATCAAAGCTATCGCAAAACAACAAGGTTTCAACATTGAAATCTCAAACCCAGGTTTTGATGCAGCACTTAACGCTGTCCAAGCTGGTCAAGCTGATGGTGTTATGGCTGGTATGTCAATCACTGATGCGCGTAAAGAAATCTTTGATTTCTCAGATGCTTACTACACTTCAAACATCTTGCTTGCTGTTAAAAAGGGAAGCTCAGTAAAATCATACGATGACTTAAGCGGTAAAACTGTTGGTGCCAAAAATGGTACATCATCTTACACATGGTTGTCAGAACACGCCGCTCAATACGGCTACACACTTCGTGCCTTTGATGAAGCATCTACAATGTATGATAGTTTGAACTCTGGTTCAATCGACGCCCTTATGGATGATGAAGCTGTACTTCGTTATGCTATCAAACAAGGTCGTAACTTTGATACACCAATCGATGGTGAAAAATCTGGTGAATACGGATTTGCCGTAAACAAAGGTGCTAACCCAGAATTGCTTGAAATGTTCAACAACGGTCTTGCTGCACTTGTCAAATCTGGTGAATACGATAAAATCGTAAGCAAATACCTTGGTTCAACTGATTCTAAAAAATCAACATCATCAAGCGTTGATGAAACAACAATTTGGGGACTTATCAAAAACAACTATTCTCAATTGCTCACAGGTCTTGGAACAACTCTTAGTCTAACACTAATTTCATTTGCAATTGCTATGGTTATTGGTATCATCTTTGGTATGATGGCCGTTGCTCCAAATAAAGTTCTTCGTACAATCTCAGCAGTCTTTGTCGATGTTGTTCGTGGTATCCCATTGATGATCGTCGCTGCTTTCATCTTCTGGGGAATTCCAAACCTTATCGAATCAATGACAGGTCACCAAAGCCCAATCAATGATTTCCTTGCTGCAACAATCGCACTTTCATTGAACGCTGGTGCTTATATCGCTGAAATTGTTCGTGGTGGTATCGAAGCAGTTCCTAAAGGACAAATGGAAGCAAGTCGAAGCTTAGGTATCTCATACGGTAAGACAATGAAAAAAGTTATCTTGCCACAAGCCGTTCGCGTGATGTTGCCAAACTTCATCAACCAATTCGTTATTTCATTGAAAGATACAACTATCGTATCAGCAATTGGTCTTGTTGAACTCTTCCAAACAGGTAAAATCATTATCGCTCGTAACTACCAATCATTCCGTATGTACGCTATCTTAGCAATCATCTACCTTGTAATGATCACCCTTTTGACTCGTTTAGCAAAACGTCTAGAAAAGAGGCTTAAATAATGGCAGAATTAAAAATTGATGTTCAAGATTTGCATAAATCTTATGGAGATAATGAAGTCTTAAAAGGAATTACAACACAATTCCACGAAGGTGATGTTGTATGTATCATCGGTCCTTCAGGTTCAGGAAAATCAACTTTCCTTCGTACTCTTAACCTTCTTGAAACAATCACAAGTGGTAAAGTTGTTGTTGATGGTTTTGAACTATCTGACCCAAATACTGACGTCGATAAAGTTCGTGAAAATATCGGTATGGTATTTCAACACTTCAACCTTTTCCCACACATGACTGTTCTTGAAAACATCACTTTCGCTCCTATTGAATTAGGAAAAGAAAGCAAAGAAGATGCTGAAAAACACGCTATGGAACTTCTTGCAAAAGTTGGTCTTGCTGATAAACGCGATGCCAAACCAGATAGCCTATCTGGTGGTCAAAAACAACGTGTCGCTATCGCACGTAGTTTGGCAATGAATCCTGATATCATGCTCTTTGACGAACCAACTTCTGCACTTGACCCTGAAATGGTTGGTGACGTTCTTGGTGTTATGAAAGACTTGGCAGAGCAAGGCATGACTATGTTAATCGTTACCCACGAAATGGGATTTGCTCGTAAAGTTGCCAACCGTGTTATCTTCACAGACGGCGGACAATTTATTGAAGATGGAACACCTGAGCAAATCTTCGATAACCCTCAACACCCACGTCTAAAAGACTTCTTGAACAAAGTATTGAACGTCTAATAACTTAAAAAAACTAGGTTTTAAGACCTAGTTTTTTTGTGTCTCCATATTGACCAAATAACAATATTTTCTTTTAACAATCTCTGTTAAAATTTTGACTTTCATTTTTGCTTTTGGTAGACTGAAGGTAAGTTATCAAGACAAGCTACAAACAAAAACTCAACCCTAATAACTTAGGGAATTACCTCACTTATATTGACAGAAAACTCCTTTTTTAAGCGAGATATGAGCACTAAGGTAGCAAATCCATAACTTTTTTCTGTGTAAAATCAGTAGGTATCTACTGTTTAATATAAGGAGGACTTTGATATGTCTAAGTATGCTGGTACTCAAACCGAAAAAAATTTGCAAGCTGCATTTGCTGGTGAATCTCAAGCACGCAACAAGTACACTTTCTTTGCTTCAAGAGCCAAAAAGGATGGCTTTGAACAAATCGCAGAACTTTTCTTGAAGACTGCTGACAACGAAAAAGAACACGCCAAAATGTGGTATAAAGAACTCTTTGGCATTGGTGATACTGCCGAAAACTTGGAAACTGCAGCAGATGGTGAAAACTACGAATGGACAGATATGTATGTTGAATTCGCCAAAACCGCCGAAAAAGAAGGATTCCCTCAACTTGCTAAAAAATTCCTCATGGTCGCTGAAATCGAAAAACACCACGAAGAACGCTATCGTGCTCTTCTCAAAAATGTCGAAACTGCTAAAGTCTTTGAAAAGAGCGAAGTTAAGATTTGGGAATGTCGCAACTGTGGTCACATTATTGTTGGTACAAAAGCACCAAAAGTTTGCCCAGTCTGCGCTCACGCTCAATCTTACTTCGAAGTCCGAGCTGAAAATTATTAATCTCAAAAATCCTCAGCCTTTTGACTGGGGATTTTCGCATATTCTTTGACAAAAATAGCACTCTTTTGCTAAAATGAAAGCAAATCAAGTAGGAGGAATTTAAGCAATGAACAACTAAGAACAAGACGTTTTGGTATACCATATCAGGTTTTGTTTTTAGTGCACTTCTCTATTCTCTTGCTTATCCATCAGACGTGTTGGGTATTTTTAGCGTTGACCATAATGAGATTCACACTCTACCTGCTATGGTAGAGTGTGTTTTTTTGAAAGCGAGGATCTTATGCTAGAAATTAATCAGTTATCCATTCACCATCTCAAGGATTCTAAGCCAATCATTACAGACTTGCATCTCATTGTAAATCCTGGTGAGAAATTAGCCATTATTGGAGAGGAAGGGACAGGCAAATCAAGCCTACTAAAAACTATCGTATCCCCAAAATTAATTGCAAGCTATGCTGACTTTACTGGACAAATTCGTAATCAGTTTAAAAAAATCGGATACCTTCCACAATCCCTGTCTAAAAATGACCAGACCATCTCTGATTTTCTTTATAAAAATATGGATTATCTTTTCAATTATACAGCTTTTTATCAAATGGCTGCACAACTAGGTTTGAATCTTGCTACATTAGAAGAAAAAAATCAACTTTTATCTAGCTTATCAGGCGGTGAGAAACTTAAGCTCCAACTGTCTAAATTAACTGGACAAGAAGCTGATTTACTCTTATTAGATGAGCCGAGCAGCGATCTTGATATTGACAGTCAAGTAGTCTTAAAAAAATTCATTCAAGAATCTAATAAGACCATTATTTTTATCTCTCACGATGAAGCTATGCTTGAAGATACTGCTACTGCCATCTTACATCTTGAACTTCTTAAGCATCGTCAACTTCCTCGCGCTAGCTATTTCCAAGGAAAGTACCTAGATTACCTTAAACAGCGCCAAAGCACTTATACTAAGCAATTACAAGAAGCCAAAAACGACTATCGCTTAAAGAAAAAACGAGATGCAAAAATCCATCGCATCCACCAAGCTGCCCAATACAATGTTAGACACACTCATGACAGCACTCTTGGAAGACTGGCGGCTAAAAAGATGAAAACTGTTCTTTCACTTGAAAAAAGGTATCAAAAAGAAGATAGCAATCGTGTCGACTTTCCAGAAAACATGGACAACATCGCGCTCTTTTTTAATGATATTTCAACACTTGATAAAAACAAGAGAATTCTTTCTTGGAAAAAGCACCAGTTACCAACTGGACAGAAAATTAATTTAGATATTTTCGGACAAGATAAATTAGTGATAACAGGTAAAAACGGCATTGGAAAAACAAGATTAATCAAACAGATTTATCACGACCTAAACCAAAATCAGCAACTCTCTATCGGTTACATGCCACAAGATTACGACAGTTTCTTTTCAAAAGAGATTTCAACTCTCGAATTTTTAGACGATGTAGCAAATGAGAATACCTCAAGAACCATCCTAGCTTGCCTTCAATTTACAAGAGAAGAAATGGAGCACTCTGCTCTTAACCTATCTGGGGGGCAAAAAGCTAAACTTTTCTTAGCCCACATGGTCCTTTCTAAAAATCAAGCGATTATTCTTGATGAACCAACACGACATTTTTCACCAACAAGCCAACCGCTTATCCGCGAACTCTTCCTTAATTATCCAGGATGCATAATCAGTGTTTCTCACGACCAACATTTTATTCAAACCGTTGCAAGAAAGCACTACCGTTTAACTGAAAATTCCTTAGATAGCAACTAAAAAAGCCCAGCCAAAAAGCTGAGCTCAAGTAGGAGTGCAGGTTAAGACTCTTGGTCTTCTGCTTCTCCTGCTTTTTCTTTTGCTAATTTTTCACGTTCTAAGCGAAAACGTCGATTTGGATTAAGGGTATTGAAAAGTTCTTCTAGCTTTTCAGCATTCCAAACATCGGCTGCTGATACAAAATTACCATCTTTATCTCTAAAAGATATCGGTTTTTCACCCATAAGAACCTCCCGTTAAAAATATCTATAAAACTTATTATCGTTGATAAACACCTGCTACCACGTGAGAAAATGGGTTCGATATCAAACCATTTTCGAACTAGTAAGATACCTAGGCAACGCTCTATAGAGCTTGCCACAACTGTTAATTAGTATACCAATTAGTAATAGCTAACATAACAATCGAACACGTCCTACGAGCTAAACATTACCTTACTTGTTAACAGACATACTACGACGTGAGAAAATGGGTTCGATATCAAACCATTTTCGAACTAGTAAGATGCCTAGGCAACGCTCTATAGAGCTTGCCACAACTGTTAATTAGTATACCAATTAATAATAGCTAACATAACAATCGAACACGTCCTACGAGCTTGGCAAAAAAGATAATTTTTCCTAGAGCTCATTGCTCTTCGTTAAAATTTCTATTTTTGCTTTGCTCGCTTAACGGACTTTGTATCTTATATTAATCCACGAATTCGAATTCAAAGTTACCAATACGAACGATATCTCCGTCTTTAGCACCGCGTTCACGGAGGGCTTCATCGACACCCATACCGCGCAATTGACGGGCAAATTTCATAACTGATTCGTCACGTTCCATATTTGTCATGACAAAGAGTTTTTCAAGTTTTTCACCTGACAATACCCAAGCAGCATCGTCATCACGTGAAATTTCAAACGGACGTTCGTCTGGATCAAATCCGTAGTAAACTTCTTCATCAATCATATCATCTTCAGTGTAAAGCAAGAATTCATCAGTCTTATCAAGCAATTCTGCTGTTGCTTCCATCAGATTTTCCAAACCTTGGTGAGCTAAGCTTGAAATTGGGAAAATCATTGGCATTTCATCGAAATCATCGTAATTTGCTGCCAATTTTTCTTTGAAGACTTTCAAGTTTTCTTCTGCTTCTGGCATGTCCATCTTGTTAGCAACAATGATTTGTGGACGTTCCATCAAACGAAGGTTGTAAGTTTCAAGTTCGTTATTGATTGAAACATAATCTTCGTAAGGGTCACGACCTTCACTTGCTGACATGTCGATAACGTGCAAGATAACACGTGTACGCTCGATGTGACGAAGGAATTGTGTTCCAAGACCTACACCTTGTGAAGCTCCTTCAATCAATCCTGGAAGGTCAGCCATGGCAAAGCTGTCACCTGATTTTGTGCGAACCATACCAAGGTTAGGCACGATTGTTGTAAAGTGATAAGCACCGATTTTGGGTTTAGCAGCTGTAACAACACTTAGTAATGTAGATTTACCAACTGATGGGAACCCAACCAAACCAACATCTGCCAAGATTTTCAATTCAAGTTGAAGTTCACGTTCTTCACCTGGTTCACCATTTTCGGCAATTTCTGGTGCAGGGTTACGTGGTGTCGCAAAGCGAATATTACCACGTCCACCACGTCCACCATGAGCGACAACAAATTCTTGACCATTTTCAACAAGGTCAGTGATAACTTTATTTGTCTCAGCATCACGAACAGTTGTTCCTTGTGGGACACGAACAATAAGGTCTTCTGCACCACGTCCGTGCATTCCCTTTGTCATCCCTTTTTCACCAGATTTAGCTTTAAAAATACGGTTGTAACGGAAGTCCATCAATGTACGAAGTCCTTCGTCAACTTTAAAGATGACTGAACCACCTTTACCACCGTCACCTCCCCAAGGACCGCCATTAGGGACGTATTTTTCACGACGGAAGGCAACCATGCCATCACCACCACGACCAGCTTTAACGCTGATTTTGGCAGTATCTAAAAACATACTCATTATTAATTCCTATTCTTTCATTGTAATAACTGTTGCACTAAAATTGGATGTGCAAAAGCATAAAAAAACGCCTCTTCAGCGTTCTTTAAATAATTGAACCAATAGCAGTCGCAATAAGACCACCTACAGTTACTAGAACCATTAAGATAACAACTACTAAAGTCAGTTTTTCAAACGCTGTTTTTTTACGTGGTCCGTTTTCACCAAATGCCACCTTAATACACCTCGCTCAATTGATTTTATTACTATTATCTTAACATGATTAGGCTAAATAATCAAATAAGTACTGTAAGAAATTTACAGCTCAACGTCAAATACTTCTAGTTTCGCTAGCTCTTCTGCTGTCAATCGACGCCACTCACCTAGTGATAAGTTTTCATCCAATTGTAATGGTCCCATACTCAAACGTTCTAGGTCTGTGACTTCCTTGCCACAAGCTAAAACCATGCGTTTGACTTGATGGAATTTGCCTTCTTTAATCGTAATAGCCACTAAGCTTGTCTTGGCAGCTTCATTAACCTCTAAAATCTCTAGCTGCGCTGGTTGACACGTGAAATCTTTCAACTCGATACCTTTAGCAAAATGCTCGACATCTTCAGCTGTCATAATCCCAGCTACTTTAGCGCGATAAAGCTTATCAACATGCTTTTTAGGCGAAAGCATGGCATGCGCCAATTTCCCATTATTTGTCAAAAGCAAAAGCCCGTGAGTATCAATATCTAATCGCCCAACAGGAAAGACTTCTTTATCCCAAGCTGTCTTATCAAGTAAATCCAGTACCGTCTTATGTTGATTGTCCTCAGTTGCAGAAATGACTCCTTTTGGTTTATTAAGCATGTAATAAACGTATTTTTCATAAGACAGATTTTGTCCCTGACAAATGACTTGATCTACTTTTTCATCGATTTGTGTCTTAGGAGAGGTCTCGATTTTTCCATTGACAGAGACTTGTTTTTTCTTAAGAAGCTGTTTGACTTCTGTGCGTGAGCCTTGACCTGCTTCAACTAAAAATTTATCTAAACGCATATATTTCCTTTTACTAATATGATACTTTCATTGTACCATTTTTTAAGTCATAAAAAAACAAGGCTCGATAGGCTCGAACCTTGTTTAATCATCACCTCATGATTTATTTTTTGTATGCGTGTGTGAAGTCTACAGACAAACCTGTTGAGTTACGGACAAGACCTTTAAGATCTGGATTTTGAAGTGATTTTGTACTACGGAAGTAGATTGGGTTATAAAGTGCGTTGTCATAAAGAGCTTTTTCAGCGGCTTTATAATCATCAGCAGCAGCTTTAGGATCTAGAGCATCTGTAGTAATAGCTTTTTGGTAGGCAGCATCATAATCTGCATTTGAGAACTTACCATAGTTGTATGATGAACCAGTAGTAAAGAGTCCGTAGAATGTAGATCCTTCTGGATAGTCACCACCCCAAAGAACAAGGGCAACATCAAAGTTTTGGTTCTTAGTATCTTCAAGACGTTGTTTGAAAGTAACGAATTTTTCTTCGACTTTCAATCCTGGAAGAGCTTCTTCCCAAGTTTGTTTGATATAGTCAACTGATGCTTTAGCAACTGGAGCATCTGAGTCAGCTGTGATAGTCAATTTAACTGAATCAGTACCAAGTTCTGCAAGACCTTCTTTGAAGAGTTTTGTAGCTTCTTTCTTATCATAGCTGTAACCTGGTGATACGTATTTAGCCAAGTCAGTTCCATCAGGAAGTTTTTCAAGACCTGTTGGTGCTAGAGCTGTTGCAGCTTTTGAACCAGTATCGATGGCAGCTTTAACGATACCTTCACGGTCTGTTGCCAAGTTAAGAGCTTGACGGATTTTAGTGTTATTCAAAGCAGTCACTGTACCAGTTTGGTTGTAAACCATGTAAGTTGTAGTTGCTTCTGGAACTGGAACAACATCTTTACGGTTTTTGTTAGCTTTAAATGTTGCTTCTGTATTTGAGATGTTTGCTGTATCAAGGTCGCCATCTTTGTACATTTGAACAGCTGTATCTGGTTTCTTGATTGTTTGAACGTTTACTTTCTTAGTTTTAACGTCTTTAGCATCCCAGTAGTATTTGTTTTTCACAAGTGTGAAGTTACCGTTTGTACCGTTCCATTTTTTAACAGTGTATGGACCAGAATACAATGCTTTATCTGAAGTTGTACCGTATTGGTCGCCTGCTTTTTCAACAAATGCTTTACTTTGAGGCATGAAGTTTGCAAATGATAGAAGGCTCTCAAATTGTGGAGAAGGGTTTGACAAAGTAAAGATAACTTTGTTTCCATCAGCTTTTACACCAAGTTCATCAACTGATTTTTTACCTGCAATAATATCTTCAGCGTTCAAGACATGAGCGTCTGAGGCAAGATATGAATATTCTGAAGCTGTTTTTGGATCAACAAGACGTTGCCATGTGTAAACAAAGTCTTCAGCAGTCAATTTGCTTCCGTCTGACCATTTAAGGTTATCACGAAGAGTAGCTGTATATGTCAAACCATCTTCTGAAACTTCAACACTTTTAGCCAAATCTGGTTGCAATTTACCATTTTTATCAACTCGAAGAAGGTTACTTCCTGAGTTACCAATAGCAATTGATGAGTAAGTATCAGTTACTTTTGAAATATCAAGTGTGCTGATTTCAGTTGGTACAAACCAATTGATATCTTTGCTAGCAGATTTTGATGATGAATTATTTCCACCACATGCTGCTAGTGTAGCAGCAGACAACAATGTGACAGCCCCAAGACCGACACGTTTTAAAGTTTTGATCTCCATAATAGATCCTCCTACCATATAACTTTCTTTCGGTATGTTATGTATTATAACACAATATTATCTAAAAATACAGAAAATTTGAAAATTAATTAAAATTTCAAAAAGAGTGCTTTCACTCATTTTTCACTCATTTTGCAAACATTTAGACTGATAGAGATGGAAATTGTTCGTTATTTTATAAAAATTCACTTGTTTTGGTGATTTACAATCAGTTTTCTTTTATCATTTTCAGCGATTATTAGAGTTTTAATCACTCAAATAATCATACTTTTCAAAGTATTTGTCAGCGTATAAAAGCTGACATCGTTTTACATATTTTTACATAAAAAGTATAAATATCACACAAAAAATAAGCCCAAACATCAGTTGGGCTTATTTGGTTAAACTAAATTCTAATGCTTACTTTTTATAAGCATGGCTAAAGTCCACTGTTAGACCTGTTGAGTTACGAACAAGGTTTTTAAGATCTGGATTTTGAAGCCATTCAGTACTACGGAAGTAAATTGGATTGTAGTGTGCACCTTCGTAAAGGACTTTTTCAGCTGCTTTATAATCCGCTGCTGCTGCATCAGTATCCAAAGCATCAGTTGTCAAAGCTTTGTTATAAGCTTGGTCAAATTCTGGGCTTGATACTTTACCATAGTTGTAAGCTGATGCTGATGAGAATAAACCATAGAATGTTGATCCTTCTGGATAATCTCCACCCCAAGAAACTAGTGCAACTTCAAAGTTTTGGTTTTTAGTATCTTCAAGACGTTGTTTGAAGGTTACAAATTTTTCTTCAATCTTCAATCCTGGAAGAGCTTCTTCCCAACTTTGTTTGATGTAATCAACAGCTGCTTTTGTAACAGCGTCATCTGAATCAGCAGTCACTGTCAATTTAACTGAGTTTGTACCAAGATCAGCTAAGCCTTCTTTAAATAATTTAGCGGCAGCTTTTTCGTCGTACTTGTAACCTGGTTCAACGTATTTAGAAAGGTCAGTACCATCAGTTAATTTAGCAAGTCCTGGTGTTGCAAGAGCTGTGGCTGGTTTTGATCCTGTATCGATAGCTGCTTCAACAACTCCTTTACGGTCAGTCGCTAGGTTAAGTGCTTGACGGATTTTTTCATTAGCAAGAGAGGCAACTGAGCCCGTTTCGTTATAAACGATGTAAGTCATTCGAGCTTCTGGTACTGGAACAGCATCTTTGTTTCCTTTATTAGCTTTATAGATTGATGAGGTTGCTGAGATATTTGCGGTATCAAGCTCACCGTTTTTGTACATTTGAACGGCAGTATCTGCTTTTTTGATTGCTTGAAGATTGACTTTTTCAGTCTTAACGTTCTTAGCATCCCAATAGTATTTATTTTTAACTAAAGTAAAGCTGCCATCACTTCCGTTCCAGCCTTTGATAGTATATGGTCCAGAATAGATTTGGTCTTTAGAAGTTGTAGCATATTTATCGCCTTCTTTTTCAACAAATGCTTTTTTCTGTGGCATAAAGTTAGAAAAAGCTAGATAGTACTTAAATTGTGGGCATGGACTTGTAAGCTTAAAGGTAATTTTATTACCATCAGCTTTAACACCAAGTTGACTCAAATCAGAGATTTCACCAGTATTAATCTTATCAGCATTTTCAAGATGTGATTCAACAGCTAAATAAGCGTATTCTGAAGCTGTCTTTGGATCAACCATACGTTGCCATGTGTAGACAAAATCATCAGCAGTCAAGTCACTACCGTCTGACCATTTCAAACCATCACGCAAAGTCGCTGTATATGTCAAACCATCCTCAGAAACTTCGACACTTTTTGCCAAGTCTGGTTTTGGTTCACCTTTTTTATCTACACGAAGTAGGTTACTTGATGAGTTCCCAATTGCTAGCGCAGAATATTGGTCAGTATTTTTTGAGATATCCAGTGTCAAAATCTCAGTCGGTGTGTACCAATTAATCTCGTTTTTATTAGCTGCAGTTTTATTTCCGCCCCCACATGCTGCTAGTAGAGCGACAGAAGCCAAACTAACCGCTCCCAGACCAACACGTTTCCAAGTTGATTTACTTTCCATAAAAATTTCCTCCTACCATAAACTTTCTTTCGGTATGTCTGGTATTATAACACACTATTTTCTAAAAATACAGAAAATTTTAAAATTAATAAAAATTTCAAAAACTCACTTTATGATAACAAGATGTCATTTATGGCTGAAAAATGGTGAAATTGCTTGAAAATACAGGCTTTTAAGGCACTTTTATGGCAAAGTCCACTACTTCTGGTATTCTTGATTTTTCACTTTTTGCAAAGATTAAAAAATAAAAGCATAAAATTTTACGCTTCTTTCCTGCAAAATAAGTGAGAAAAACTAACACGATAATAAAAAAGAATGCCCAAAGGACACCCTTTTATCTATATTATTTTGCTAAAGTTGCTGCGCGTTTTAGTGAAGCATCAATATTTTCACAAAGATTTTCTTGAC
The DNA here is from genome assembly GCF_011387195.1 of Streptococcus ruminicola. NCBI lineage: Bacteria > Bacillati > Bacillota > Bacilli > Lactobacillales > Streptococcaceae > Streptococcus > Streptococcus ruminicola. Next base: position 94,239 of record NZ_CP046919.1, read on the forward strand.
CAACTTTTTCGATAAAGCCAGCTTTTTCCATCACACGATATGGTTGTTTATTAACGTGAGATAAAATCAATGTCATGCCACGTTTTTTGCAGATTTCAAGTGTTTCTTCAAGAGCTTCAAGTCCTGAAATATCCATAGCAGGCACATTACGCATACGAAGAATCAAAACATTTTTGCCTTCTTCATGAGTGAAGTTAAGGAAGTCATTTGCTGCACCGAAGAACAATGAACCAAAGATTTCATAAACAACTGTGTTACTTGGCACATGTTTCAAATCAGTGTTTTCTGAAAGTTCAGCGTCATCAAGGCTATCTTTATCAACCCATTGACGAACTGCGGCAACGTCTGACATACGTTTAAGGAATAAGAAGGCAGCCAAAACCATACCAAATTCGATGGCTACAACAAGGTCAAAGAAGACTGTTAACACAAGTGTAATTACCAAAACAGCAATATCACTCTTAGGTGCTTTTTTAAGCATGTGAACAAATGTACGCCATCCACTCATGTTATAAGCAACCATAATCAAGATTGAAGCAAGACAGCTCATTGGGATAAGTGATGCGTAAGGCATCAAGAACAAGAGGATCAAGAGCAATGTCACAGCGTGAGTCATACCAGCGATTGGTGTACGACCACCATTTTTAACGTTGGCTGCTGTACGAGCGATAGCACCTGTAGCAGGGATACCACCAAATAGAGCAGACATCATGTTACCAACACCTTGTCCGACCAATTCAGCATTTGAACGGTGGTGACTACCAATCATACCATCTGAAACCACACATGAAAGAAGTGATTCGATAGATGCCAAAATTGCAATTGTAAAGGCTGGTGAAATCATTTGACGGATAAGACCAAATGACAATTCAGGCATTGTAAATGACGGTAAACCAGCTTTGATAGTGTACAAGTCACCGATTGTTTTAACTGACATGTGACCAAATCCAACAAGAGCTGTTGTCACGATAATAGCAACAAGAGAACCTGGGATTTTTTGAGAAACACGTGGCCAGAAGATTTGGATAAGCAATGCAATCATACCAATCAAAAGTGTAGGCCAGTTGATTGTATTGATGTGTTGAGCGTAAGCTACCATTTTCTCAACAAACTCAGCTGGAACAGCACCCATGCTTAGTCCGAAGAAATCTTTTAGTTGACCAACAAAGATTCCGACAGCAATACCTAATGTGAACCCAACTGTGATTGTTTTAGGGATGAATTTAATCAAGTCTCCAAAACGAAGAAGCCCCATGACAATCATCATAATACCAGCTAAGAATGTTGCAATGGTAAGACCTGCCATACCATATTGAGCAATGATACCATAGATGATAACAACAAACGCTGCTGTCGGTCCACCGATTTGAACACGACTACCACCTAAAAATGAAATAAAAAAACCTGCGACAACTGCAGTATAAAGACCTTGTTCTGGATTAACACCTGATGCAATCGCTAAAGCAATTGACAATGGTAGGGCAATGATCGCCACAATAATCCCCGCAACAAGGTCTTTTGCAAACTGTGCACCCGAATAATTTTTAAGAGTACTAAACAGTTTTGGCTTAATATACTTAAAAGCGTCCATCTTTTCCTCCTACTTTTATTTGTTCTCAGACGCTTACGAGAACTGACGTTACCATTTTATCACACCAAAAGTTAGAATTCTAGGGATATTAACATAAAAACTTGCAATATTTGCCCCTTTTTTGCTCCTCTAAGGGCTTCTACTTGAAATTTTGACCAAAAAACACTAACCAGCTAAAATGTAAGCGCTACACGTCAATATACGCTTATCTAAGATAATCAAAAAATGTCAGTAGGAAAAATTCTGATTTTTTCATAAAAAATATCCGAGATTTTCACCTCAGATATTAAAATTATTCAAATGCCTACTTTCTACAAAACTTCTACAACTTCAAACTCTTCAAAGACAACTGACATTTGTGGTGAAAAGTGATACCCAAGCATCTCTCCCTCACGAGTGAAGAAACGCTCGTGGCTTCTTTTCCAAGAGTCTAATGTCTCATCTTCGCCTTCAAGCTTAGCAAGGTCATAAGTGATTTCTTCATAAGGAAGAATGTGCAATTTCTTTGTTCTCACCACACAACGAGGATTGCCATCCCAATCAGTAATGACACTTAACTCTCCTTCTTTTGGCATAGTTTCATCACCAAGTTCAAAAGCTGCTAAGCTGCTTGACGTCGCTCTTTTCTGACCTTTTAAAACCAAATCAAGCAAACTATTACAAGCTTTCTCGGTCAGCTCGAAATGCCATTTTTCAAGATTTTCGATGTTCATTTACTTTTCCTTTTCTCTCTTATTTTTATTAAATGTTACAAATTGCCATCACAGATTGATACCATTTTTCAGGATATGATGCCAAAAGTTCTTCGTGACGATAATTTTGTCTATGAATAATAGGATTTTTGAAATGTTTTTTATAGCGTTTTAAATACTTCTCGCCCATTTTTTCCGCATAAAAAATATGTACCTTAGTCTCATCATTTTCAATCATATTAGCTAAAGGCGTGATTAAATCTGAGTAGAATTGATTGAAAAGTGATTGTTTACTGACAAATGTCAAACCAGTCATGAAAGAAAAAATATCCCTCACATAAGAATCTTTAGAAGACTCTTTTTGAAAATAGCTTTGCACACATTTGGAACAAAATACCCGTTTTTCAAAAAAGGATGCATTAGCATTACTAGCAATTTTCCCTTTAAAAAGGCTAATAGATGATTCTCTTGGTCAAAATCCGAACTACCAATAATTGCTTTTGACATTATCACTTTCTTTCGTGCCACAAGCTGTGCGACAAGTGTTCCACCAAGTGATGAACCATAAGCTGCAAAAATTTTTCCTTGATAATTTTGCTGAATCATCTCTTCAATCTTTTGAACCTCAGCCAAAATTGATTGAAAATCCTCCCTATCCTCACCATCAAATCCTGTATACGAAACAACAAGGACAAAAAAATCTGACAGCAATCGTGGAATCACTTTCTCAAAATTCGCTTTCCAGTGACACATGGTTCCTGGTAACAAGATGATAATCGTTTTTGAAGAATCACCAAATTCATGACATAACATGACTAAACTTACACTCACCTTCTAAATTGACATCGACTCCCTAGCATTATATCACTTTCTCAAGAAAAAAAGCTGTAACAACTTGTGCTACAGTCGATTTAACTTATCTACAATTTCTTAGTAGAGATTATGTTGCATGTTTTGATAATCTTTAAAAAGTTTCAAACAATCATCATGACTAAGTTGAACAAGGTAATCTTCAGGGAGATTTTTTCGTCCTCCCATAAGCTCATCAAAGCGTTGGTCACGAAAACCAATCATGGCATTATCAGCAATCGTACAACCATAATATACTTTATCAATATTTGCCCAAAGACAAGCTGCTAGACACATTGGACACGGCTCTCCAGTTGTAAACAAAGTTGTTCCTGACAAATCATGCGTGCCAAGTTTTTGACCTGCTGCTCTGATTGCCGTTACTTCTCCATGTGCTGTTGGATCGTGGTGAGCTAGAACCATGTTATGCCCACTAGCAATGATCTTACCATCTTTTACGATAACTGCACCAAAGGGGCCACCATCTCCCTTTTTAATCCCTTCGTAAGCCTCTTCAATAGCCTTTTGCATGTATTCATTATCCATATGGGGCACCCCTTTCATATCTGTTAACTTAAGTATATCACACATTTTCAGAAAGCGATATCATAAAAAATTGATTTACATCATCTAATAGTAAATCTTACGTCCATAAAGAGGTGATAAACAAAGCTGAACAATTTTCGCTTTTGACAAAGCCACAATTTTCATAGAAATCAATCTCCTTATTGTAGCCAATCACAGCAATTCTCATAAAAGATTTGTATTTTTCTTTGACCAGTTGAATCAACTTACTTCCAATCGTGTGACCTTGATAGGCAGGATCAACAAGCAAATAATGAATATAAGCATTCATCACCCCATCATCCATAGCACAAATCATGCCAACTAATTGGTCGCCATCCCAAGCCGAATAGACAGTATTAAAATTCTGCATAGCCAGAACAAGCTTTTCAGGATAATGCCCTGATGACCATTCTACTGAAAGAAATAAACGCTCCAAATCACTGCACCTAAAGTCATGAATTGCTTTGTATTCAATAGCCGCCATAATACAACCTCTTTCTTTATTCAGCTAAATCTTCTGTGTTAGTTATCACGCGCTTTAGTTTTTACTGTTTCCCTTCAAATGTTTTTCAATATAATCAAAAAATGGTTTCTTTTTGACGTCGAAGACGTGGTTTTCATACCATGTGTAGGATTCTTTTAAGCCAATTTCTAGAGGTGTTAGCTCTGGTAATAATTTCTCTTGCCTTTTGACATCTAAAAAGAACTCATAGTCGTAAAAACTAAAGTAATTGCGCTGATCGACCTCATCAAAGACTTCGATGAATTCTGGAATTTTATTGCTGCAGGCATAGCAGAGCTTCACCCACTGGCGAGTACTTATAACTTCAGTATTTCCTACGTTATAGAGGTGTTCTGTTGGCCGCTTTTCAATAATAGCTTCCATCATGCGGCACAAATCCTTAATATAAAAGAATTGTAATTTTAATTCACCGTGGCGTGGCAGATAAAATGGCAAATCATCCTTAGCACAATCAAAGACAAAAGCTTCGCGATAGACATTATTCATCGGTCCGTATAGATATGGTGGACGTAAAATATAAGCTTCTGGAACCAGCTCAAGCAAACGTTTTTCTGCTGCAATCTTATCTAGACCATACTGGCCCCAGAATTTATTTTCACCAAGTTGAGAGGTTTCTAAAAATGGTTGCGCGCCGTCATCTGGATAAACAGAACTTGAACTAATCATGATATATGTTTCAAATGAGCCTATTGCTTCTACTAAACAAGAAATGTCATTAGCGTTATAAGCTGTCACATCCAAAACGATATCGAAATGGAGACTCTTCAATCGATTACCCAAATCATGTCGGTCAGCTTGAATCACAGTCACGCCTTCAACTTGTGTCTTGGTATTTCGATTGAGCACATAGACGTCATAGCCTTTTTTAGCAAAATAAGCCGCTGTATACTTGCTAACAAAAACTGTGCCCCCCGTTACAAGTACTGTTTTCATCCAGAAACCTCCTTTTGAATTATCAGAATATTATGATACTTGCATTGTAGCACAAAAAGACAGCACTTACAAAGAACAACTGTTTTTTAGCTTCTATCTCGCGTCATCCTCTAAAACATTCAAAAACTGCAGCCAGAAAAGCTACAGTTTAACATCTTATTCTTTATAGATTCAATCGTCTGATAAATTACTCGCCTTCATCATCGTCATCTTTGTCAATAAATAATCCAACCATAACCCCAAAGGCAATACCAAGTGACATCCAAAGTCCAATATTATGTGTTAGAAAGCCTATTCCTGCACCAATGGCTACTCCAAATCCCATACCAATTAAAATACCATTTCCTTTAGTCATAATATTGCCCTCCTAAAATCTGAAACTATAAGTGCTTTTCAAATCGAAACATTTCTGAAGCCTCATCATCATTTGGATCTTTGTGATGGCTGTTAAAGAATTCAACAATCTTAAACCCACAGCGATTCACATAAAAATGAATGTTACGTTTTTCAAAATATGGCGTCACGGTTTCCCAGATTTTCACCTGAGGAAACATCTTTTCAATTTGACACCAAGCGCCGTAGCCAACTCCCTTACTGTGGCATTTTGGAGAAACAAAAAGCAAATCCAAATCTCCTCTATCTCCCTCAATACGGACTACAACACCACCGACAACCTTTCCATCATCAAGGATACGGTAGGCTTCTCCACTATCTATGGATTCTTCAATTGTCTCTCGAGAGATGATTTGACCATCTTCTTCAAAATGGTCATCTCGAAGACCAAATTCCTCTAAAGCTCCATAATTAAAAGCTTCTTGGTTATCTTTAATAAATCGTTCACGGTCACTTGAAACAAGTGGTTTCAACTCAATCATACTTACCTCTTTTAGTGAAAAATTATTATCCTCCAACTTTTGAGACGAGTTTTAAAAATTTTTTGGCATTCATCTGCTCATTTGTGACATAATCCCCGTTGTAAAAAAGAGCGTAGGTCGTTATGGGTGTCGGCGCAGCTTGCGCTGTTTTCCTATCCGTAATTTGAATAGCCTTAAAAGAAATCCCTTCTTGCTTAGCTGTTGCTTCAAGGATTGGAACGTATTTCGCATTAAAAGGACATTGGCTGGTGTAATACAAAACATAACCTGATTTTTCGATGTGAGGGTGTTTGGCACAAGCTTTAAAGTTTGGTACTTTAGCATCATCGGAAAACGGCAGATACCAAAGTTGAATGCCATTATCAGCTTCATCAGCCACCTTAAAACCTTTGTAGGCTAAATACTTTGGATCAGCAAGAAATGGTTTCTTCTTAGCTGCTGCTAAGATACACAAGCCATTCTTCCCTTTTGCTTTGCTATCAGCGATACAAGCCTCCAGCAAATCAGTCGAATAACCATGACCTTTTAAAGAACCCGAAACCCAGAGACAATCAATATACATGTAATCTTCTGCCTCAATGGGATTCCAAGCCTTTTCTGCAGGGATATACTCGATAAAACACTTGCCACGTTCAACACTTTTTAGAAAAACAAGTCCATCATCAAAGCGCTCAGATAACCAAGCTTTTTTAGACGAGACTTGAGCGTCTTTGTTGTTAGAAATAGCACAGCAAATATGCTCCTTTTCTAAATTATCTTTTGTCACTTGGATGTATTCCATAATCAATACCTCCTAATCACCTAAGAAAACGTTATCACTCTTTGTTTTCATTGTAGCAAAATCAGCTCATTATGACAAAAGAAAAACGAGCCTTTGACAGGCTAGTTTCCTTTTTTCTTAGGTTCTGGCAGTTCTTCGTACATGGCTTGCAACAAGCGGCTGAGTAAAGCTTTGTCATCAAGTTGATCGACTAAAAGCATCTTTTTAGCACCATCATAGGGAAGTTCAAGCCTTGCTTCTGGTAATAAAGCTGTAGCAGACTTAGTTGGTTTAATCAAAAAACGATTGTCATAAATCCCACCAATGACCTTACCACGGTAATAAAGGATGTATTCTCCCATCATTGAACGGTAGGAAATCTCTGGAATTTCTGAAAGTTTGTCCAATATAAAAACTAAGTATTCTTTACTCGATGCCATATCGTTCACTCCTTAATCATAAGTTCTCCAAGAGTTCTTTCACATATAAATCTGGCTGGTTAATCGCATATTGACCGTGAGCCAGACCAGCTTTGATTTCCAAGCGACTGTCTGGTAAAAGATCATGTAAATACCTTGCTGAAGCATGCATCTTTTTAGTTTCTTTTTCTCCCACAATAATGCGAACACGCGCTAACGAATTCTTCAAATTTTTCTTTACTTGATACAAGCTACTTGCTTTTGTAAAAGCAATCAAATTTTGCTTAGAAAGTTTCACCGTGTCCTCATAATAGTGTTCAAACAAATCAGCTCGAATGCCAAGGGAGCGAAACTGCATCTTTGCAAACCACTTCTTCTTAATCAAAGGAAAACTCATCGAAAATAGCGGAGCGACCAAACCTGCTGTCAATTTATCTGGAATAATGGCAGCACTTTCTACAATAGCGTACTGACAAATATCTTTTCGCAAAGCAAGCATTTCTAAAAGAATCTGACCACCTAGCGACAAACCAGCAATCAGAAAAACTGAACCACCGTAGGTTTTATCAATATAATCCAGAAGTCGCTTAGCATTATCTTCAATGCTTGTAAAATCAGCATCACTTCCAGCATGTCCATCAAGAATTGGCAAAACCACATGATAGTTTTCACACAGCAAATCCATCTGAGCTTGATATTGCCACCACGACAAACCGCCACCGTGAAGTAACACGATAACGTCTTGATTTTCTTGACCAACTTCAACAACTTTCATCACAATCTCCTCCCCCAAAATGCTAACAAAAAAGACCAAAAGTCCTAGTAAAATAATAACACAGCACAACTAATCAAGTACCTGTTATCATATTACCATACTTTTGATTTTATTTGATGGGGGTAATGTTTTTAGAAAGTGGGATAGAATATTTGATAATATCACAATAGGACAACTGTTAAGTAGATATCAGACTTAAAGTAACTATGCTTCAATCTCGCTACTACAATCCTCAATTTCATTAAAATCATTTTTCTGTATCACTTGAGATAGTCTCGTCTAATATAAATTAAAATAGCTTCTAAAATCAGACAAATTGCTGATAACAAAAAACTGATGGTAATGCCAAAATTCTCGGTAATATAGCTCATTAGTAACACAAATACTGAAAATGATAGTGTTGAAATCACTTCAATAACAGAATAAACATTGACCAAATTATTTTCCTCTACAGTCTCCTGAAGAAATACACTTTCAGGAACTTCTTTTAGCTGTGACAACATACCAACTAAAGCGGAAAAAAATAAAAACATCTGTGCATTTGGAAATAAAATAATGGCCAACGTCACTATTGCTATTGATACAAGAGGAAAAAGAATACTTTTCCATTTAGCAGCTAGGAACTTTTCAGATAATCTGAAAGCAATTAAACCACTGGTTATAATGCCAATAGAGTATGCTGTATTTGAATATCCCCAGTAGCTTTCTGTTTTATTTAATAACTCAGTTACAAAAACAAGTATAATGGAAGAAACCCAAATCGTATTTGAGAAAATTTCAAATAAATTTGCCGAGATAAAAAGTCTTAATCTAGGATCTCTAGCAACTGACTTCCAACCTTTGACTAAAATGTCAAGATTAGTCTCTGACTCTAGCACCTCCACCTCAGCATCAGGAAGAAATAACATCATGAAGCTGGAAATTATATACAACAGTAAAATTATAAGAGTGGTAGATAAAAGGCCAATCGTTGCAAACAAGAGTCCACCTAATCCCCACCCCACCAATTGAGTAGCTTCACCACTCATTGACAATGCTGAGTTTGCCTTACCCAAATCAGTTGCATAACGTGGGACAATAGCATAGGAAACAGGTGCTGCAAAACCATCTAATATGGAAATTACAACAACAAATAGATACATCACCAAGGGCGGTACTGATTTCATGACTATAAACATTCCTACCAGTATCAACAATAATATAGTCTTTCCGAATTGAGATAAAGATAGAACCTTATTTAGTGCTAACCGTTTAGTAACTAAAGGAACTAAAATACTAGCAACAAAAGAGGATATTCCTATTAAAATAGGAACTAATGAAGTGGCAATTACTGATTTTGAAATAATGTATATGTTAGCAATGATAGTTACTCTAAAGAAAATATCTGCTAAATTTGCAACCAATTGAGAAACTAACAACTTGATAAATGAGTTAGACATACATTACTCCCACCTTTTCTTTCAAAACTCCCATTGCACATAGTTCAACTGTATCTTTTAAGTTTTTTTCTCTCTGTTTGAAAAAGAAAATAATACCAAGCAAAAAAGACTTACTGTACCAAATATTAAATAATTACTCCTTATACTAAAATTATCAGCAAAAATACCAGCTAGAAAATCTGCTACCATAAAACTTATTGAAATAAATAAATTATATACCGACCACGATACTGCTCTATTTTTTTCTATCGACATATTAAATTTAGAGTAAAAATGGTTATTATAACTGGAATTGAGAATACGCATTAATAGAAAAGTTATAATTTGGATGAATAAATTGGTTTGAAAAAACATAAAAATAGCTAGTATTGGCAGCATTAAACTTATTTTAAACTTAATTTTTAGATAACTTCCCAAAGCCATAGATATATTAAACATAAATAGTACGATACCCAACATATCTAATGAAAGTCCCTGTTCATTTAAAAATATACCTGCATAAGAATTGCTAATCATAATTAGAGTCGAGAATGCTACTCCTAACAATATTAAGTTCCATGGAATATCTTTAACATTATCAATGCTGAATATTTTTTGATCATTATTCAGTGTATTTCTGATTTCAGGTAATCCTATTAAACTTAATTGACTTAAAACCACAAATACAATGGAAATAATAATCGGATAACTAAAATTCCTATTCAATAAATATGGAGATATAATTGTAACAATAGCTATAAAAACATATTTTATTGTATTGAGATATTTCAAAAATGATTTATACACTACTTCATCATCAATTATTTCAAAATTATAGGCATTAAGAACACCTGAAGATAATGATTCCGACAATCCAAAAGATATTGCTGAAATATATATTATATTTGATTTTCCAAAGAGTAAACAAGATAGCGCTAAAATTAATAGAAAATTTGATATAACCAAAATTTTCTTGTAACCAAACTTACTTGAAATAACGCTTAATGGAATATCAAAAAATGAACCACATAACTCGGTAATAACAGATAAACTAGCTATTTCTGTGAAAGAGAAACCTAGATGCTTTAAAAGTAACATTGTTACAAAGTAGTACGGTAATCCAGACAGAAATATATTCATCACATATAAATTAAAAATCCTTTTACTCATAATTTGCAAACTGAGTCTCTAAAATATTCTGGACTCTTCTCCTTAATCAAGTTAACATAGCAGCCGCCTTCGCAAATTTTTACTAAGCACTCCGTTATCTTTTGCCTGACGCAAAATTCACTCCCAATCTTTAGCAGGTTTGGAACTTCTATCTTCTCGATTTGCTAAAAAACAAAAACCACATTTTAAATCACAATACATACTAGGGTATATTACTAATTCGAGTGGAAAACTCAATACATTATGCTTTTTTAATTTTGCTACATACTCCCTCGCATTTTTTAAAGTCTCGGCAGGATCTTTCAATGATCCCTCAATATTTTTATCAGAATAGATATCTAATGATAATGCTCGTTTTAATTTTCCTGCTTCTATATCTTTTTTAAAAAAAGAAACAGCAATTTCAAAACCATGGCTTTGAACTAGATATAGAAAAAAGCCTCAGTCTCATCTAATTCAACTCGATCAAAATTTGTTTTATTTATTAAAATTCCACCAAACTTCTCTAGTCTAAATAAAACATCTTCTGAAACCGTTCTCATTTCGAATGCCTTTCTAAAAAAGCAGAGGAAAATGTAACCTCTACTTATCCTATGAGATAAATTACCAGATCACTTCCAACCGTCGCCTTTTGCCATAGAACTAGACTCAAGGACTTTCTCAAGTTCTTTAGACATAATTGTAACTCCTTTCAAATAGGATACTATAATTATATTCTTTTTCATCACTTACAATAAAACATTCCCATATCTGCACACTACCCTTTATCTGCTAAAATTTTTTCTAAATGTCCTTCATAAATCTTTGCTATATGATTGCTTCCAGCTAATTTCATTGCGGCAATACTCTTCCTCATTTCAACAATTGCTTTTCTATCTCCTTCTTTTTTATATTGATATAAGTGTTGTACATACTGAAATACTAACCTCTCATAGATTTCCGTCTCAGTGAAAAAACATTGCTTTAGTTGTTTTTCAAAATACAAAGCATCAAAAATTTTTCCTCTCTCAACACATGTGATATATCCATTTAATAACATCGATGAAATCATTCGCCTATTCTTTGGTATTTCTTTATAAAAATCTGAACGCCTACACATTTCTCTAGCCAAAACCATAAAAACATCATGATTTAAGGCATCTAATGTATTTGCAAATATCAATAATTCGTAATATCCCCAGTATTCAACACTAAATAAATAATCTGTTAAATAAGATAAATCATCACTAGAATAATAAGGCTCTCCCGATAAATCTTGTAATCGAATTTTTAACAAAATTGTATTTATTTGATGAAATTTGCTCCGCTTGGAATTTGACTCCATTTGTAAATAGAGTAATTTTTTCATACCTTCAACATCATGATTAGATACAAAACAATTAACCTTTAACAAAAGTTCATTTAGTTCATCACGACGGAAGTCATGAACTGCATACATAAATTCATCAATCGGTACATTAACCTCATCTAAAACAGCTATAAACTTTGAAATTGTTAAATCAGTCTCACCATTTTCAAAACGTGATAACTGAGATGTTGATATACCAACCTTAGCAACATCTTTTAATCGTAATCCTCTAGATTCTCGAAACTTTTTAAAAATTTCTCCAAATTTTTTCATATTGTACCTCTGATATGCATATACAGGAATATTCTTAATTTTCAGTATTTTATCATAAAACATAAAAAATTGAAAGCGAGAAAATTTACATGAAAAACAATAGGTTATTAACTATATTACTTCTAGCCTTTGAGGGAATCATTATCATTGTTATGGGCTAATTGCTATTTTGAAAATAAAAAACGAAGGTATAATTACAATACCCTCGCTAAAATATTTCTATAAGTATTTATTCAATACCCCTTTTATCTAATACAACTCTGCTCAATAAAATAAAAACTAAAAAAGGACTTTACTTCACTGCTTTATCAGCTCGTACAAGTAGTGATACTGCCACCAGGACAAACCGCCACCATGAAGTAACACGATAACGTCTTGATTTTCTTGACCAACTTCAACAACTTTCATCACAATCTCCTACCCAAAATGCTAACAAAAAAGACCAAAAGTCCTAGGTAAAATAACAACACAACTAATCAAGTGCCTGTTATCATATTACCATACTTTTGGTTTTATTTGATGAGGGTAATGTTTTTATTAGTAAAGTGAATATACAAAACTTAAAAAGTTATTTTAAAGACATAAGATAGATTTGACAAGGATTTTGCTCGTCCCACAATGTTGGGAATACCTCAAATCCCTTAAAACCAAGTGAAAGATAGAAACGATTTGTGCTATCATAACTATCGTATTTTCCCATTTGAACCGTTTTGACTTGAAGAAAAGTGTAACCTTTTTCGGTAGCAATCTCTTTAGCTTTCAAAACAAGAGTTTTTCCAACACCCTGTCGGTGATATTTTTTCAAAACTCCCATTACAAATAGCTCAACTGTATCTCTTCCAGTTTCTCAAATAAACAAAACTAACTGGGTGTTTTTTATCATAAGCAGCTATAAATGGGCACTTTGCACTTTCTTTGATGTAGTTCTCACGCGCTTCAGAAATCCCAAACCATTCAGGCAAGGCTTCTAAAATAAGACGTGTTATATCTTGTTTCTCAGTATAATCAATTATTTCTTTGAGTTTCATTGTATTTTTTAATTATTACAGTTTATAACAACTTTAATTGTTCATATATTTTTTGAACATCTTGTTTTGCACCACCAAATTTAGGCCATGCATCTATTCCGTCATCATTTTTTCTCGGAATAATATGAATATGAAAATGAGGAACCGATTGTCCCGCACTCTCATCACTAGCATTAAGTAGATTGACACCATCATAACCACAATTTTCTGTAAAATGCACAGAGAGTTTTTGAACTGTTTGCATAACAGCATTTAATAGAGTCGAATTACAATCTAAAATATTCTTACAATGTGTTTTTGGAATCACCAAGACATGACCATCAACATCCCTAGCAATATCCATAAATGCAATTGTTAAATCATCTTCATAAATTTTCAAACTTGAAATTTCACCAGAAATAATTTTGCAGAAAATACAATTTGTCATACTACATCCTCCTCAACAAGTCGGGCTATATTCATTAAGTTACGTAGAAATCTACTGATAAATCTTCATCAGATTCATACGGTTTCCATGCAACATAAAATCCATATCTCTCACTCCAACTTGAACGCCAAATATCATAGTAGCAGTAGTTACTAACCAATCAAGCTTCGTAACCTCGCTTTCTTGGAGTAACTGTGCGTAGCATACTCCTAAGTTGCTAAAGCAACAAGGATTATCCTATATCGCATGGGCGGAACATCTACTTCTACTTCGCTGTTTCAGCAGCTCGTACAAGCAGTGATACTGCCTCAACATGATGCGTGTTCGGGAACAAATCCACTGGCTGTACTTTTTGGAGTTTGTAGCCGAGTTCTTGGTAAAGTTTGATGTCACGCGCCATGGTTGCTGGGTTACATGAGATGTAAGTAACTTTTTCTGGTTGCATGGCTACGCTTGCTTTGATGAAGTTTTCTGTCAAACCTTTACGTGGTGGGTCAACCAAGATGACGCTTGGTTTGATACCATTTTTACTCCATGTTGCCATAGCATGCTCTGCTGAATCTGCCACATAATGCGCATTGGTAATGCCATTAAGCGCAGCATTGCGTTTTGCATCTTCAACGGCTTCTTCAATCACTTCAACACCGTAAACAGCTTTGACGTTTTTCGCAAATGAAAGCCCGATAGTTCCAATACCAGAATAAGCATCAATCACGATATCGTCAGCTGTCAAATCAGAAAAGTCAATGGCTGTTTGATAAAGTTTTTCAGCCATTTCAGTGTTCACTTGGTAGAATGAACGTGCTGAAATTTCATATTGATTGCCAAGCATGCTGTCAACAATCGTGTCTTTACCATAGAGTGTTCTAAAGTCATTACCAAAAATCGCGTTGGTATTTTTATCGTTGATATTTTGGACGATTGATTTTACTGCTGGAAATTCAGCAACGATTTTTTCAATGATTTGCTCGATGCGGAAAATTTTCGGACGTGTTGTGACAAAGACAAGCATCATCTCACCAGAATAATGTCCACGACGAACGACCAAGTTACGAATTAAACCAGTTTGCTCTTTTTCATCATAAGGTTTGAGGTCAAAACGACGAAGTAAATCACGTGTGAAATTAATCAAACGGTCAATCTCTTTATTTTGAATGTAAAAATCAGAAATTGGCATCAAATCATGTGAATGTTTGCGGAAGAAACCAGTTTCCAACTGTCCGTTAACACGACGAACTGGTACTTGTGCTTTGTTACGGTAAGCGTAAGGATGCTCCATACCAAGTGTTTCTAACACTTCAACATCAGAAATGCCGGCTGTTTTGTACAAATTATCAGCAACTTGTTTGCGTTTAAATTTCAATTGTTCAGCGTAAGCCAAATGTCCAAAATCCGCAATTCCTGTACGCAAGTAATCCACATTCAAATCTTGGTTACGGTGTTCAGAAATAGTGAGGTATTCTTCAACTTTACCAAAACCAATATTTTTCTTCACTTTCAAGACGCGCATCTTGATTTTTTCACCTGGAAGAGCATTTTCAACAAAAAAGACGAAGCCATCAACTTTGGCAACCCCTGCTCCTTCATGTGATAAATCTGTGATTTCAACCTCTACAATGCTATTTTTTTCTAACATATTTTCCTTTCATGCCTGACTTATATAAGTCATCAGTAATATCTTATTCTCGGTTTCTTCACTATAAAAAATAGAGAAGCTTAACTGCCTCTCTATTATATCATATTATTAACGTAGCCCAATGTCCTTCAACTCTTTTTGGTATTTATTAAAATCAATGGCAATTCCAAGACCGCCATACATATCATAGCCATCTGTCCAGTCGCCTTCTGCAGGAACTGTCTTTTGCTCAATTCCTTTTTGACCACTTGTCACCACACCTAAACCTTCTTTGACAAGAAATGGATAAGAGATGTTGGTTGAGGTAAGGGCATAGATTTTGCCGATTGCTGCTGAGCCTGTGAAAAGTTTTGAAGGGTCTTTGATTTGATTGACAATTGCTGAAATCACTTGTTGCTGGCGCTGTGTACGACCATAATCGCCGTCATCATCCTTACGAAAACGCGCATAATTTAGCAAAGTCCGTCCATCCATCCTTTGTTGACCAACTTCAATGGTCTGATTTGGGACACTACCATCTGCTTGCATGCTAAGGTCATCTGGTACTTCAACCGATGACACTTCTTGACCATCAACCGTACCGAACTTGGCATCTATCTCAACACCCTTTGGAAAGAGCGTATTGATAGCTTCTGCGAAGGTTTCAAAGTCAACCATGACATAATACTTGACGTTAATATCAAAATTATCCTTCAAGGTTTTGCGCATGAGCTCAGCACCTTGACGGTCATCTTGTTCGCCAATATTAAAGGCCACATTTAGCTTTTGGTCATTAGCATAGTCATTATAGCTGACACCATTGATATTCACCAAAGTATCACGCATGAAGCTAACTAGTTTAACTTTACCTTCTTTGTTGCCAATATTCATCACCATGATGGTATCTGTTCTAGCATCAGATGAGCCTTGCGAAATCCGCTTATCACTGCCAAGAATCAAAATATTAGTCCCGTCATGACTATCTTGACCGTTAAAAGGTTCTACCACTGCAGCAGAATAATTCGTCTCGCCACTAGAAACTTCGTGAACCCCATGATAAAACATGTAAACCATGCCAATCATAATAATAACAACTAAGAAACCACAAAATTGCAAAAAATGCTTAAAACGTTTTTTATGGTTCTTCTTTTTGGGCTTCTTTGCTTTGGTCACCTTAGGTTCTTCGTGTGCAATTCCTTCGTAATAATCTAAATAAGAAGTTTGCTTTTTTGCCTTTTTCTTTCGCTTTGAAGGACGTGACTTTTTTGCCTTCGGGTATTTTGGCAGACCTTGTGAAGTGACTTGATTATCATAATCATCATAATCGTCGTACTCATCATAAGTCACATAGGCATCATAATCATCGTCATAGTCGTCATCGTAGTAATCATAATACTCGTAATAGTCACCATAATCGTCGTAACGCTCATAATTTGGCTCTTTATTGGCAGACGAAGGATATCCAGATGACATCTCTTGCATACTCATCTGCTTTTTATGATAGAGATAACCAAATTCTTCCTTTTGTTGCGGATTTAGATATTCTAAATTTCCCAAAAGGTATTCATATCTTAATTCTTCGTGTCGACTTAATTTATCTTGTGCCATATCTCATACCACTCTTTCAATCTAGCTATACTAAAGTCAGTACAAGTTTAACGAAACGACTATACTATTATTATACTAAAAAATGACAGCGCTTGCTACTTTGGGCACAATTCCAGCAAAAAACACCTGATTTTGCAGGTGTTTCTTTAGTATTATAATTTGTAAACATCATAATTGCCTAGAGTTTTGTAATCAATGCCCAAAAGCTGCAGTTCCTCAAGGGCACATACGACTAAAGCTTCGTTTGAATTGTCTACATCAACAATGAAAAAGTATTCTCCAAGAGCTGTCTTCAAGGGACGACTTTCGATTTTTGTCAAATTAATCCCACGCCAAGCAAAGACAGACAGAGCTTTATAAAGCGCACCAGGCAAATTATCCTGCAAAGTGATGGCTAAAGACAGTTTTTGCTGAGACTTAGGCAAATCAAATACAGGCTTTTGGCGTCCAAGTAGCCAAAAGCGCGTGTAATTTTCATCCATTTCTTGAATATCTTTTGCGATAATCACAAGACCATACTCTTTTGCCGCTGCTGCTGGAGCAATGGCTGCGTATGGCTCATCAGGATTTTCTGCAATATAACGCGCGGCATAAGCAGTACTTGCTGTCATTTCGATTTGAGCATTTGGATAATGTGCTTTAATGTATTTCTTGCCCTGAGCAATAGCCTGAGGGTGTGAAAAAATCTTTTCGATTTTTTTATCCTGTGACGTTGCTAAAAGCTGTTGCTTAATCGGCTGAATCATCTCGGCAACTGCTTCAATATTGGCTTGGTGATAAAGATAATCAAGCGTTTCATGGACAGAGCCCTCAATTGAATTTTCAACTGGAATAATGGCATAATCCACGACACCTTCTTCATAAGACTTAATCACTTCTGTGATATTGGCAAATGGCATGCGCTCGTCATCTGGAAAAGCCTTAACAGCAACATTGTGCGTAAAAGAACCACTCGGTCCTAGGTAGCCAACTTTCATCCGATTTCCTCAACAATTTCTTCTGGTGTTTTTCCAGCGACTTCGATAATGCGATTAGCTGCTGACTCATACATTTCTCTACGTCCATCAAAGATAGCTTTAAATGCTTCTTTGCTATTATTGATAAATAGCGGACGCACATTTTTCGTATCATTTTTGATACGGTCATAAAGCGTGTCAAAATCAGCTTTAAGATAAATCGTCTCACCATTTTTTGCCAAAATGTCACGGTTAATAGGATTAATCACAACACCGCCACCAGTGGAAATGACATGCTCAGAATTAACCAACTCTGCTAGCACTTGAGACTCAATCTCACGGAATTTTGCTTCGCCTTCTTTTTCAAAAAAGTCAGCAATCGACATGCCAATGCGCTCCGTAATCAAAGCATCCATATCGACATAATCTTTATCTAAAAGTGAGGAAATGGTTGATTTACCAGACCCCATAAATCCAATAATAATTCTAGCCATGTGACAAGACCTCCAAATCACTAAAGAAGCTTGGGTAGCTTGTGTTGATTGCTTCTGCGCGCTCTAACTCAACATCACCATCTGACACCAAAAGCGCAGCAATTGCTGTCATCATGCCAATACGGTGGTCGCCAAAAGTATTGATTTTAGCACCATGAAGCGGTGTTTTTCCTTTGATAATCATGCCATCATCTGTTGGTGTGATGTCAGCGCCCATTGCATTAAGAGCATCCGCAACTACCTGAATGCGGTCAGTTTCTTTGACCTTCAATTCTTCCGCATCACGAATCACAGTTGTACCATTTGCTTGAGTCGCAAGAAGAGCAATAATTGGCAATTCGTCAATCAAACGTGGAATGATTTCACCACCGATTTCAGTACCATGAAGTTCAGAAGTTTCAACAGTAATTGTCGCAGATTTTGCGATGTCATCGACATCTGAAATCGTCATCTTGCCGCCCATCGCTTTAATAACATCAAGAATACCAGTTCGCGTTTCATTGATACCAACGTTCTTCAATGTCACTTTTGCATTTGGGACAATAAGCCCTGCAACGAGCCAGAAAGCTGCTGATGAGATGTCACCTGGCACCACCACATCTTGACCAGTAAATTCTTGACCACCTTTGATACGGATTTCTTTGCCGTTTACATCAATTTTTCCACCAAATTGAACAATCATATCTTCGGTGTGATTGCGAGTCTTCTCTTTTTCAATGATGACTGATTCGCCATCTGCCTGCAAAGCAGCAAAGATAAGTGCTGACTTGACCTGAGCAGATGCCACAGGAAGTTGGTAGTGAATTGGTTTTAAAGATTTGCTACCATGCATAGTAAGTGGTGGCAAGTCACGCTCAGTCTGACCTGAAACCTCAACACCCATTTGGCGAAGCGGAATCGTCACACGGTCCATGGGGCGTTTTGACAAGCTATCATCTCCAAACATTTCAACGGTGAAATCTTGCCCAGCCAAAACACCAGAAATCAAGCGAATTGATGTTCCTGAATTTCCCATATTCAATTTATTTTTTGGTGCTTTAAGTCCGTCAAAACCAACACCTGTAATGGTCACTAGCTCACCATCATCTTGAATATCTACACCCAAATCACGAAAAACTTGCATCGTTGACAAAACATCTTCGCCACGCAAAATATCGCGAACAGTCGTTTTTCCCTTAGCAAGACTTCCAAACATGATTGAACGGTGGCTAATTGATTTATCGCCAGGAACACGCAAGGTTCCTTGTAATTGTGACACATTTGTCAATAATTTCATACAACTCTCCCATGATTTCATTTTTAATCTATTGTACCATAAAAATACTGAAAATTTGCACAACTCTCTAATTATTCTCTTTTTATGGCTGAAATAAGTAGAAAAACAGCTGAAAATTCAGCTGTTTAATGGTTTATTTTTTACTGCTTTCGTCATCCATTGAAAGTACTGACAAGAAGGCTTCTTGTGGCACTTCAACTGAACCGATAGCTTTCATACGTTTTTTACCTGCTTTTTGTTTTTCAAGCAATTTACGTTTACGAGAAACGTCACCACCATAACATTTTGCAAGCACGTTTTTACGAAGGGCTTTAATATCTGAACGAGCCACGATTTTTTGACCGATAGCTGCTTGAATTGGCACTTCAAATTGTTGACGTGGAATGATTTTCTTCAATTTTTCAACGATTAATTTACCACGTTCATAGGCAAATTCATTGTGAACGATGAAGCTAAGCGCATCGACTTTGTCGCCGTTAAGCAGAATATCCATTTTAACCAATTTAGATTTGCGGTATTCTGAAATTTCGTAATCAAAGCTTGCATAACCACGTGTTGATGATTTCAATTTATCAAAGAAATCAAAGACAATTTCAGCAAGTGGGATTTGGTAAATGACATTAACACGATTTTCATCGATGTAATCCATCGTCACAAAATCACCACGTTTACGTTGAGCAAGTTCCATAACAGCTCCGACAAATTCTTGTGGGACCATGATTTGTGCTTTAACATATGGTTCTTCGATGCTTGCAACCTTAGTTGGGTCTGGGAATTCAGACGGGTTTGACACCTCAAGCATGTCGCCATCAGTCGTATTAACATGATAAACAACGGATGGTGCTGTCATAATCAAATCAATGTTAAATTCACGTTCCAAACGTTCTTGGATAACATCCATGTGAAGAAGTCCCAAGAAACCACAACGGAAACCAAAACCAAGCGCTTGTGACGTTTCTGGTTCAAATTGAAGACTAGCATCATTCAATTGAAGTTTTTCAAGAGCTTCACGAAGGTCGTTGTATTTGTTTGATTCGATTGGGTAAAGACCAGCAAACACCATTGGGTTCATTTGTTTATAACCGTGAAGTGGGGCTTCTGCTGGGTTATCCGCAAGAGTAACCGTATCACCGACACGAGTGTCCGCTACAGTCTTAATTGATGCTGCGATATAACCAACATCACCAGTTGCTAGGAAATCACGACCCACTGCTTTTGGTGTGAAGATACCCACTTCAGTGACATCAAATGTTTTACCATTAGACATCAACTGGATAGTATCGCCAGGTTTTACCATACCATTGACGATACGAACTTGAAGAATAACCCCACGATAAGCATCGTAAACTGAGTCAAAGATAAGTGCTTGGAGCGGTGCTTCAACATCACCTGCTGGCGCTGGCACGTACTCAACGATTTGCTCAAGGATTTCTTCAATCCCGATACCAGCTTTTGCTGAAGCAAGTACTGCTTCTGATGCATCAAGTCCGATAACATCTTCGATTTCTTGACGAACACGTTCAGGATCAGCAGCTGGCAAATCGATTTTATTGATAACTGGCAAGATTTCCAAGTCATTATCAAGTGCTAAATACACGTTAGCAAGCGTTTGAGCTTCAATACCTTGTGCCGCATCAACAACTAAAATAGCACCTTCACAGGCTGCAAGTGAACGAGACACTTCATATGAAAAGTCAACGTGCCCTGGTGTGTCAATCAAGTGGAAAATGTAAGTTTCGCCATCTTTAGCTGTGTAGTTCAACTCAATCGCATTCAATTTGATTGTGATACCACGTTCACGTTCCAAATCCATGCTATCCAAGAGTTGAGCTTGCATTTCACGACTAGAGACAGTTTCAGTTTTTTCCAAAATACGGTCAGCCAAAGTTGACTTTCCGTGGTCAATATGCGCAATAATTGAGAAATTGCGAATCTTTTCTTGTCGTTTTTTTAATTCTTGAATATCCATCTATCCTATAATCCTATACAATTATTCATTATTTCTATTATAACAAATAAACACCTTGGGTGCTATAAAAAGTTTTCTAGGCACGATAAATATCACTAAAATCAGCTACTGCAAATCATTTTACAAATTACACAGAAAGCGCTATTATTTAAGCAAAGATAATAAAAACTCAACTCATCGCAAACCTATGACCCACATAGATTACCCCACCCAGTGACGAACTAGGTGGGGTTTTGGTGTTGTAAATCTTGAGAGTACAAAAACTGCTCTTTATCCAACGTATACTTAACTGGGTTTTACGGTTACTTAAATCTTGAGAGTACAAAAACACGTTATATCGAAGAAATTTGCAGGTTTTTGTTTTACGGTTACTTAAATCTTGAGAGTACAAAAACTTGCTAGCTTGATAGTTGGCAAGATTTGTCGTTTTACGGTTACTTAAATCTTGAGAGTACAAAAACTAGCGGACGGTCTGGGTCATTCAACAGCTAGTTTTACGGTTACTTAAATCTTGAGAGTACAAAAACTAGCGGACGGTCTGGGTCATTCAACAGCTAGTTTTACGGTTACTTAAATCTTGAGAGTACAAAAACTCGATTAGGTAGACGTCTTCTTGTGTAGGGGTTTTACGGTTACTTAAATCTTGAGAGTACAAAAACAATCGATGAGGTCGTAATATATGGCGGATTGTTTTACGGTTACTTAAATCTTGAGAGTACAAAAACTAATTCTCGTCATCAAGGTCGAGAATGGCAGTTTTACGGTTACTTAAATCTTGAGAGTACAAAAACCGCCAGAAGACTGTAAGTATGTCATGATTTGTTTTACGGTTACTTAAATCTTGAGAGTACAAAAACTTTGGTGACGCTCATTGCTTACCTCCTTAAGTTTTACGGTTACTTAAATCTTGAGAGTACAAAAACAATGTTTTATTTACATTATAACCAACAGTAGTTTTACGGTTACTTAAATCTTGAGAGTACAAAAACCTCAAATCGTCATTTTTAGTTCTTGTACCCTACAAGAATTATAATTTGATTAAACAAAAAAGTCAATCTTTATCCTTTAAAAAGCTGATTTCAAGCGGGTCGACCAAAGGAATGGGATAACTTAACTTCTTATCATACTGATATAAGCTATTAAGTATTTTAATAGCAACCATATCTGAAATTCCTAAACTCACATACGTGATTTGATCGCTAAATAGATAACTTGCATTTTTTTGTAGCAGAATTAAAAATTCTTTTTTCGTTGGTATATTATTCGATGGATATCTTCCAACAAATCTTTCATACATAAAATCAAGATCATATAAGGATTCAATATAGTCCGAAACAATCGTAACAGACTCTATTGTTTCTTTTGTAACATACAAATAACTTTCATTCGAAGGAAAAATAGTACAGTAAAAATTTGGAAACTCACTTGTTATCTGAGTAATAGATTCACAAATTCTTATAAATGAAGAATAATCAAGATAGTCATCCATATTCTTGAAAACCAATAAAATGTTACCAGTATCATTTTTTAGTTTTTCTTTTATCATTTTAAGTAAAAACATTACTTTAGTTTCGTTATTAACAAATTCAAAAGCAATATTTTTTTCTTGATAATTAAAATATGGTTGAAAATACTTGCTTAATAATTGCTCAGACGTAACCAAACAGCTTTCCGTATGATAAGTGACATTATCTATTGATAAATTAAGATTCTGATTGACAGTTAGTGAAATTCTATCCAATCTATCATTGATTCCATCAACTTCCGTCATGACATCAATAGTATCTAATTTCGATTTCATAAAATCAAAAGCGACAGTTCCTTTTTTATAAGACATCTGCTCAAGCAAATCTTGGATATCAGAAATCGAAATGACCTTAAAATCTTTTCGCTTTAAAACCTTCCCATCACTTAAAATTTCAGGCTCCTCTTGATTAAAAAGTGACAAATCTTCTTCTGAATACTTTTTACCATCAAAATACCACATCAAAAGATGCCACATATAATATTTTAGTTGCTGATTTTGTCCTATTATCTGTGTAAATTGACCAAAATTAATATCTAGGTTATCCTTGTACGGATGAGTGAAGTGCCATTTCATATAACCACCAACTTATTATTACTAACTACTTCTTCTTGTTTCGTTTTTCCACCTACGATTAAAGTCATCTCAGAAAATTGTTTCTCTGTAACAGCTAACAACCTTACGTTACCTGCAGGTAAATTGCTCTGCTGTAGTCTTTTATAAAACTTATTAGCAAAACTACGATTTGGACAAGTACGATAATAAACCGAAAACTGTAACATCTCAAATCCATTGGCTATCAATTCTTTTCTAAAATTTCGATAGGTCCTTTTTTCTTGTGCAGTTTCCATTGGTAAATCAAAAAAGCATAATAATCTCATTGCAGCATACCTCATCTTAAGACTCCAATTCTAGGCTTGACACTACTGGGCAAAAGAATTTGCTCGTATCTTTTTTATCAATACATTTTATAAAACCTTGAACATATTTATCCATAGCACCAGTTACCGAACAATTTTCTTTCCCGTACTTAATATTGGCATTTAAAAGATTCGTTAGATTTAAGCGGTACTCATATTTTAAATATTCTTTATCACGTAAATTTTGGTAAACCCAAATATCTACTATCTGTCTAAATGGCTCCATTAAATCATCTACCAGATTAAATTGATTGTATTCATTTCTATGGAAAATACCAATTAGGGGATTGAGACCATATCCTTCGACAATCCTTGCCATTTGTGCTCTCAAGATTGCATATCCATAATTCAAACCAGCATTAATCACATCAGCCTCTTGTTGTGTCACGCGCGTAAACTTTTTACCAAAAAGCTCATTAAAATAAACTTTAGCAGCATGCCCTTCTCGATTCGTCTTATCTCCAAGCTCGATATGGTCTTTATAATCAGCTAATAACTGTATCGCATCAATATCTCTCTCAAATAATGACAGAACATCTTGCTGATTATTAATTTTAAAATAAGTTACAATTTGCCAAAGCTTATCTTTTTGCTCCTGACTCCATTCTAACTGCTTTTGTAGTCTCTTATAAGCTCTAGAATGTCCATTCGGTGCATGATAAATGCCTGTCGGTAAGTGTTCATTATCACAAACAATAAGAGCAATATTGAATTTGCTTAAAGCACTAAGCAAACGAAGAGTTACTACCGTATCTCCACCTTCAGCAACAATAATTGAAATATCACTTAAAGGAATCGTATATTCCTCGCCTAGCTTCTTTATTACGATATTATCCAATTTTAAATGCATCTTTTCACTTTGATTAACGTGCACAACTCTCCAAGTCATCATTTTCTCCTTTACACAACGAAAAGCACCCCATGTAAAAACATGGGGTGCTTGAATTCGGCATGAAGCCTTATCTTTGTAGGCTCTGCAAGATTTAAGTAACCGTGCAAGGCGTCCCTTGCAAGATTTATTATATAGCGATTACATAAAAATTGCAACCCCAAAATTCAATTATTTTTTATTATTTTTAAAATCCAACTTAGGTTTATCACCTTCTTTTTTAATAAAGAATTTATTACCAAGAACATCAGTACGAACTTTATAGATTGATAAATTAGATTTATTTAAACTTTTTAGACATTGCCCACCATTTGCAACATTACCAAATACTTTCATTAGTTCTTGTCCACCATCATATCTTTCTTTATCGTATGGTTTCAGCTCTACATAATGTTTGACATTTGGCATTGTTCTAGATAGAAAACGATATAGCTCTTCTTCACCACTCTCTGTATCTTTGATTAAAATCAAATCATTTCGATACAAAGTAAATTTAAATTCTGAATTCTTGCCAATACCCTCTTTTACTTTTATCTCATCATATCTTTCTTGAGAAATATGATATTTACCAGTTCCTTTTTCAAAGCTCAAGTCTGAATATTTTAAGCCCATTAATTCATATTTTAAGGTATCAGGATTAAAGTAAAGGTCAGCTCTCCAAGGATTCAAAGATTGCAACACAACTTCATTTTTACTACCTTTAGGAGTGATATCAATACAATTTCCCAATTTCTTATCATAATACTTAAGAGATTTAATAGGTGTGCCTTTTCCTTTTTTACTGTATTTGCAGATTAAGCCATTTTCTCTGCGGTACTCTTCAAAAGGATTACATTTGACATTTTTCTTACCATCTTCAGAAAGTTTTTCACTCGGATAATCTCTTAAAATTACTTCAATGACATTTTCCCAAGTTAACGGATCTTTTTGATACATCAAGAATTGTGTTTTATCTTTTTTGTATCTTTTAATAAAAGCATCAAATCCATCTTGACTGTAGATATCTTTGATTTTTCCTAAAACATAAGTTTCTTCTTTTTTATCTTTTCCAAGCCTAGCTTTTCGAGTTGAATAGATAGTTGCATCTGAAACTTTTCGATTATATTTTGAATCTACTTGATAAGAGAATAAGATTTCATCTTCAAAAGCTTTACTTGAAATTGTATTAACAAATCCTTGATACGGTGGTTGGAAAACTAGTTCTTTGTAATCATCATCTGATACCGACAGAATCTCACCAGTCTCCTTGTTAACCACTTGATTTTCACCATAATCTACAAACATTGGATTTTCTTGTTTTTGCCATAATTTCAATTGGCTTGAAGCAGCAATAATCAAAGCATCCACTGCATGATGGTGATACGTTTCACGTGATTTGTCAATCTTCCATTTTCGACGAAGTTGTGACGTAAATTGACCTCTAATAACAGAAACTTTAGTATCTTTATCCAATTCTTTTAATGCCGCTTGAATGCTATTTAAAACAACACGTGATGCATAACGAGTATCGACCAGATTACGCTCGATAAATTTCTTTTTAACTTCTATCTTATCGATATTTTCTGTTGTTAAAAGGTACTCACGTTTCTTCTTACCAATTCCTTTTTGATTCAGTACGTAATCTTTCATTTCTCTAAATGACCACGCTGCATCCATAGAATCGATAACTTGATAAGGGGTCTTTTGACCTTTTTCTTGGTTTGTCCAAGCATAAACTAAAACTTTATTAGCTAAACTGTCATCAAAAGAAAGAGATAGCGGTAAAATATGGTCGATTTCAAAGTTATTTGAATTATGTACCAAATCTTGAATTGAAATTGGTTTTCCCGAATACAAACAACGTTCACCTTGTTGATACCAAAGGCGAATTTTAGTTTTTAACTGCTTATTACCATGAAAAACACCATCAGGTAATTTATCAGTACCATTATAAAGATAAGCTGCTCGTTTTAAAGCATCTTCAACTTCTTTAGCGTTTTCCTTTTGCTTTTTGTCAATAAATTTCTTCTCATCATCAGCATTCTTATCTCGTGGCATTTCGATAACAATCTTGTCAAAATCACCGTATTTCTTAACTGCTGCATTAATGATTTTTACTGTTTGGCTAACAGATTTCGCTACAACTGGATTATAAATTTCATCCGTAATTTCTTTTTCATTAATCGTCTTGGTATTTTCTGATGACTTTTTATTAACTTTAAATTTCTCTAATCGTGTCAAAATTGTCATCTGTTCCTCAGATGTTGCGTACAATTCAGGAATTAGTTCATTCATCAATTTAACTGAGAAACTATGCCATCCTTTATTAAAAGCAGAACTTTGATTTTTTCTGACATTTACAAGTTCTACAATTTGCTCTTCCGTAAATTGGTTTGGTAAATTACGTTTGATGGCATCCTCAATACCTTCACGTTCTGTATTAAGTGTTAAGATATCTGCTAATTTATCTAATGTTTCTCTTGATAATTCATCAATATCAATCAAACTAAGATTAAATTTTAGTTTGCGATATGGTTCAAATGTGTGTAAATCTGGTTTTCCTTTATTATCTTCACGATAACCCTTGATATCATCTACACTACATTCTACAATCTTCGCTATTTCTTTTAATAATTTTGCAACACCTAAAGCCTTCGAACTTTTGGCAAAATCAACTAAATAATGTTTTTGTTCAGTAGACAACTTACCTGTTTCAGTCGGCACTTTTAAATTATTTAAATCATTTAAAAAGTTATATTCTTGAGCAGTATAAGAAGCTTTAGAGGTTCTATATTCATCAGGATAAAATGTACATTTACCAATCAAAATACCAAAAATATTCTCAAGTGTTGTTCCATCTGTACGATAGCGTCCATAATCCGTACGAGATTTTTCGTTACCTGGTCCATGATAATATTTTCGTTTTTGAGTTAAAATTTCAATATAATCTTCAATAAACTCATCAGTAATTTGCTTATTATAATTTGATTGAGTTTCTAAAATTTTACGTGCTTCATTCTTGTAATCAGATGTTGAGAAAACATTGATTAATCGGTGAGCTTCACCATTTTCATCATACACTGTGAAGTTTCCACGTAATTGACCATATTTTTCTAGTCGTTCTAATTGAATTTGACCTGGTGTCATGTTCTTCAACAAACGACGATTTTCTTCAATAGATTTTGCATAATCTGAGCTGCCTGTTGAATCATCTTCTGCATCATCAAGATACGAGATACCACGTCTTTTTGCAATTGTTCGCAAAGCAGCAAATAATTCTTCATTTGTTAATTGTTCCGATAAACCTTTAACACGAAGTTCATAGGGATTTAAATTTAGATTTCTAAAATCAGTTGAAATATCATATTTTTCAAATAAGTCACGTACTCGTTTAACACGATGCTTTTTACGACGTGTTAAGCGTCTTGCACCACGAAAGCCTCTTCTTTCAGCATTATTCTCAGCATTTGCTGCCGAAAATAGTCGAGAGTTAGCATGAATAACCTTACCAGTTTTAGCTTCAATGATACCAACTCCAACAGATGCTACACCAATATCCAAGCCTAAAATTTTTCCATTTGTCATTACTATTACTTCTCCATTTTTATTTAAGTAATCCCTTACATTTTACCCCTTTATAAACTAAAAAACAAGCGCCATTGAGCGCTTGTCAGCTACTAAACTATCAAATTATTCCCCAAACCAAAGGGCGATTTCGCGTTCTACTGATTCTGGTGAATCTGAACCGTGAACGATGTTAAATGTTGCAGCGCCTTCAGCTGGTGCTTGAGCAAAATCACCACGGATTGTTCCTGGAAGAGCTTCTTTAGGGTTTGTTGCACCCATCATTGTACGCCAAGAAGTAATCACTTCTTCTCCTGACATAACACCAGCAATCACTGGACCACTTGTCATAAAGTCAACGATTAGTGGGAAGAATGGACGGTCAACCAAGTCTTCATAGTGTTTTTCTAACAACTCAGGAGTTGCCATACGCATTTCTAATTTTTCAATTTTGAAACCACGACGTTCAATACGTTTAAGTACTTCACCAACAAGTCCGCGTTTCACGCCATCTGGTTTAATCATAAAGAAAGTTTTTTCCATGTAAACAATCCAACCTATCTAACTAAAATAAATTCACTTTCAATTTTACCATAAAAGAAAACTTTTGAAAAACATTGGAAGTGATTTTCACTAAAGTTTTAGTTAGAATTTGAAACGTTAAACTTCCACAAATTCTACATGCCCGTCACAAGTACATAAAGTATCTAGATTACTCGGATCTGGTAAAGGCATTTTTTCAATATAATAAGTTTCTAATACTCCTGATAAAAACTCCTTAGCATTTCTTCTAGCTTCTTCCAAGTTATCACCCTGAGTTCCGCCAGCAAAATCAGGAAATTCTACCCAATACCTTCCATTAGCTTCGTTGTGAAAAATTGCTGGATAATTTTTAATCATTGTACTTCTCCTTATTGGCCCTAACTCA
This sequence comes from Streptococcus ruminicola, assembly GCF_011387195.1. Taxonomy (NCBI): domain Bacteria; kingdom Bacillati; phylum Bacillota; class Bacilli; order Lactobacillales; family Streptococcaceae; genus Streptococcus; species Streptococcus ruminicola. Next base: position 123,610 of record NZ_CP046919.1, read on the forward strand.
CCAACCAGCCCCAGAAGAAGGGGAGGAGAAAGGCGATGATGCCGCAGATGACATAGGTGATGCGCAGCCATTTTTGCGAAATGTTAGAGGATTTTACCCAAAATGTGATGGCAAATATCCACGCTACTGCAAACAGTAGCCAAAAATACCATGCAAATGTCATTTTTCATCCTTTCTCTCGTTGTTTTTTAGGCGATGATTTAATTGCTTACGAGCTGTTGCGACTAAACTTAGCATCATCACTTCATAAGCTACAAAGAAAATGATAAAGCAATGCATGAAGTATTCTTCTGGTAAAACCCAGATAATCGGGTCAGTCGCTGGGTTAAAAAGCCAACTGCTATCACCAGGAAATAAGGCTTCATGAAAGAGAGTAAAGAATTGGTCAAAACCAATCAAAAGCCCTGCTACTGCAATGACAATCGGTAAAAATGCAGCAAAGGTAAAAGTTCTTTGATGAAGAAAAAGTGATTTTTTAGCTCTGCTATTTTTCAAAAAACGCCAAGAAGGATATAGCAAAATCACAAAGACAGCTTGTGCTAAATGAAATAGATGCTTCACGTCGCCAAAATGCTTAAGCCCACTAGCTGATGAAGGAAAATCAGGCATAGCTAGAGTGTGTGATAATGGATTCGTCAGATATGTCATCAAGACATTGAAGTTTTTTAAGAGGTCGTCTTTTGTAATGGTCACTTGGAGAGTTAACTTGAGCCAATCAATCTCAAGAGGATAGATTAACCAAGCGCCGTAAATAGCTACTAGCACTGCAAAAGATAGAAGCCATAACCAAGTGCTAAAGGTCCAAATTCTATTTTTCATCAAAATTCCATTCGTCAAGGCTAGCTAGCACGTGGTCAGGTTTTACTGGAAGTGTTGGCACTTCTTCAGGTTTGGTAAATCCTGTTGTCACAAGTAAAGTAGCAATATCATTTTGAATTCCTGCCATGATATCTGTTAAGTAGTTATCTCCAACCATGATTGCTTCTTCTCGTTTAACGCCAAGAACATCCAAGGCTTTGTTCATGATAATAGCATTTGGTTTTCCGATGTAGACTGGTTTCACACGTGTAGCCACTTCCAAAAGATTGTTAATGGCACCAGCTCCTGGCATCAAACCACGTTCCGTTGGAATGTTCAAGTCTGGGTTTGTTCCGATAAAGACAGCACCTTTTTGGATAGCTAATGTTGCTACCGCTAATTTTTCATAGGTTAAATCAGTATCAAGTCCAACAACGACATAGGCTGGATTTTCAGTGTCTTCTACGTAACCCGCCTCAGCAATCGCTGTTTTCAAACCAGTTTCCCCAATCACATAAACAGTTTTGCCACGATTCAAATCATTCATGTAATCAATCGTTGCCATTGTTGCCGTGTAAATAGTGTTAAGAGGTGTATGAACGTTGAATTGTGTTGCCAACATTTCTTGGACTTTTTCAGGTGTACGTGTTGAATTGTTTGTCACCAAGACATAAGGAATTTGTCGTTCTTGAAGACGTTGAATAAAACGTTCTCCAGCTGGAATACGATCTTTTCCTTTATAAATTGTTCCGTCTAAATCAATCAAATAGCCTTTATAAGTCATTCTTTCCTCCATATATAGTAAATGACCTTTCAGGTAAGTTAAAAGGTCATTAAGTCTTACTTCTTTCCTTAATTATTTAAAAATAGCAGAGCGATTATTTTTCTTTCCATTCAATGCGTGCTTGAGCTCGTACCACACCTTGAGTGACAATTTCATGTTTGGTTGTCAAGCCATCACGTTCAACTCGTGACTTAATGTCATGGCCATATTGAACTTCTTTCACATATTTCAAATTAATGTGGTGTGGAATGTATTTTTCCAAAAAGTTAACGTCTAAAACATCATACATCCATTCAAGGTATTTGCTGTTATTGACATGACCATTCAAATCAAGATCAAAGAAACGCACGTGGTAGAGAGTTTCTTCTGGATTTTCCAAGCCTTCATAACGAGGACCACGGTAAATTTTCTTCACTTTTTCAACTTGGTAAACATCGACAATATCATCGACAACAGGATGCACTTTGCGGGTGTCATAATCCATCAAGACAAAGGTCGAATGAATGGTCAAAATCTTCTCACCATCTTCGCCATAGACATTGAAATCACGGTAACAAAAGAGCTTGTTGTAAGCTGTTGGCACCGTCTCGATTACAATGTTTTCGGTATATTTAGGCAAGCGGTCGATCTCAATAGCATATTCTGTGATAATCCAGACAAGATTATAAGTTTGAAAAACATACTCGTCACTCATTCCAAGACTTAACGATTGCTTGCCAGAAACCTGCAAAACAAGCGATAAGAGTTGTGATAATTTCATATTTTGATTAATATCACTTTCATAAAAAGGTACTTGATATTTTTCTTGATAACTTAATCCCATCTTTTTTACTCCAATATAAATCTCTCTGCGACTGTGTCTCCCAAAAACAGTCCTTTTTTGGTCATGCGTACCACCTTATCATCTGGAACCAATAGGCCTTGCTGACAAAGTTCTCTCACGATTTGACCATAACGTTCTTCAAAAGACAAGCCGAATTTTTCTTCAAATCTAGCAATAGACACACCAGATTTTTTGCGTAATCCTAAGAACAATTCTTCTTCCATCATCTCATCTTTTGTCAATTTTTCTTCTGATAATCTGGCATTACCTTGAGCAACTGCTTTAAGATAATGCTGAATTGGTCCACGATTACGATAGCGAACACCATTTAAATAACCAGAAGCCCCTGCTCCCACACCAAAATACTCTGCATTGTCCCAGTACATCAAATTATGGCGGCTTTCAAAACCTGGTTTGGTGAAGTTTGAAATTTCATAGTGCTCAAAGCCATTAGCTTCTAACTCAGAAATGATGTATTCAAACATCTCCGCTTCCAAATCTTCTTTAGGTAATTGTAATTTACCGCGACGCATCTTATTCATGAAAACCGTATGATGTTCCAGAATCAAGCTATATAAACTCAAATGCGGAATATCAAGTGCAATAGCCTTAGCCACATTTTCTTTGACATCTTCCATGGTTTGACCAGGAAGCGCATAAATCAAATCAATGGAAATATTATGAAAACCAGCTTTTTTCAAATTCGAAATCGTTGAATAAATCTGAGCTTCATTGTGACTACGACCGATTTGTTTCAAATGTTTATCATTGAAAGTCTGAACGCCAAGTGACACACGATTCACTGCTGAGCGCTTGAGCACTTCAATCTTATCTTCTGTTAAATCACCTGGGTTAGCTTCAATAGTGAATTCTTCTAAAGCACTCAAATCCAAGTGCTTAGTCAAATTCGTCAACAAGTACTCCAGTTGTTCTGCAGTAATTGAGGTTGGTGTTCCACCACCAATATATAAAGTACGCAACTTCTTAATATCATAAGACTCAAACTCACGAATAAGAGCCTGCAAATACTCATCGACAGGCTGATTCTTGATAAAAACCTTTGAAAAATCACAATAATAACAAATCTGCGTACAAAAAGGAATATGTACATAAGCTGATGTTGGTTTTGTTAGCATGACGTTATTATAACATTTTTAAGAAAGATAACCAATGAAATAAACACAAAAAGGTCTGAGCCTAACACCCAAACCTTTTCTTTTTTATTGAATTTAGTCGATACCGATTTCGTTACGAACAACATCAGCAATAGTATTTACATAGTATTCAACTTCTTCATCAGTTGGCGCTTCAGCCATAACGCGAAGAAGTGGTTCAGTACCACTTGGGCGAACCAAGATACGACCGTTTCCATTCATTTCTTCTTCCATCTTGCTGATGATTTCAGCGATAGCTGGCACTTCCATCGCTTTGCTCTTCATGCTATTTTCAACACGAACGTTAACTAATTTTTGTGGGTAGATAGTCACTTCAGCAGCTAATTCAGAAAGTGGTTTACCAGTTTCTTTCATAACTTTAACCAACTGAATACCAGTCAATTGACCGTCACCTGTTGTGTTGTAGTCCATGATAATAACGTGACCTGATTGTTCACCACCAAGATTGTAACCAGATTTACGCATTTCTTCAACAACATAGCGGTCACCAACAGCTGTGATAGCTTTGTTAATCCCTTCGCGGTCAAGCGCTTTGTGGAAACCAAGGTTAGACATAACAGTTGTTACGATTGTGTTGTGAGCCAATTGACCACGTTCAGAAAGGTACTTACCAATGATGTACATTACTTTGTCACCATCAACAATTTCACCATTTTCATCAACGGCAATCAAACGGTCGCTATCACCATCAAAAGCAAGACCAACTGCAGCACCTGATTCTTTAACAAGTTCTTGCAATTGTTCTGGGTGAGTTGATCCTACACCATCATTGATGTTAAGACCATCTGGATTTTCACCGATAACTGTAATATCAGCATCCAGATCTAGGAAAATATCACGTGCAGATACAGATGCTGAACCGTTTGCTGTATCAAGAGCAACTTTCATTCCTTCTAAGCTAATACCTGTTGATACAAGGAATTTTTCGTATTTACGAAGACCTTCTGGATAATCAACAAGTGTTCCAAGACCTTCAGCTGAAGGGCGTGGAAGGGTATCTTCTGGTGCATCAAGAAGAGCTTCAATTTCCAATTCTTGATCATCAGCCAATTTGAATCCATCACCACCGAAGAATTTAATACCATTATCTTGAGCAGGGTTGTGACTAGCAGAAATCATAACACCAGCGCTAGCTTTTTCAGTACGAACAAGATAAGACACACCTGGAGTTGCTAAAACACCAAGTTTGTAAACTTCAATACCAACTGAAAGAAGTCCAGCTACCAAAGCTGATTCAAGCATTTCACCTGAAATTCGAGTATCGCGTGCTACAAATACTTTTGGACGTCCTGTTTCATGCTGACTAAGAACATAGCCACCAAAGCGTCCTAATTTGAAAGCTAACTCAGGGGTCAACTCAACATTTGCTTCTCCACGAACACCATCTGTTCCAAAATATTTTCCCATTATTTTTTTAGCGAAAAATTCGCTTCCTCCATTACTAATATTCATTTCCTAAGGGCAAGAAATTTGCTTGCCCAGTATTCTTTAATATATAGTCCTAGCTATTATGAACTATTTTTTTGTCACTGTCAACTGTACCGTCACTACAGAAGGCTCTACTGCCACGTTATCTGCTGTTAAGTTGACACTCAAATTGGTATCTTTTGTCACATTTGAGACATCGACATTAGCAACCACCTCATTAACAGCGTTAAGGGCATCTTGGCTACCAGCAATCGTCACTTGGTCTTGACTGAGACTATAAGAGATATTTGATAGCTTATCATTCATTTTCCCAGTCATCTTAACAGTCACAGGAACGGTTTTGGTCAATCTCTTAACTGTCACTTCAAGTCGAGCTTTTGACGGGTTAATCGCACTAGCAAGAATTGTGCCATCTGAGGCAACAGCTTGTAGGGCTACTCGTCCATTGTAATTGCCATTTAAAACTTCATTTTCAGGCAGTTTAGCAACCACATGATCGATTTGATCAATGATTGATTCTGCACTTGTGACTTCAACTTCAGATATGTCTGTTGACACTTTCTTCAGCTCATAGCCTTTGGCGATTTGATTATCATCAATGACGCCTTGAACATCAAATGTTTTGGTTTTCTTTTTGCCAATAGTCACTGAGATATTATTAGGTGAAGCTGTCGCTGTAACACCTGATGGCAAATTAGTCACCTTAAGAGGCACTGTTTGAGTCCCTTCACCTAAATTTGACAAGTCAGCAACAACCTTGAAACTTCTCGTGTCATTATTGATTTCAGAGTCCAATTTAACACGGTTGATTGATGTTAAGTAAACTTCTGTTTCATACGAATAACCACTGATAAAATACTTATCACTATCGTATTTGATATCGATAGGGACATTTGTTAGGGTGTGGGTGAAGGTCTCTGTTGCGCCAGATACCTGCGACCCAACATGCGTATAATTACTTGTTGTGGCAGTCAAAAATAGGAGAATAGAAAAGATAATGGACACAATAACCAACCAGAATTGACTATTGAAAAACTTTTTCATTTTTTCTTCCTCCAAAATTTTTGATACCAGTGGTCTTCTTCCTCAACTTTTGTAATTAAATGTGTGCGAAGAATCGCTTCAAAATTCTCTTTGGTCAAATCATGCAAAAACTCACCTTTTGAAGTAATTGAAATACCACCAGTCTCTTCTGACACAACAATTGTAAGAGCATCTGAGTTTTCTGAAAGTCCAATAGCTGCGCGGTGACGTGTTCCGAATTCTTTTGAAATGGCCATTGACTCAGACAAAGGAAGATAAGAACAAGCTGTCGCGATTTTATTACCACTAATGATTACCGCACCATCATGCAAAGGTGTGTTTGGGATGAAGATATTAATCAACAATTGACTTGAAATATCAGCATCCAAAGGAATCCCTGTAGAAATATACTCTTGCAATGTTTGCGTGCGCTCGATAGAAATCAAAGCACCAATTTTACGAGGGCTCATGTAAGCAACTGATTTTACCAAGGCTTCAACCAGTTTTTCTTCGTCACTAACTTGTTGCGTTTGTGAAAAAACTTGCGTCGAACGACCAAATTTTTCAAGACCAGAACGAATCTCAGGAGCAAAGATAACAACACACGCGATAACACCGTATGTGATAACTTGATTCATCAAATAAGTGATGGTCGTAAAGCCAATCCACTCAGCGACAAATTTCAAAATGATAAAGAAGACAACACCTTGAATCAAGGACATAATCTTCGTGCCAGCTAAGGCTTTTATTAAACGATAAATAAAATATGCTACGATTAAAATATCTAACAAATGAACAACAATAGTCCATGGATTTTCAACTAAAGTTGCCCAAAATTTAGCATCAATAGCCGCTAAATTACTCATACATACATCTCTTTTCTCTAACTAAATAAAACTACCTTTCTATTATACCACTTTTAAAACAGATTTTCTTTATTCGAATATTCCTTTTTGTGGTACAATATTCCTATGAAAGTAAACACATTAATGGGAATTACGGCTGGTAAAGCAGCTCACGCCATTCTTTCAAAAATGGGACGTGGCTCAACCTTGCCTGGAAAAATCGCCCTCAAATTCGACAAAGACATTTTAGATACAATTGCCAAAGATTATGAGATTGTTGTTGTCACTGGTACAAACGGTAAAACCCTCACGACTGCTTTGACAGTAGGCATTTTGCGTGAGGCTTTCGGTGAAATCGTGACAAACCCTAGTGGAGCTAACATGATTACCGGAATCACATCAACTTTCTTGACAGCTAAAAGAGCTAAATCTGGAAAAAAAATCGCTGTGCTAGAAATTGATGAAGCAAGCCTTCCAAAAATCACAGAATACATCACTCCAAGTCTTTTTGTCTTCACAAATATTTTTCGTGACCAAATGGACCGTTATGGTGAAATCTATACAACTTATCAAATGATTTTGGATGGTGCAGCAAAAGCCCCAAATGCAACTATCCTAGCTAATGGAGACAGCCCGCTCTTCAATTCAACAAACGTCATCAATCCAGTCAAATACTATGGTTTTGATACTGAAAAGCATGCACCAGAATTAGCTCACTACAACACTGAAGGTATTTTGTGCCCACAATGCCAAAGCATCTTGAAATACAAGCTTAACACTTACGCTAACCTTGGTGATTACGTTTGTGAAAATTGCGGTTTCCACCGTCCAAAACTTGATTATGCTTTGACAGACTTGACAAAAATCACGAATACTACATCTGAATTTGTCATTGATGGGCAAGATTACAAGATTAACGTCGGTGGTCTTTACAATATCTATAACGCCCTTGCAGCCGTGTCTGTAGCTGAGTTCTTTGGAGTTTCTCCTGAAAAAATCAAAGCTGGTTTTGACAAGAGCCGTGCAGTCTTTGGACGTCAAGAAACCTTCAAAATCGGTGATAAGTCTTGTACTTTGGTTCTTATCAAAAACCCAGTTGGTGCTAGCCAAGCTCTTGATATGATTAAATTGGCTCCATATCCATTTACACTATCAGTTCTACTCAATGCCAACTACGCTGACGGAATTGATACTAGCTGGATTTGGGATGCTAACTTTGAATCTATCTTAGGCATGGATATCCCACAAGCCTTTGCTGGAGGCGTGCGCCACTCTGAAATTGCACGTCGCTTACGTGTGACAGGTTATGATGAAGATAAAATTACAGAAGCTGAAAGCTTAGAAGATATCATGGCTTTGATTGAAGCTCAACCAACTGACCATGCTTACATCTTAGCGACTTACACAGCTATGCTTCAATTCCGCGAAATCTTAGCAAGTCGTCACGCTGTTGGAAAGGAGATGAACTAAAATGACTTATACTTCACTACAATCTCCTGCAAATAAAGAATATCAATACGAATTAAACGTTGCTCACCTTTATGGAAATCTTATGAATACCTACGGTGACAATGGTAATATTCTCATGATGAAATACGTCGGTGAAAAGCTAGGTGCTAAAATGACCTTTGATATCGTGTCACTTGGTGATAGCTTTGATGCCAATTACTATGATATGGCTTTCTTTGGTGGCGGACAAGATTACGAACAATCAATCGTCGCTAAAGACCTACCAGGCAAAAAAGAATCTATCGCTGATTTCATCAACAAAGACAAAGTTATGCTTGCAATCTGTGGTGGTTTCCAACTTCTAGGTCAATACTACGTCCAAGCAAACGGTGAAAAAATCGATGGTCTTGGGGTTATGGGACACTATACCCTTAGTCAAAATAATAATCGTTTTATCGGTGATATCAAAATTCACAATGATGAATTTAACGAAACTTATTACGGTTTTGAAAATCACCAAGGACGTACTTTCCTTTCAGAAGATGAAAAACCACTTGGAACATGTGTTTACGGAAACGGTAATAATAAAGAAGACGGTACTGAAGGCGTTCATTACAAAAACGTCTACGGTAGCTACTTCCACGGACCAATTCTTTCACGTAATGCTAACCTGGCTTATCGCCTCGTAACCACAGCTTTGAAGAACAAATACGGCTCTAGTATTGCACTACCAAGTTATAACGACATTCTTTCAAAAGAAGTTGCCGAAGAATATGCTGATACTAAGAGCAAAGCTGAATTTGAAAAATAAGATTTTACAAAAAATGCTTGAAGAAAATTTCTTCAAGCATTTTTATAATCTCTTTTGTGTTCACTTAACCAAGCTATCTTATCGACAATATGTCAATACACTTTTTAAAAGCACAAAAAAACCTTAGCCTAAGCTAAGGTTTTTACCTTAATATAATCAGAGATTATTTTTTAAGGTTGTAGAATGATTTCAATCCACGGTATTTTACCAGTAAGTAAAATAGTACGTATATAATAGTAGAAAAACTCTAAAAACAAGGGTATATACGACTGAAAGTTTTACAGTTTTTCAAGGTAAAAATACAAAAGTTTTAAACTTATGCCCCTTTTTTGCCCCCTTGTTTTGATTTTCCTTATAACCACAATTTTGTAATAAGTCCGTTATAACGGCACTAAAAAAACCCCTAACCAAAAGGCTAGGGGTGTTAAAGTGTCTATTTAATTTTAAGTGTTTGTCCTGCGTAAATCAAGTTTGGATTAGCTAGACCGTTTAGTGCTGCGATTGCTTGGTAGCTAGTGCCATAACGGCTAGCGATTGCTGATAGGTTATCGCCTGCACGAACAGTGTAGTAAACCGAACCAGTATTTGCTGAACCGTTAACACGCAAGGTTTGCCCGACGTAGATAAGATTTGGATTGCTTAATCCGTTGAGACTTGCTAAGGCTTGGTAGCTAGTGCCGAATTTAGCAGCAATACCAGATAATGTGTCACCGCTTTGAACTGTGTATGTACCAGTTGCTGGTGCTTGAGCTGGTACAGATGATACTGAGATAATTTCAACGTCTGCCTTATTGATCCATGAATTGATACCAGCTAGCAATACACGACTGCCAGACACTTGCGCTACGTCGTATGTACGACCTTTAACCCAGGTTGGAATACCTTGACCAGTAGCCCAGCTTCCAGCGCTAAATTTAACTTTTACTTGGTTGCCGTTAGCAATGTCAGATTTTGGCGTATTGTCCGCTTGTTGACCTTGACTAATAGCTGGTGTGTTAGTTTTAGGATTATCATGCTTAGTGTAGCCATTATCAGTGATGCCTGTTAAATCAACGTTGCCGTCCAAGCCGCCAGCTATATAAGTCGATGTGAATTGGTAAATTGCCACGCCGTCCATTGATGGAAAGACACGGTAATTTGGCGTTGGTGTCACCGCATAATTTGGATAGGCAGCCATCCACAAGCTGTTTGGAAACTCGCGAATGATTTGGTCCGCGTACACATTAGCGACTGTGTAAGGTTTGTATGAGTAGTACATAGGCGTATAGCCTGCAGCTTTAATCATGCGCATGCCGTGCAAAATTGCGTTAGTATTCGCTTGTTTATCTGCGCTAGCACCGCTTTCGTAATCAAGCGCCACGATTGAGCCTTTAGGTGTTTGAACCTGTGGCAAGAATGTATTTAATACTTGCTCACCAAGGATTGCATTCCCGCCAACTTGATACCAGATGTAAGTATGTGCGCGTTTGCCTTGCGCAATAGCTGACGCCACTTGTGTCTCGTAAGTGGTTTGACCGTACATACCGCCACCGTTTACGCCACCGATTTGGATAATAGCAAACTTATCATGGCCATAGCCAAAAATACCGTTTTGACCTTGATAACGTGACCAGTCAACGCCTTGGTCACCCACTGCAGCAAAAGCTGTAGACTGCAATAGTAAGCTAGTACTCAAAAGAGCGCCTGCTAAAAGTCGTTTAATCTTCATCGACATCTTCCTCCTTCAAATCAGACAAATTCGTGAGAACACAAACCAAGCCAGACAAAAGAGCGGTGGAAACCACCACTCTCCAATCGACTTGTGTAATTAACGTGCTAGCGCCGATGACGCCAACTGCTGACTGCGCCATAGTTTTCAAAACCTTGATTCCTAATTTTTCAAAATAACGTTTCATTTTTCAACCTCGCTTTCGAGACGTGCAATGCGTTCATCGACGTACCTGCTATGTTCCTCTAGCCTAAACGTGCGCTCAATGACGCTGTTGTGTTTATCGACCTGTTTTTTAAGCTCATTGATTTGATAATTGGTTAATTTGGTGCTCGTGATAATCCCGCCAAATGTGCCAACTAGGCTAGCAATCAATGAGAAAACTCCCGTTAAAATTTCTGCATGCATAATCTCCTCTCACTTCCTAAGCTGTTATTCAGCAGTAGTTTCTTCTGGCAATGTCCAGATTGGATTGCCGTCTTCATCAAATTGCATGATGTAGCATTTTGCATCAACATAATCAGCAATTGGCAAGCTGAGGATTGACCCGCCAAATTTAGAAATGCCGACAACTTTGCTAAATTCTTTTAATTGACGCTTGCCATTAATGACGACCGGTTTGCGTTCGTGCTCAATGTGCATATATAGGTCATAGTTTCCTGCGATGTAGCGAACGTATTCGCCGTTCTCAATCATGTAAGTCAAAGCTTGCGCTAAGCCAAATGGTTGAGTGATTTCATCTACATTAATAAGTTCTGTTGTCATAGTTTATTCTCCTTTTTTAAAATTAATAACTAAATACTAAAGTACCGCGATAGTTAACGTTAGCTTCCGCGTCCAGAATATGCAAGCTACCGTCTGAATTAAGTTGGATGTTCTTGTCTCGTGGCGTAATCGTCCACGCTTTCGCTGTCATCATGAGCGATTTCTTGGTAAATTCTTGCGGAATACCGCCAATCGTATGCGTGCCAGCACTGTTAAATGTCACGTCATAATTTACGAGCACCAAACGGCCTTGAATCATATACTCACACCCGCTAACACCTGTTGATGTCCAGTTCGTGTAGTTAGTCGCTTGAAAGTTTAAGTAGCCTGACGATGTCATTGTCAGACGTCGTTTGAGCTCACTGTCAATTTCAAAACGAATTACGCCGTAGTCTGGATCAGACAGACCATAGTGTAGGACGTTCTCGAGATTGTCGTTGTAATCAACAACCAGAAAACGAAGCTCACCAGATTGTAAAACTGCCAAAGGCATATCTGTCGGCGTTGTTTCGCTGCCATTTTTTCGTTGAATCGGGCCAGATGAAGCCAATCCATGATTGTCCATGTATAGACCTTGCCTATGCGCTGGACGGTTGAACGTGCCCCAGTTGTCAACTGAGCTGCTCGCAGTCTTGTTCTCTTGGAGCAAGAGCGAACCGCCTTTGATAGCACCTAAATTTGAATTAACTGCAGACAAATTGTTTACGTTTAGCTTGTTAGCTGTGACTGCGCCATCAACAATCATGTCAGCTGTCACCTGCATCTCGTCAGCGATGATTTTGACGTTGTTGGCGTTTTGCGCAATCATTGTCGCAAATTTATTTCCGTCAATAGTTTTCCCGACTTTTGTCACAAAGCCGTTATTATCAAGATTCAAACTTGCTGATTTGACGACTTCGCTGTCTAGCGTATTGACAGCTGTTTGTGCCGCATTAGCTTTTAAGACAGCACTGTTAGCAGTAGTTTGCGCATTATCTGCTTTGCTTGTCGCTGTCGAAATACCAGTTTGCAAATCAGTTTTGGCTGTGTTTAACTCTGTTTTAGTCGCAAGCAAGGTCATGCCGTCTGCAGTCTGCTGAATTTGACTAGATAGCGAGCTGATTTGACTTGCTGTGTCTTCGGGGGCTGCGCTGTAAGGTGTAGCGGTATTACCATATTCGACTTTGATTCCAGTTATCCAAGCTGTCCCGCTTTTTGTGCCTTCCAAATTAAAAACTAACGAGCCTTTTAGCTCGTCATAATTACTATTAGTGTAATTGTGAGTAAAGTGAACATATTGCCAGTCAGCTGTGCCTGTATAGCTTGCAAGCGTTGAATAATCTACGCCGCTGGTTTCCCCAGTCTCACTGTTGTGATAAGTAAAATTGTGTTTAAATACATTAAATTTATTCCAAGCATTCCCCCCTGGAACGACATCTTCGTATTTGATCCAAGCACTTAACGTTATCTCTCTAACCAATCTTGTGCTAAAGCTTGGCTCGATATTAAAATACATTTGTTTGCCGCTGTCTATGCGATAGCAAACTTTCTGACCAGTTATATGATTATCTGTCAGCTCTTCTTCCACGAAACTGCCTGCTGCTTTTGATTGTATCCAAAGATTTCGCGTATTGATGTCTGTTGGAATCTTACCTTCGACAGCGCTAACTGCACTTGTAATCTGACCAGGGACTGCTTCGACTTTCGTCTGCAAATTGCTTACATTGCCGTCAGTCGTTTGTAAACTACTTTGCAGACTGGCCACTGCTTGGTCGTTGCTTGCTTGATAACTAGCAAGATTAGCTGTAGTCGTGTTTGCTGCCGTCTGAACTTGTGACAGTGTTGCTTTCGTGCCAGACAAATCTGTTTCAATGGCACTTGTTCGCTGCGTAATGCTCGTGATGTCATCAGTATTGTCATCAACGGTCTTTGCCAGTTCTGTTACTGTCGTCTTCGTCCCATTTGCGGTTTCTTCAACGGTTGAAACACGACTGGTTAAATCTGCTTGTGCAGCAGCTTGTGCTTGTAATTGGCTTGCTGCGTTTGACAAACTGTTAGAAACGTTGGTTAAATCAGCACGCAATGAATCAGCTTTTGAGTCAATTTCGCTGATAGCTGCAGTGACGCCAGTCGTGTCTGCGTCAGCGCCTGCGATTGATAGGTTAACTGGCTGCGTAGTTTCAACAGAACCGTCTGAATAGTAAATGTACTCAAATTTCCAAAGATAACGCTGTTGCTGTGTCGGGACTAGTGTGGCTGTCGACCAGAGGTCTTCAGGCGCTGGCGACCAGTCGGTGGCGACATCCCCATATTCGACTTTGATACCCGTTACCCAAGCAGTCCCGCTTTTCGTGCCTTCCAAATTAAAAACTAACGAGCCTTTTAGCTCGTCATAATTACTATTAGTGTAATTGTGAGTAAAGTGAACATATTGCCAGTCAGCTGTGCCTGTATAGCTTGCAAGCGTTGAATAATCTACGCCGCTGGTTTCCCCAGTCTCACTGTTGTGATAAGTAAAATTGTGTTTAAATACATTAAATTTATTCCAAGCATTCCCCCCTGGAACGACATCTTCGTATTTGATCCAAGCACTTAACGTTATCTCTCTAACCAATCTTGTGCTAAAGCTTGGCTCGATATTAAAATACATTTGTTTGCCGCTGTCTATGCGATAGCAAACTTTCTGACCAGTTATATGATTATCTGTCAGCTCTTCTTCCACGAAACTGCCTGCTGCTTTCGATTGTATCCATAGATTTCGTTTGCCGTTGCTCGGAACATCGGGCACGTCAGCGCTATTCGTTAGTTTGTAAAACGTCTCCCTTCGTGTTTCCGCTCGCTCCAGCAGATTTGTTACTGTCAGTTGATTCTTTGCTATTAATTTGTTCATCTTCTACCTCGTCTTCAATCCATCTTTTGATTTCTGTCGAAATGCCGTATGTATTAAAAATAACGCGGATAGCCTCGGATTTTGTCATAACGGGAACGTCAATAATTTGACGTTGCTCTGCGATAACCACATCTGCTTTAATCATTGTTATTCCTCCTATTCCCAAACTTCGCAATTATATGTTGCCTTAGCGCTGATTTCACTTGCTGAAACTGTAATAGATTTACCAGTTTTGTATTGGTTGCCAGAACCGCCGAAACTAGTATTTAACACGCCATTTTTATCAAATTTGCTCCATTTGTAAGTTTTTGACGTGTCTGAACCACTTGCGTCAAGTTCTTCGCCATTTTGATAAAGTCGAGCTTTTAGCACTGTTGAGCCCTCTCCGTTTTTAAAAATGTTACCAGCGCTTGATTCGATAATTAACTGGATAGGGTCTGACATGTCGACGATTGTGCAGTTACCAGTCGATTTTTGGCCACTGTTGCCACCGCTAGACTTGTCAATACATACAACTTTATATGTCTGTGCGTCAACGACTGCTGCAGGTGTCACCGTCAAAATACCTTGGCTAGTTGTATTTGTTCCAGGCGCTACGTTTGGTGTTTGACCAGCTGTAGTGCTAGAGCATAGGTGCCAACCGATTCCGCCGTCACTATCATAGCCAGTTGATGAACTTCCAGCCACTGTTGTGTCCAAATAAAAGAATTTGAACTGTTTGTTATCGTTCGAAAGCGTGTTGCCTTTGTACAAGTCTGCGTTGACTGTTAGACTAGCAGGTAGATTGTTTCTAAACGTATTTCCGTTGCCAGCATACACATTCAAAACATTGCTATCTCTACCAATTTGAGTAACAAACAAATCTATTTGCGCATGGAATTGCACGTCGAGGTCTGTTACAGGGTCTTTCCAAGTTCCTGATGCTTCGAATCGTTTTGAACCTTTGCTAGGGTCGATGTTGACTTTAGTAGTTAAGTTTTCGTTATGTGTTCCAGATAGATATTGATTATCTGTGTTCGTTGTCGATGTGATTTCTGTTTTAGTCGCACCATCAACCACATACCATTTGACTTTACCGACGTTGTTCAAAATCGTTGCTGATGAGCCAGCTTTAGTAAGATTCAATGTCAACGTTTGAGCGCTTGATGCGTAAGACGGATTGTAAGACGCAGCTGTTTGATTGTAAAGCTGCGTTGTTGATTTGTTTGCTGTAATGAACGCACTGAGAACTGGTGCGTCTGAAAGGTCAACAACAGTGATTTGACCACTTGCTACTTTTACCATTTTAAAAATCTCCCTTAATTTCTTTTTCCTATATATTCAACGTCACAGAAAAAACTTGCTCTTCTGAACAAGTCTTCTTGCGTTAATTTAATTGTCTTTTGTGAGTACGAATGCGCTCGATTCCACAAGTCATCGGGTGTTTCGTCATCTTTGACTTTTGTCCATATGTAACTAAATTCAGTTCCATCTCTATCAATTTCTTGACCACCACGCCACAAAGTGGCTGTTAAATTCGTCGAGATGACACCATTTTTAAACACGTTGCCATTTGAAGCACGCACTTGCAATTCAATTGGTTCAACTAGATTGACGAGAGTCGCCTCGGTTTTAGCAACTTCTTTCCCGTCAATTAGTGCACTAACAAATAAAACGGCTTTGTCATTAATTGCATTGCCGTCAACTGTTAGCGAGTTTTGATTGCCGAACGTTTCACCCTCAACCGTCCATTGCCACTGACATTCGACATCTTTGCCAGCTTTTTCAAGTCTTGCGTCAATTGTGGTTTGGCCGTCGTAATTCTTAAAAGTCAAGCCGTTGTCGCTGTTAAGTCGAATTGTGTAGGGTGCAGCCTCTTCGGCCAATTTTTCGACTTGCTTCATGAGCGCATCTGCTGTTTGAGCAAACTTACGTTCAAAATTGATAAAGGTTGATTTAGTTACTTTTTCTTCCAGTATGTCTTCTTCAAGTTCTGATACTCGAGCTTGGACATAAAGACCTGGTTCAAAATGTTTATCATCAATTAATGTTTGGGTGTCACCAATGTCGGAATCAATGGCACCTTCAACATCGTATGTAATCTCAGGAACACTTTTCTTTTGGATTTCTCCGTACATGTAAGCCCAAAGAGCTTCTTTAGTCTCGTATTGCGTTTCGCCTAAATCTTCAACAATCCAGTTATCATTTGATTTTTTACCAACAGATGGAAAACGGTCGCGAGATTGGGGTGCATACACCGTCATACCACTCGAATAATAAAGTAATCGATTATTATCGTCATAAATCTTTTTATTAAGACCGTCGATAGTCAATCCATCTTTACCAGTGGCACGAATTGCCGTGCGGAGGTCCTTAATGTTGTCGCTATAATTGATTACCTTAAGTTCTTTCCCAACTCGTACAGGCTTACCTTTCCTATTCGAACCAAGGTTACCAGTTTTGTAAACATTTAGAATTTGACGCTTCAACGAATAATCTTGATTGAGTTCTGCAGCAAATTCAAGCTCTGCGCCAAAACTATTAGCAATCGAGAACAGTCTCGATAGGATTGTATCCGTTCCTGTCCATTCAAGCTTAATTCGCTTATCAGCTACTTCATTAACACCTAATTCCAACGAATGCTCTGGATCATAATAGGCGAGGTATTCCGCAAACGACATCGCTCTATCAGCCTTGTGAGTTCCACGCTTTTCATTGTTTAGTTCAAGACCTGCAGAATAAGCTTTAATTTCGACTTCATAAGCCTTCTTGCTGAAATCCATGATATTGAGCCAATAATCACGATTTTTATAGTGAAAAGCAAGTTTGCACCCCGAACGAATCGTGTCAATGTTTTTTGAATTGTATTTTAGAGTTAAGACACTTGCAGACCCCGCCAAAAACCTATGCAGATTAGCACTTTTATACTCAATCCCTGCAACATTATCAAAAAAACCGATGCTGTGAGCGTCGGTTGAATCGCGAATTGCAATACGTACATTTCCCATGATTAGACGTACACCTCCTTGATTGTTGCGGTGGCACTTTCAATTTCACCAAAACTTGAGATGTTGAGTTGAACTTTTGTTTTTCCTGGAGGAACTTTAAAATACTTCGTTCCAAGAATTTCATCATCTAAACGAATTTGCTTGTTAACTCGAATTTCACCAGCGCTTCCATCAATTTCAATCACTGCACCTGTTGGATAGCGGTTTGGGACATCTTTCCAGTAAGGTACGTGCAGCTCTTGAAATGTAAAATCGTTCAGATAATGGTGTGTCACGAATTGACGTACTGAACTATCTGAGCCTGCATAATTACCAACAAAAAATTGAATTCGCTTTGCCTTCTTTCCGTTTAATTGACTGGCCGAAAATGGATAATAACCACCATTGTAGAAGAATTGAACACGGTCTTTCTCTTTGACAAGGTCGAACATATTGCTACCTTGTATGCGTGAGTTATTCCCGTATGGGTTTGGCGGAATCCACAAACTTGGCGTCAAATCAAATTCTCGTTTGACAATGCTACCTCCAGCTCCGTCACCAAGCAAAAATCTGATAGCAGCCTTATTTTGAACACGATTGTTCTTTTCTATGGCCATACCAGCCAAAAGATGATTTTGTTCGTCAATGACCGCTAAACACCACTCGCCGTTTTGTGTTTCAAAACCAGTTTCAAACCAGGCCCTTGCCCAGATATACCACTGTTCAACTGGCGTTTCTAATATATACTCTTTACATGCGCCATACCCAAATGCACCCGCTGTTCCGCTTGTTGGAAAGCTTGCTGGCATAGTACCCAAACGCCCACCGAGCTCGCTATCGTATCCCATCTGAGTGGTTACAATTTTGTTTGGATTTTCGTAGAATGTTGTCCCATCAACCCAGTTGGCAAAGTCGCCTTTTTGATTTGATAGCAGAGTGACGTTCTTGCGGTCAATATAACCATCTTCTTCGTCATATTTCCCATATTGCAGTAAACCGTACGGGCTAGTTACTGCAATAAACCCAGATTCTTTTTTAAGCTTGATTTCATAATCAACAGTGACTTCTTCGCTACCATCATTAATAATCTCAGCTTCAAAAATTCCTGAATCATTCTTTTCGAATTCAAACGTCCTTGTATAAGTAGCATGAGCAAGACCGTCTGGAACGATAAATTTGATAGTCCCTTTACCGCTTAACCTATATTCACTAAAATTCAAATCACCACTTGGAATTGCATAGAATACACGATTAGGATAAATATCAAATGTCAATTCTTTTGGCTCTTTTACATTAAGCGCCGATTGAAGGAAATCATAACCTTCACTACTTTCATATTCAACATAAAAAGGTATTGATATCGTTTTATGTTTTCTACGGGTGTAATTAAACTCGGAACCACTTAAAATTGTATTCTCCGTAATTTGAGGGTCAAAATCAGCGCCTTTCCATAAACTGAAGCCTTCCAAAACTGTAATATACTGTGTAAGTTCTACACCGTTAAAAGTCACTTTTACCAAAGGCTACCACCCCCTTCCATTAACTGCATCTAAGATTGAATCCATAGCGCTTTGTTCGTCTGCAATTGGTTTTGCCAAAATCTTCGCTATAGTTTCCTTATCAAGTTCGACGTGCACTACAACTGGACGACTAGCAAGTTTATCAATTGTTCCCAACGCTTGAACATCGTAATTACCTGCAGATTGCACTGCAAATGGGCTTGCTGCCATCATTGGCGGAAACTTCGGATTATCATCAACATCTATTGTTAAGACGTTGCTTTCAAATTCTTCAGCTATTGCACCAGCCATGCCAGAAACAGTTGATTGAACTGTTTTGAATTGTTCATGCAATCCTTGATTCAAACCTTGCATGATGGCTTGACCTGCAGGCCTCAAAAGCACTCGGTCATAGCTAATAGGCCCTTTGTGTTTTTTAATCCAATCGGCAATGCCACCTACGAAATTTTGAACTGCTCCCCAAGCTGATTTTAATCCACCAAGAAAGCCATTCATGATTGCTGCACCAGCACCAGAAAGATTAATATGTGCCAAACTATTGAAGGTGTTTTTAACACCGTTGATAACGCCATTAACCGAGCTTGAAACAGCCGAAACGCCACTACCAAATGATGAGAAAACTCCTTTAGCAGTATTGATCGCACCGCCAATTGCTGATGCAACTGTTCGAATAACACTACCCAAGGCGTTCCATGCTGCAGAAACTACATTTCTTACAACTCCCGCTGCACTTCCTGCACTACTAAACATTGATTTGATAAACTCAATAACACTACCGATTATATTTCCAGCTGAAGAAACAGCGTTTTGAATATTAGACCAAGCTGACTTCAAAATACCGCTTAAACCTTCGCCTACAGCACCTAGACCACCAAACATACCAACAACAGTACCAACCCATTGAGCTACAGTACTGATTGCAGGTGACAATGATATGAATGCATTAACGATTGCTTGAATGATTGGTGTTAAGAATTCGATAACTGTCTTCATTGCATCAAATGCAAAACTGATGCCTGTCAAAACACCAGAAAAGACACCGCCAAGATATGAACCAATAACTTGAAAAGCTGGCGTTAAAGCACTAGCCAAGATGCTGATTAATGGTTGTGCTGCGTTCCACAATGCGACAAAAGATTGAACCACTTGGTCGATAGCTGGCCCTGCAATTGTCATAAATTGTTCGAACCCAGCTTGTAGAGCAGGTAATATTGCTTCAATCAGGGCTTTAACCCCACTGAAATCCATTTGAGTAAAACCATTGACTAACGTTTGAATAACAGGTTGTACTGCGCTAACAACAGATTGAAATAATGCAGGCAATTGCCCGAAAGCTGTCTTCAATCCATCAATAACAGGTTGAACCGTTGCTTGCATTTGAGAGAAGCTAGACGATATGCCTGCAGCCATTCCAGATAAATCAATATTGACACCTAAATTAGAGAACAACCCCTGCAAATTTTGTTGCAATTTAGGTGCTGCAGCTGAAATTAAAGTCCCGATTGCGCTTGGTAAACCAGAGAACACTCGACCTACCATTGGTATGAAATTGCTGAACAAGAATGTTGAAGTTGTTTCTGCAAGTCCTTGAAGCGAAGGTGTAATATCAAGCTCGCCATCAGCTATATTACCGATAACGTCTTGCCAAGCTGCCTTCATGGAATTGAATGAACCTTCAATTGTAGTTGATGCTTCTCGAGCTGTCGTACCAGTAATGCCCAAGCTATCTTGTACTGCATGGATAGCTTTAACAGTATCTGCAAAGTCACCGACAGTATAATGTTCACCAGTCAACTTTTCAGCGTCTTTCATCAAGCGCTGCATTTCTGATTTAGTACCGCCGTAACCTAATTTAAGGTTGTCCAGCATAGCATAGTTACCGCGAGCGAGTGACTGATAGGTTTGTGTGATGGAATCCATATCTGTACCCATTTTGTTCGCGTTGTCGCTCATATCTGTCATTGCCATATTGGCTAGTTCTGCAGCTTTAGCAGTGTCACCACCAAGCGAACTAATCAAACTAGCAGAGAACGATGTGACGTTCTCCATGTAGGCATTAGCTGACATACCAGCAGATTTATATGATTGTTGAGCATAATTCAAAACCGTTTGTGCGGAATCTTTGAAAAGTGTTTGAATACCACCGATGGATTGTTGTAGCGCTCCACCTTCAGTGATTGAAGAAGCAAACACCTTGCCAATTCCTGCAGCAGCAATAGCGCTAGTTGCAGTTTTGATAAGCGTGGAACTTAAGTTAGATCCAGCAGTTTTACCCGCAGATGTTGCTTCTGGTGAAATAGCACCAGTAATCGAACCGCTAATACCTTTCGCAGATGGAATGATTTGGACATAAGCTTTACCTAATTCAGTTGCCATTGTTTACCTCCAAATCTTTCAAAATTCGTGTTCTAGCTTTTTCAAATTCCTCACCAGATGCAAAAACAGCCTCTTCACGCTCTTTTGGCCTGCTAGTCAAAGTTTCAACTAACGACTTAGGAACATTGCGCCCTTCGTGGCCATCTTTTGTGTTTTGCCAAGCCAGAACCCCAACTCTATCAGTAATACTTGCAAGCAATAAAGTTTTTAAAGGGATTTTTTGACCTGACATCTTCATTTTGATTCGAGAATCATCACGTAAACCTACAGAAAAAACAGCCACCAAATCTGCTGGTAGCTGTCTGTAATTGTATATGTGATAAGTCTCTGCTAAATCACAAATCAGAGCATCTTCATCTGTTTTTATCATGCTAGCGAGGATTGCTAGTTTTTTACTTGGGTGTTTCCAAAAATATCTTTGATTTCTTGAACCATTTTTTCGATCGGAACAATTCCATCTTCGTCACGGACATGGTCTTTCAAAGCTTTTACTTGGTCTCCAAGTAACATTTTCAAAATTTTAGGCATTAATAGCTCATTTTCATCAACTTCGCTAATTAATTCAACAAATTCATAGTTTTTTAACTGTTTTTCATCGATTTCAAATTTAAAACCAGATGATGTTGTACCTTTAATCATAAATTACCCTTCTCCTCCTGCTGCAGCTTGACGAATAATATATTCATAGTGCGTGTTGCCATTTTCGTCTGGATAACATGCTACTGTTGTTTCGTAGCCGACATTGTCCGCATGCCCATACTTAATTTCGCCAACTTCAGTAACTTTCGCATTTGGCAAGACAATACGTTTTAATGCGTTTCCCTTAAGAACTGTGTCAATAACAATCGAATGAGGTTCTAACTCATTTGCGTTTGATTTGATAGTGATACCTGTTTCAAGAGTTCCTGTTACATTGTCTCCGCCGTAAACTTCTTTGAGAACATCAACGTTCAAAGCTTCGATAAGCGTATATTTGAAAGTGTCTTTCTTTTCTTTTTGAACAGAATTAACGACACTTCCGCCCCAAGCTTGAATGTCGTCACTTGAACGTTCATCAGAATTGGTTACACCATCATCTGAAACAAAGCCAAGGTTCTTAAATGCTGCGTTTAGAGCAGTCGTTGCATCAGTTGGCAACGCAGTTCCCAAAGGTGCACTAAAAATACCACCGCCGACTTTAGGTTTTGCGGAAGTTACGTTACTTGCATTATTTGTCCCCATTATTTTCTCCTTTAACAATAATTAATATCAAACACCGCTTGATAGCGATATTGTTTAGTTTCTGCATCAGTAAAATTGTAATCACTGTTGAGGGTAACGCCAGAAACGTTAGTGACCTCAACAAGATTACTCATTACCGTTTTAACCTCTTCATTAAGCAGTGCAGCTTCGTACAACGAATCAGCATAGCTTTGGACAGCAATCGTAGCTCTTTTTAATTGATTCAAACTACTGCCACCCGTTTTTTCAAAAATAACGAATTTACCTGTTAGTTTTCGTTCTTTTTCTAGCAAAACAGGTACTTCAAGACGACTGTCCAAAAATTGTTTTAAAATCAATTCAATCACTTGCTCACCGCCTTCAAAAGAGTATTATTTTTCAAGTTATCTCTTTTAGCTTTAAAACTGCTGGCTGTTATCATTGCATTTGCACGATTTCGCCCGACATAAACATCTTGTTCGTAACCGTCACCGCATTTATTACGTATGCGACCAGCTTCTTCTGTTAAAATTCCTTGCATAGCACTTGACTTCATTAATTCGGCAACGCCTGCTCGATTAAGCTCAAATTTAATTTTACTCATATCGTTCAACCCTTACCTTTCTATTCCAGTCAAGTGGAATTAAATCAGGAATTCCTTCTAACGGAATACCAACAGTGTGCCAAGTTCGGCCAAAAAATCTAACTTTCTTATCAATCCAGTCATTTGTATCATCTTTTGGAATTGCAAGAGTATATTCAATCTTCTTACCGTCAAGATTAAGCTGGTTAGTAACATCATCTGTTGAAGCTGGTGCTACTAGCACATTTTCAACATCAATCTCACTTTCCACAACTATCTCTTTTCCAAACGGGTCTTTTCTTGTGACTGTTTCACCAACAAGTGTGATTGTAATACCTTTTAATCTACTCATAAAAGTCAATCACCCCATAACGTTGACGTTTAAGACCTAAACGTTTCAATTCACTTTCTTTGATAAACAGGCCACCGCCAGGAACTAAAAAAGAGCCACTGTAGGAATATCCTAGGGCGCTTTCTGTCATCTGCGTCATTGGTTCTTGGTCGGTAGATGTCATCAAAGTTCGTGCTACTACGTCGACAGTTACAGATTTTAGTACATTAGCAAAAGCAACACTGTCCGCTGCTTGCTGATCTAAATCTTTGCCAACTTTCTCACCCTCAAAGCGAAGAGAATCAGAAACAATTTCTAACAGTGCTTCTGCTCTCTCTACTTCTGCAGGTTTCAAACCGCGCCACAACCTTTCTAGGTCGGTAGTAGACGCAAAATTACTCATAAGCAACCTCCTAAGAAGCGCCTATTTAGCTTCTTTTTCTTCTTTTTCTTCTTTTTCTTCTTTTTTTGTTTTTCTAGTTTTCTTGACTGGTTCCCAAGCGCCAGATAGGACACTGTCTGTTGCAATTGCTACACCAGTTCTTAAATGCACGTATTCTGCCATTATGCACCTGCTCCTCCTGCTGCAGCTGGAACAACGCGAGCGAATGCGTCTGCGTCAAGAATACCCCAGCCGATAAATGCTTCAGCACGAAGCAAGATTTCATTGTGCGCTTTAAGGTCGCGACCTGCACCATCTGGGTCACCATATTCGATAACTTCCAAAGGAATGTTTTCGGCATAACCCCATTTAAACATGTTTTGGAAATCACCAGCGATAACGTGGTCTTTTTCAGCTGTTCCGCCAGTTGCGACCAAGTTCTTGTTAACATCTGAAGCCATACCGTAGAATGAATCTGGATTTTGACCAAAGCGGAATTCTGGGTATTGAACTACACCGTTTACTTTGATTTTAGCAAGTGATTGACCTGCGAGAGGTGACAGTGCAAGACCAGTAACATCATAGTTGTTTGCAACTACAGTTTGAACCGCTGCATCAATGTTATCGTCGATTGTAGACGCATCGAAAGTAACCACGTTGTCTGTAATCAAACCATCAAATGAGTTCGTGTCACGGAACGACGCATCTGTCAATGATTTAGGTTCTAAACCATGGATTGCTGCCAAGTCAAATGCAACTGCGATTTTCTTAGCAAAGCCGTCTGAAAATGCTTTAAGATAATTGATTCGTTTTTCTTCAGTTGCATATTTAAATTCGTCCGTAATGCGTGCTTGATAAACAAATTTAAGTGGACGAATAATTTTAGATGTAAGAGTGGCTTTTCCAGCTGATTTTTGTTCGCCTTCACCAACAATCTGAGCATTTCCTTCAAGGTTAAAAATAAATTGTTCTGACCCATTAAATGGAATTGGTGTTTGCGAAGCAAGTTTAGCTAAGACTGAATAACCTTGAACTTTTGACATAAGTTCTGTTACAAGTTCAGGATTGAATTGTGAGTTAGTTTTTAATGAATTATCTGCCATGATTTTATTCTCCTTCTGTTAGACTCTGAGCTAATTCAGCCCAACCGTTTTTGTTGTCGATAGGTGGTTCTGTTGATTTAAGCGGCGATTTTGGCTCTTTTGCCTTCATAAAACCTGCTAAAAGTTCAGCATCAGCTTTCAAAGCATTCTCATCATCACCTTGAAGACGTCCAGCCATATCAATTGGCAAGCCATACTCAAGAGCTACTCGAGTTCGCATCTTTTCTGTCTCATAACCAGAAATTTTCGCTTCGAGCTCTGCAATATGTTGTTCCTGCTCTGTTTTGCTTTGACCAGATTCTTCAATAGTCGCTTGTAAATCAACGTTTTCTTTCTCCAATTTTTGAACACGTTCTTTTAACTCGCCGTAATCAGAATATTTCTCTTTCTGGCGCGCCAAGCGTTCTTTTACGATACGATCAAGTTCTTCTTGTGTTTCAATTGGTTTAAATTCAGACATATCAATGTCTCCTTTCTCCGCATTTCCCGTGCGTTCGGTAATTTTGAGCACAAAAAAAGCACCTTGCGGTGCAATTTAATAGCTAACTTTTTGCTTTTTCTTGGGTTTGGTTGTTGCGCAAGCCCAATGTGCCAGCAAAGCACTGTCCATAAGACTAATATCCATATCATCAAAGTGCGAACGGTACCCAAAGCCACCGTTTGAACCAATGTTGCGCTTATCACAGTTGGTCGCAACTTTAGTAAGTGATGGTTGACCAGCATGGCAAAGAGTTTGTTGATAAATAGCTTGTTCCCACATTGAATTTGCAACAATGATTTCTTTTACTGTTGGCAAAATCGTGTTTTTGATGTGGAAGTCTTTCAATTCATCGTTCAAAATCTTTTGGCCACTAGCACCATCAATTACAATTTGTGCAATATCCGCTTGTTTTAAAAAGTTAATAATCCAATGATTGCCGTTTCTGACAGATTGACAATCTACCGTTTCGACGAAGACACGTTTATCTTTTGTACGAACTGCAACACTAAGAGCGACATTCGTACCGTCTTGTCCATACTTGATGCCGACGAATAACTGACCTTGAAATTGTGGTAAATCTTCAATTTTTAAAGCATTCCATTCAGTTTCAGAAATAGCTGATTTTTGATTGTAGGTTGGCCAATAGCCAAGACGTTGAACATTGTGGTCAAGTTTATCTTCACCAAGTTCAGCTTCAATTTTACGCTCGTTCAAATGAAATCCCATTGACGGGTTTGAATTGTACCAAGCGTCGATATCATCAATTTCTTTTTCTTCAGGAACGGACCATTCAGCCCATCCAGAATACTTACCACGGCCAAAAAGACAAGTCTCGCGATATTTTGTAAATACTGTACCGCTTGAAACTGGTGTTGGTGGTGTACCACACATGATTGTCATCGGATTATCGCTATCTGTCACGGTATATTTCAAAGCAGATTCTTGTTCTGTGGTATATTCTTGCGCTTCATCAATAACCAATAAATCAAAACCTTCACCAAGTCCACCGTTGGACGTTCTGGTGCGGTACTGCACAACCCCACCAGTTTCATAAAGTTCGATACGCTCCTGACCTTTAGCACGAATAGAATTGAAATCTTTTCCGTCCTCAAGCCCCATTTTTTCCAGGTATCGTTTGACTTTTTCAAAAGATGAGTGTGATGTGCTGATTCGGTGCGCTGTGTGCAAGATGTTAAGCCCATGGTATAGGCCCCACAGTTCAAGCATATAAATAATTTCTGTCTTACCGTTACGACGAGGGATAGAATAGCCAAACTTTTGGTGTGTCCAAAGCCCATCTTCTTCAATGGCCATTACGCTTCTTAAAAGATTTTGCTGCCATGGATAACTTTTTAAACCCGTTCTCTCGTATATCTCGATAGCTTCATCAGATAAAGATTTGTCAAATGGAAGAATTACCGATTGAGTAGGATTTTGATTGCCAAGTTTTTTCTTTTTCTCAGCCATAACTTTTCCTTTCAATCATGTAATTGCATGATAACCCTGTCGCTGGGAGGTATTAATCTTTAAACATTTTTTTAAATTCTTGGTTAATCGCGTTTATTATCCCGATAGTGAATACAACGAAAATAAAAAGCATCATTCCCGCCATTGTGGCACTAGCCAAGAATTCCGAAAAGTTCCAAAGTATGTTAATCATTTTTTCTCCTATTTTTGGGTATAAAAAAAGCACCCTAACCTATTTACTTGTTAGTGTGCTTAGTAAATTTCTAAACCTTTAGCATAAGCTTCTTTTGCTTCTGCCAGCGTCATTTTATTGGGACCACCATCAATATTTGTTTCGCCAGTGTTTTGCCAACCACATTTATCACAAATGTCGTATGTTTCAACAAGGTTGTTACAAACTGGACAATGAACATGTTCCCAACCATCAATCATGATTATGTTCTCTTTCGTAGTCGTCATAATAGTATTCCTCTTTTTCATCTGGCCTGAACATAGTTGTAATTTTTACGTTTTTGTTCTTTCCGATTTTTCCAATAGCGATAATGTTGTTTTCACGATCATACCGCACTCGTCTCGATTCAGTGTCGTATCCTAAAATATCTTCAGAGACTGGCTCAGCTAAAAGTGAAGCCGCTGCTTTCTGATATTGTCCTTTAGAAATATTTGTGAATTCATCTCCATGAGATTTGAAATGTCCATTGAAAGATTTTTCGCTCGGAAACTTAGCTTCACTCCAAACGACACGGTCTTTCAGCTCCTTGTATCTTTCAACGTCATTATACTTCAATTCCTGAAATTTAGCTAGCGAAACAGGCACGAATTTAGAATCAAGTTTTTTAGCAAATTCTAGATATTCAATCCTATCACTTTTTCTGTTGTTGTCACGAATATCAATATTCATTTGACGCCGTTGTTCGCGCTTATTTTTACTGTCTGCAGTTACCTTTTTAGACCAAATGTTCTTTTTTTTGCCGTCACCAGGTTTGTAATCAACAGTGCAACGGCAATTTTGATGACGTCTGTAAACGTCTTTAGGCACATCTGGATAATTGTAACTTCCAGCTAAACTTTGACACCATTTACAACAACGACCAGCTGTTTTTCTAACAATTTTAGGTTGGAGACCAGCTTTTGCGTGAAATTCAGCATTTTTCTTAATACTATCATCGACAATACTTTGCGTGAAATTGACGATTGGGTCACCTAAAAGCCATTTAACATCATCGAACTTATCTTCTCTCGAAAAACGTTCAATAAAGCCATCTATTCTATCTTGATTTAATTCAACAGGTTGCGCAACAAGGCTTATTTTTGCCGATTCATTCAAAACTGTTTGAACCTTACTTGAATAATCCGCTACAAGCTCATGATTTTGCTGTAAAACTGGTTCTAGCAAACGTTTTGCGATATTATAATACATTTTACCGTCTGGCAATTTATCTGCCGTTACAGACGTTGTGAGAGCTTTAGAGAGTATCTCTCCGACTTCGATGGCGAAATCATTTGCATTTGCATATGTTGCTTTTTTAGCTTCGAGAGTTTTTAAAGTTTTGACAACAACCTCGCTCTTACCAAATTCCTGTCCAAAATTGTCTTGAACCTCTTCTAGAAGTGCTGGTAATACATCATCATTCATCGTTATTTTCCTCTACTACTGGAGCAACATTACCCGAACCTTTGACGCCAGTCAAATCTCGAATCGTTTCACCATCTACGAAACCAGGAATAGCTTGATTGAGTTTGATAGCTCCATCACCGATTAACGTTAACGTGCTTGCGTCAGCCTCAAACAATGGTTCCCATTTGACAATCGTATTTGTAAATTGACTACGCAAATAGTGAAATTCATCTTGCAAACAAATAGCAACATAAGCAACATTTAACAAACCACTTCCGAGCGAACGTTGAGCTTTGCGCCCTGCCAAACGTAAATTCTCATGGCTTGCTTTAATTGCTTCAACACTTGATGGATTGTCTGAAACAAATCCAAGGTCATCTAAGGTCAAACCCATTTCACCAGCAAAACCAGCTGCAGCTGTTCGCAACTGCTCGGTGAATGGTGACATGCTTGCGGTTGTAAATTGTCCAACGACTGGATGGTCACCATCGTCATCTTTATCAATTCGCAACAATGATGATACTGTAGCTTTCCAAGTGTCCATTGCTTCCGCATCTGGGTCCATACCTAAAATGTATTTTTGAGGATAAGAATAGAATTCGGCAGTAACATCAGCTCGCTCAAGCGTTCTTTTTGCGTATTTTTGATAGTACATACCCGAGCGAGTAATTCGACTGCGTCCGAACGGTCTGACGGCATCTGGGCGATGAATAACAGGAACAAGCAAAGGCACTCCTGTAGGGTTAGAAACTCTAAAAGGTGTTTCATCTTTTGGATAAAACCAAGTTTCTTCGTCGGTGAAATACGCTTCTAAAATCGGGTTATCGTTATCATCGCGTTGTAAAACAGTGTAACCTTCAGTTAAAAGGCCTGTGATTGGATCAATAACACCCGTTGCGTTGCTTGCTTCGATGACCTGCAGACGAACTCGCTCATCCTCGTCTTTCGAGAGGTAAACGAAACAGCATGAGCCAATCAGAGCAGACAAAACTGCACTATCAAAAAAGACATCGGGGTTATTTTGAGCGAAAATAGCATTAACATTATAATCATCGTTAGCGAATTCTCGGAAAACTAGTCTGTCCGCTAAGCTATCAACGCCCTTTGCTGACCAACCTAAAACCGCTTGATACTTGCTTATAATTTGATGTGGGATAGTTAGTCCTACTGGTGGGTCATAATGCTTCATAGCGTACTGTCTATACCGCATTTTAACCCTTGGACGTACCGTTGAAAGCTTGCGCTTCAAGTAATTCATTCCTTTTAAACTCAATTTTTACTCCTTTCGAATTTGGCGCGAGAAAAAATGTACAGTGACGGCTTGAACCTCGGCCGCGAGAGCGGAGGGGGTCCCATGCCCCCACTTAAAAAACTTTTAAAACTGAATCAAAAAATTATTTTGAAACATAATTTAACCAGTTGATGCTTTGCGGCAAGTTGCGATTGCCAATCACATTCGTTCCTTTTCCTTTGCTTGGCTCATCATTGTAAAGCTTGTCAGACTTCTGTCTGTTACATTGCCAATGCGCAAGCTGCAGGTTGTCAATGTCAGATGGATGACCACCTTTCGCAACCGGAATGATGTGATCAATGACTGGCGATAATGGGTGCGGATACTTTAATGACTTATCCACTGGCTTGCCACAAATACCACAAACGTTTCTAGTCTTTAATATTACTTTCTTATTCTTCTCGAATGCGACGCGGTGGGGGCCGTGTCTATCAGGGCGGGTATCTTTTGCCATGGGGGTATCCTCCAAAAAAGGGGCGGGGTATTTGACTACCTCGTCCCTCATTTCTTGATGATACTATAATAACACGTTGAAACTGCAGTGCACTGTCTCATTATGTTTTATTATGCCTTGATATGACTGCTTATGTCAGCACTTTCAAGGTCCTTTTGCGCTGCTTTTTTTAATCTGAAATAAGTACGCTCGCTAATTCCCATCTCATCCATCACTTCATACATCGACATCTTATCAATATATACAAGACTTAAAATAGTTCTGCTTGCAGTATCTTCTAGATTGTCAATCATATCTTGCAGTTCTCTGCGCTTTTGAATAGCTTCAACCGTCTTATTATCAATCTCATCAATCGAATCAAGCAATTCAGCATATACATCATCTTGTTTCCTGTTTAATCCACCTTTGACTTTGTCGGCTGACCATCGAGGGCTTGAAAGCAGTGAAGCGTTAAGCCTATCTCGCCTTCTAATCAAGCTCTGAATATATAAATCTAAATTCCTTAAATCTTTCAAAATAGTCTTAGCTCTGCTCACTTTCTTTCCTCCCGATATGATATAATAGATGTAACGTTTTCAATCATATCGGGCTTGCGTGTGCAGGCTCTTTTTTTATGTAAAACACAGGCAGGCGCACGACCTGTAAAGAATTACCATGATTCACGCCTTGCATAATCACAGCCGACTGATAAGCTGCTTTAGATTTAAAGAAATAATATTAAGGGAGACCTCTTTTCTTTTTTATTTCGCTATTTGCCAGCAAGTAACCCGATGACCTTACCAGCTGTGTACTAATTTTGTAAGAAGGGTGGTTCATACCACCTCTATTCATAATTAATTTCGGGTTATGTCCGCGCATGGATTCGAACCACGCTTTAAGCCATCCCTGCGGACACCAAGTCTAATTTATTTCTAGAAAAGGTAGGGTGCTAGGATAACTGGCTAGGTAGTTATCCATCATAGCCCTGCTTTCTTTTTTATTTCAATTCCTAGCCTTATAGCTCCTGTGTGAATTGAACACACATGAATTACCCTGTGGAGCTACTGTGAGCATTACACCTTTACTCACAGATTGATGAATTAAATATATTTTCTTTGGAGATTTCCTCTTCTCTAATTTAAATTTGGTGTATACCAACTGGACGAGTCGAACGTCCAAAGTACCGTTGTTGGTTATGCTTATAACTCAATTCCCTCAATTTCAGCACGTTGTTCCAAAATACTGAGATAAGCTTGCATAGTATAGTATTGACTTTCAAGTAATGCCACTGGACAATTTAACTCAAAGTCTAATTCTCCATAAAGATGCTTATCTAACAATTTACCTAGCTTATCTGTGCGTTCTTTCAATTCATTGTATTCATTTACCATTCGTTGTTTATAAGCTTCCATTTTAATACTCCTTTATTCTTCTACTTCAATTTCAATACTGTGTTCATATAATTGAATACTAATCACAGTGTAAGACCAATATTCTTCCTCAATATCACCAATGTATTCATAAGTACATGGTTCAACCTCACCATACAGCTTTACTTTAACTGCTGGGTCATTCCACATAATATTCATCAACTCTTCTAAAATAATCACTTCATCCTCACTTCAATTTCAAATTCTTTATCCTGAAAGGTTGCTGGGATAACAACACCTTTCATAGCGCCGTCTCTAAGATACATTTCTATCATGCTTTCAAGAACTGCTTTACCAATGTCTAGCTGTGGTTCTAATAATTGTTCTTGTAATGTTTCCATTTCATTCTCCTAACAAATCTTTGTTCTCCCAAATGTTACCAATGACTTCGAGAGAGCTAAGGCCATCATTATTTAATTCTACAAAATAAAATATAGTGCCATGTTTAGCTTTTAAACCAAAACTTGCATAGTTCTTGTCATAAATTACAGCTTCTGTATAGAAAGTACCATCACATATATATTTGTGCTTAACAATGTCACCTTCACAAATCTCTACACCATTCTTATCCTTAAGACCCGTGAACTCCATCAGCTCAATCTCATCAAAGAATCTTTCACAGCGATACCCATTGCTCTCCTCAAGATATGTTGTTTTATAGCTTGAATCAAGGTCGCCAACAGGTAACATTCTCTTTTCATCTTTAACCCACGTTCTAAATTTTGGTACTCTCATTCTTCTTCCTCTCTATAATTTAGCCACGGCTCAATAGAACTGTGCTTCCCGCATTTTGGACATTCAAGATGATAGTTTCTTCTAAAACTAAGCACACCCTTCGTCTCTTTCTTTACATAATCGTGTCTGCAAAAGAATTGTTTCAAATTATGCCTAAGTTCTTTCTTTTGCTCGTTGAACTTATAAGCAATCTTTTTAAAAGTATCAAACATCATTTCACCTCTTTGACTTCAAATGCTGGGTTATCCCAAAATTTAAATCTCTTGAGCTCATCTTCAGTGAACCATGATTTGACCTCATCATCGTTTAAAGGCAACGAGCTTATTCCAAGCTTATTAAACTTCTTAAAAATTCCAATATAAATTTTGCCAAAATCTTCGTTTGCAAATTTAACCGTGTACAGCTTTTCTTTCTTAACTTCATAACCGTTCCTGATGGAATCGACAATCACTCCAATTCCTTTATTATTTAACCACTTATGCATAGGGTCATCAGCAGGTATGACAGGTAATGTTACTGACACGTTCGTAAAGACATACTCTTCTAAAGCATCTCTGTTTTCCTCAATATAATCAGCAACAAATTGTGGAACTACAGGCTTTTCTGGTTCATCAATTTGTTCAATATAACTTAGAGCAGTAATTAGTCCCTCATTATATCTTTTATCTTCATAACTAGTAGTTAAACCAAGAATTTCTTTATTCTTTATACCTTTGACTGCTTCTTGTTTATTCATATCTTCCTCCAAGTGGTAGTCAACTAACGGTTGATAACCTCTTCTGCAATGTTACCTTTCGGTTCTTTACCTGCTAACTGCGTTGCCATTGTTTTCTTTTCAACAACTTCAAATGTAATGTCGTTCCACCAATCTGGCAAGTCTGCTTTTGCCTTTTTATTCATCACTTCCACCTTTCAAATAATTAACATGCACTTCAATTTCTTTCGGTTCATCTTCCATCGTATAACCTAAAACGTTGAGCTCGCCTTCCAATATTTCTAATCTACGTTCGAGAATGCCTTGGATAGCATCTTTCAGCTCATCATCTTTACAGACGAATTTTACTGCATATCCATCGATGTTAGTCGAAAATAAGTCTAATTCATTAATACAGCTAGCCTCTAACAATTCCTCTAGCTTTGTGTATTCTTTAACTTTATCTGCAATATTTACAAAATCTATGTCTTTAACAGGCTTACACATCTTCGTTTCCATCTTCCAACACCTCAATTCCTCGAATGTCCTTGCCGTCAATCTTGCCGTTGCCAATTCTGAACTTCTCATTATTGTGCCAACATGCCAAAATAATATCGTATGTTTGACGACTAATATTTGATGTTAACTCACCATCTTTTAAAAGAAATTTAACTTTCATACATAAGCTCCTTCATACGATGACAGACTGTCTTATCAGGCAGAACTGCTCTAGATAATAATCTGTTAGCGTCATTTGATGAGACGTGCAGCATCTTACCAATTCCAATATAGCTCTTTAAATGTTTCTTATGTGTCCAGTCGATGAACTCATCTAAAACTTCTAGCGGAGTTTCTACACGATGCTCTACTAGTGTAACTGCGTACATTGCACGACGTTTATTTACTGTTTTGCCCATTCTCCTAACTCCTCAATTTCAATTTCAATACGTGGCTCTGGACTATATAACTTTCTAGCTCTCAAATCACAAACAATGTTATCGTCAGACCAAACAATGCCTTTTTTATCAATTTTGTTGTAGCCTGCATTTGAAATACTGTCAAAGACTGCTTTGACAAGATTATCAATGTCAGGCTTTTTGAAGTGCCAAAGCAATCTTGCAACGAACTTCGAATATAATTGCTTAGTTCTATTTTTTGAACGTTCTGACGGCCTTTTAGCTATGTTTTTCGGCGCCTTCATGTAAAAAATGACGTCTACTTTGATTGGGCCATCATAAAATGGACCGTCATATATTTGTTCAATCAGTTCTGAGCATTGTTTCCGCCAAGCTTTCATTTTAGGGTCTTCATACGCCCCGAATTTACTAAATTTTGGTCGTGTCTGTGGCTTTGGTTCAATAGGAATTACAAATCTCATTCAACGACTCCTTTGAAACCTGCAGTTTCGAATAGATTTTTCTTGTTATTATCAACGAATTCAAAGAATTTCTTGATTTCCTGTAAATCTCTCAATGCTTCCTTTGTTTCTCGAAGTGATGCGTAAAACACTTCGAATTTTGGCACTGCTTTAACAAAACATCTGTACACTGGTTCAAATAAATCTCCGTTTTGGTCAAGTGATTGATCTTGATTTCTGTTCACGAAATCGATAAACATATCAAATTCAAGCTCATTTTCAACCGTGATTTTTTTATTTTCGATAACAATTGCAATATTTTCAGTTACGTTAATTTTTGTCATTTTTTAACTCCTTAGAATGGTAGGTCATCATCTGAAATGTCCATTGGATTTGAATTACCAAATGGGCTTTCCTGCTGATTGTAGTTGTTTTGCTGTGGTTGCTGATTGTAGCCGTTTGATTGCCCTTGCTGGCTTTCGTTTCTCGTGTCTAGTAAGTCGATGTGTTCAGCCACCACTTCGGTTACATACACACGCTGTCCTTGCTGATTTTCATAGTTACGTGTCTGAATACGACCAGTTACACCGATTTGCGAACCTTTGCCGCAATACTGCGCGATAATCTCTGCGGTTTGTCGCCAAGCTACAATATTAATGAAATCTGCTTCGCGGTCACCGTTTTGATTCTTGAATGTGCGATTTACCGCAAGCGTTCCTGTTAATACGCTTGTGTTGCTCGCTGTTTGTTTTAGTTCTGGCGCCTTTGTCAAGCGACCGATTAAATTTACATTGTTCATGTTCTCTCCTAATTAAGTAAATCTGCCAACTCTTCTTGCGTTAGCGGTTTGATTTTTCTGTAGCTAGTAACCGCATAATTCTTTTTGTATTCAAAGCCGATTTTTTCAAGCTCTGCTTTGAAAAAGTCTTTTTCTGCCGAATCCGCAAAATATACTTCCAATGTCATTTTTTGGGTATAGCGTTTTGAGCCCGTTTCAGCCTCTCTAGGCGCTGTTTCTTTATTTCTGGATAATTCATCGTTTTCTAAAATCTCGCCCGTTTCTGGGTCAAAATTTGGTGTTTCTCGCTGTTCTGTTGCTTGCTGACGTGCTAGTTCTGCTTCTCGAACTTTTCTTGCTTCCTCTTTTTGTTTTTCGAAGCGATAATCTGATTTGATTTGCTCCAAAACTTCTGCGAGCGTCAACTCATTCAACATTCGAATATATGGTTGGTCTGTCATATTGTATTCAGCGCATTGCCCAGAAACTGCTGCTTTTGCTTTTTCAAATTCTTGCTGCTTTTGAAGCTCGAATGTGATTGCGTCATCAAGTGATTTCATTGTTACTTTTTTGAGCGTCACACCGTCCGCCATGAAATCGCCTGCTTTAATAAACTCTGTTGCTTTTTCGTCAAAAATTCGTGGGTCGAGTAAATATTCAGCGCATTTGTTGGCGATATAGCCTTTAACTGTATCTAATCGCAAAGCCTTTTGATTATCTTCAAACTCTTTAACGTCACCAGCAATCTTATCTATGATTTCATCAAGCGGTTTTGATTTGCTTTTAATGTAAGCATCAAATTCATCTGTTGGCTTGGAAAGCTCACGTTTGATTTTGATGCGTTCGTCTGAAATCTGCCTTTTGAGCTTGCGCAAATCAGCTAAAACTTTCTTGTCGCCTTTAATCGTTGAAGCTGTGATTGTATAATTTTGATATTTGGCTACTACGTCATTAATTCCTTGCTCGAATGCTTCGCGATCAATAATTTCAACTTCCGCTTGTTTTACATTTGCTTGTAATTCTTGCATTTGCTATTCACCTCTCAATAGACCAATTCATCATTTTCATCTAAAAGCTCTGTCTGTACTTCTTGGACGGGTTCTGGTTGCGGTTCTTCCTGCTTCGATTTTTGATTTTGCCAGTTTTCAATTTGAGCTTGTTTGCGTGCTAAGACGTCTTCACGGCTTTCTTGTGGTTCTGGCGTTACATCTTTAATATGGTCAAATGTTTCCCCACCGTCGTCTTCAGTGTACATATTTCCTAAATCGTCCGGGAAAGCTTCGCGCAATGCATTGACTAGCGCTGTCTTACGAATCATAGTCGCTGGCATTGCTTTCCAAGTACTTCGTCCTTTGTCATACTCGCTCATGCTGATGTACACTTCAACAGGTACTTTAAAATTCTTTCTATAGACTCTTGCCCATCCACCGATAATCGTGTCGTT
Organism: Streptococcus ruminicola; assembly: GCF_011387195.1. NCBI lineage: Bacteria > Bacillati > Bacillota > Bacilli > Lactobacillales > Streptococcaceae > Streptococcus > Streptococcus ruminicola. The sequence continues at coordinate 160,277 of NZ_CP046919.1, forward strand.
TGGTAATACCAGCGAGCCCTTACGTTCAACTTGCACTCCGTCAGCGTCTAAAACTACAACTCCTGCTTCAAAGCCCTCGTAATCCTTGCATTGCGCTGCACGTTTTAAAAATGCTTCTTTTGAAACAATCAGACTAAACTCTGTTCCGCCGTTTTTGTTTTTATAAGCAACAATGTAAACTTCGTTTGCGAATGGGTTAAGGTTGCGTCCTTTGATAAGCGTTAAGGCTTGTCCGATTTGTTTTTCACTTAAAAGGTTTTGTGGGTCAAAAAATCGTTTTACATCTTGTGGTGTCCACACGCTCGTGTCTACGGTGATGTCGCGTTTTGTTTGTTTTGCTACTTGATTTGCCATTATTTCCGTCTTCCTTTCGTTTTCTTAAGATTCCATATTTCACGCTTCAAGCGTTTGTTTTCTTGCTGTAGACTGATAATTTTGTCTTGCTGCTGATTGATGATTTCGCCAAATTCACGGCTAAGACCGAAGTATCTTGCTCTCCAGCCTTTGACCTGCTGTTCTAATTCATCTGCTAATCTAATCATTCGAACCGTCCGTTTCTAATTGCATCTTCGATGTCGGATAAAATGTAGCCTTGATAGATGGTTGCTGCAATACTGTTGATTGTTTGCTGGTCCAAACTGTTTTCATACTGTTTCTCGACCTGCGCTAAAATTCTGTCAAACAAATCGAGCTGACTACGAACATATCTGTCTTGCGCACGTTTGATTTTAGTTGATAGATACTCTAATTTTTCTTCTTTCATTTAGTCCTCCAGCTCAATAATCACACTGAGACAAATTCCAAATTCGTTAGCATCAACATCTACGCTAACGTTGTCTACATAATCACCATAAAAGTCATCAATATCTACATCGTCATAGTTGTATCTCTTGCCAGCCTTTTTAAGAATGATTAGAGGCCATTCTCCTTTGTAGCCACTAAAAACGTGTCCATCTAAATAATCTTCGATAGTTACATTCATTATTATTCTCCTTTAAAAGGCGTGCTGCTTAATCCAATCCAACGAACTAAAACACTTGAACATCCATCCAACGAAGCATATCCAACAACTTCACTTCTCCACTGTTCGTTGTTTTGAACATCGGCATTTAACTGTGTGCAAGCAGATGTTAATCGGTCATCTGTATATTCTTTGTAAAATTCCACTTCTAATCCTCCATCATTGCTGCTTTCAGCGCGTCAAGCTGTGCCTGTTCATCTGCGCTTGCTTCATGTTTGTATTCTTCGTTAACCCAATCAGGTACGTTGCTTTTAGTTGGTTGTTGAACATTTTGATAACGATTTGCTTTCTTAGCTTTGAAATCTCGTTGTGCTTGATAAGCTTGCTCTACCGTTTGAATACCGTTCTCAATCCAGTTATCTAGAACACGACTAATATAATTAAATTTGCGAACATTGTTAGCTACTGCTACTTTTACTGCTTCAAGAAATAACTCTTTTGATACATGTTTGTTAATCAAATAATCGTTCATCGTGTCGTATTCAAACTTAACAAGACCTCGACCAAGATTCGCTTCAACTACATCAACAAATCTTTCTTCTTTTTCTGGTTCTAGTTCTAACTCTTTCTTTAACTCTATATCTTTCTTTATTTCTGTCTCTGTATCTATCTCTATCTCTGGTGCACATTTGTTCAACATTTGTTGCTCATTTGTTGTTACATTTGTAACACTTTTTCTGTATTTTCTTATTCTGTCAGCATTTGTGCTTGATTTGCCAACAAAGTTTTGAATATTAGACATGTAAATAGCCCCATTGTCTAAAATCTCGATTAATTTTAACTGCTGAAAAATTTGAATAGCTTTTTCGATTGTTCCAATTTGATGACGCGTAATCGTCGCAAGCATTTGTGCGTTGTACGGAATTAAATTGTTAAACATTAGTAAGCCGTCATTTTTTAAGCTTCTGAGATAGAGTTTTAGGAGAATGTTGCTATAAAGATAACCATCTGGCATGCTTTCCAAAATGATAGCTTCGTCACTTTCAAAAAAATTCTCTTTTAATTTTAAGTAGTAATATTTCTTGTTATCGGCCATCTAATCACCTTCCTCAATTTCAATTTGTTGCTTATTTTCCATTTGTAGACTCCTCGAAATGTCTTGTTACTGTTTTAAAAATGTCTAGCAAAAGCTTCTGTGGAATATTTGAACGCTCATTATAAGATTTTGAAAAATACTTCCATTCAATCTCCTGTTTAATAATGTCGTTTTTTAAATTCAAATTGATATTGCTAGCAAATTTTGTAGGTTTTTGTAGCGGATAATCGTAATTGTTGTATCTTGTCTGATTTTTGTAAGGTAGGCAAAATCCCATCACATCCTCAATATACTTCCAAATCCGACCACTCGCTGGGTTCTCAATTATAAAGTAAGATGGCTCATAACGTTTGATGATTTCAATAGTATTAAACACACACAACTCACCGTTGACACGCTTCATAAATTGCCTATCATAATAATAATTGTTGTAAGCTTCCTCATAATCCTTGCTTGTTCTGATGGTAAACATACTCGCTTCCCTTTGTGGAGCAAATAGGCTATCTGTTGAGAAATCCTCTTGTTTCCAACAAGCATTACCCTCCACCATTGCGCTAGCATTCGACCAGCTTTCACAAGGCGGACTAGCTATGATTAAATCTGGTTTTGGGAGTTTATCCAACGTATCAAACAACGTGTTATCACCAAATAATCGCTTGTAATCTGCTAAATCTAGTTCGATGAAATGGCTGTTTTTATGCTCAATATCAATGCCAATTGGATAAACGTCAATATTTGCTTCTTTCGCTTCATTTAGCGTTTTAATCGCTTTAGTGTATGAGCCATTGCCACTATCAAAGAGAGCCCAAACAATCATTTTTTTCAATCTATTCATGCTTAGCGCTCCACTTTTGACTATTGCGATAAGCCAATTCTGTAAATACGCTCTTTTTGTAATCTTCACTTTGATAGTAAAGAACTTGCTCTTGCTTACGCCCTAGGACAGTCAGCGTAATTACTTCTGCAAACGCTAAAACAGCAATCGCTACGATTAAATATGTCATGTTAAACTCCTACTCTTTCTTCTAGTTTGATATTTTCCAACATTTCAGCTAATGTTTCTTTTTTGCTCAAATATCTGTTGCGTGATTTCCATTTAACGAACAGTTCAAAACCTTTGTAATTGATAAAAACTATTCGATGTGTAGGATTATCAATGTATTTCCTAAATTCTGGATGCTCACGCATTTCAGTCGCCCACTGCTTCGCAACGCTCTTGCTCAAGCCTTCCCAGCGTTGAATCAAGTGATTGTAGTCACCCCACTCGGCTTTTTCGTCGTTGCCAACAGCTTTATACGTTATATTTGCTTTCGGCATAGCGCGCTCCTTTTTAATGTGGTATAATTTACTTTAGTTTTATTTGTTATGCGACTGATTGCCGTCAGTCGTTTTTTCTTTTTGTCACTCATGATCTAATCGCCAATATTCATTTAAATCAACTGAAACAACAGTGGTTAGATTACGTTGTGAAGTTAAAATCTGTTGCTTGTAAGGTGCAAGTCCTGCGTTTCGCTCTTTGTCATTTCTAGGCAAATAGTAACCGCTAGGCTGCACCTTTTTAGCTACAATTGGGTGCTTGAATATGACACGTAAGTTCTCGATAACCTCTTCAAGCTCTCGCTTATTTAAATCAAATTCTGAACGGAGTGTTTGAGCTTTGAGAGGTTTCTCAAAATTAGCTCTGTTCCTGATTGCATTCAAAACTTTGATTTCAATATGTGACATTGCTCGTTGTTCCATCTTTACCCCTTTCTAATTTCTGGACTCTCGATTAGCAGTTATAGCTCTAACAAGGATTTTTTATCATTGTTGTCTTATCAAATATTTATCGTTTAGAGGAAATCAAACTGCGGTTTTATTTGTTTTGTTTTTTAAAGGAGGTTTATCACCTTGTTAGAGCCGTAGCTACTAACCGAGAGATGATTTTAAATTAATTTTCTTCGAAGTTTTCCCAAGGCTCGCGAATATCAAGTGCCTTTGAGACTCTGAGTTTTAAATCAGCACTTCCTTTCCCTTTTTTGAGTAAATCAGTGATTGTAGCAGGACTTCGAAGACCAACTACTTGTGTCAAATCTGCTTTCGACCAGCCTTTTTCTTTTAGTCGTTGTTCAACAAGCGAAATCCATTTTTGATGTTGTTGACTCATTTTTTTCATATTCTTCCTTTCTCCAAAATAGAAAGCGAATTTTTTTGCGAAGTTTTGAGTAAAATGCATTGACTATTTTCACTCATTGGAGTAAAATCAATGTATAAGAAAAACATTAACAAAACGCTTGATATTACTTAATTCTAAAAGTCGCCAAACTTATTTTTTTAGTTATATCTTCGCTTTTTGTTTCGCTTATTAATTCGCTTTACATTTTATATTTTACTCATTTGAGTGTTATATGTCAATAGTTTTTACTCAAAAAAGTAAAATATTTTTTGTCATGGCTTAGAAAGGCTTTAAAATGACTAATCAAACCCTTAATTTAATTGCTTTTGAGAGAATAAAGGGACTAGCAGCTAAACAAGGTGTTAGTTTGCAAACAGTAGCGCAGTCTGTTGGTTTGAGTGAAAACTATATTTATAATTTAAGAACACGTAAGTCTTCTTCTAGCGAACATATTGCTAAAATCGCTGATTACTTTAATGTATCCACTGATTATATTTATGGCCGCACTGATAATCCCAGAATTGCTTCTGACGATGCTGCATCAGAATACACTACTGAAGATTTGCGCAAAATGGCAAAAAACGCCAAGACCTTCGACGGTAAACCACTTACCGATGAAGATGTTGACGCAATTACAAATATCATTGAAATTTACCTAAAAGGTAGAAACTAAAAAATAATTGAGCAAAGGAAGATAGTCTATGACTATTGAAGAACTTGTTGAATCATATGGAGTGACACTAGCTTACTTTGACAATGAGCTATGGCCACGACCTGGCATTTACATTGATGACATCAAAATCATCTTCGTCAACAAATCGCTTTCGGAAGAAGCTATGAAGAAAGTTGTTTATCATGAGCTTGGACATCTTGAGCATGATTCTAATCAATATCAAAGACGTCATGAACAATTCGAGTTACAAGCTAATCGAAACATGATCAGACTCTTATTAGAAGAAGAATTGAGAGAATCAGACTATGAGTTCAACTACGTCAATTTCATGCAAAGACATCAACTAACAACTGTAGCTGACGAGTGTATGGTCATTGATGAATATTATAATTTAATGGATATCGTTTAAAACTATGTGCAATCACTGAATCACAATAAAAGCTGGAGAATGGAGAAAAAATAATGAAAAAGAGCGGAGCAGGAAAAGTCATTCTGATTATCCTGGTAGTTGCTTTAGTCGTTGCTATTGCTGCAATCTTAATGCCAGTAGCCCTTGTTGGTGGAGTGGGTGCGATTTGGTACTTCACTAAAAAGAAACCTGATATTAAAAAGAGAAATATCTCTATTGCAGTTGCTGCAGTTGGTTTGTTAGGAACTATATTTATTACACCAGCTGTTTTTAAAGATAACAGTAATGCATCTACAACTACTGCATCAACAACTATCGCTACATCTTCTAGTTCTTCTAAAACTAAAGAAAGCTCATCGTCTTCAAGTAGCGAAGTTAAAACAACAACTGAAAGTTCTTCTGAAACAAAACAATCAACTGAACCAACTACTAAAAACGATGGTCCAGAATACACTGAAGAATCAAATGCAGCTTTTGCTACTGCTTTCATGAACACTTTGAATCAGTCTCTTGCTGATGGCGGTGTCAATGTCAGCGTGAGCGTGCAATACATGGGTAAAAATCTTATTTATGTTATTGTTCCTCAAGATTTCAAATATGAACCTACTTCAAGCATTCAAAAGTTAGCTGATACTGTCTACCAAGCAAAAGAAAATTACTTCAACGAGTGGGCTATTGATAACGGATATGATTTAAGTTACACTAACGCACCACACCTTTACATCAAATCCGACGGAGATCAAACTACTCTAGCTGAAGAAAGTGGTATTCTCAACAAAACAATGAAAGTTAAAGTTAAAAACTAATCATAGTAAATAAAAAAATCCTCATGCTCCCGTCGCCAAACTAGAACATGAGGATAAAAATAATTGGTATAAGAAATTACCTAGATAGAAACTAGGCCTCTTTCTTATACCCCATTTTATCAAAAAAGTGAGGTAAAAACAATGTGGATTGAAGAATTGTCCAATGGTAAATACAAGTATTTCGAACGATATAAAGACCCATACACCGAAAAGTGGCGAAAAGTATCTGTAACGCTTGAAAGTGGTTCTAATCGAGCTAAAAAAGAAGCACAAAAACTACTCAACAAAAAAATTGATTCAAAACTTGAAAAGCTAAAAACAACTGATGCTTTATTTACAACAGTTTTTGAAGAGTGGTTACCAATCTATAAAGAGACGGTTAAAAAGAGCAGTTTGCACTCTACTTTGGCAACTATCAAACGAATAAGAAAAGATTTTGCTTTAGAAGTTCCGATTTCAAATATAACACCTAAATACATCCAGAATTACATTACTTCAAACGAAGAATGGACGTACAGCCAAAAATATAGGATTAAATCTCTTTTGAACGTTTTCTTTGATTATGCAGTTTCTTTGGAAATAATCGAAAATAATCCAGCTCGAAAGATTGTATTGAACAAGCCTAGAAAGACCGCTGAGGAGTTGGAAGCAATCGAAAATAAATACCTGGAACCAGACGAACTTAACCGCTTGTTAAAAGAGTTCTACAGAAAACCTATAACTTACAGATACGGACTACTTTCAGAATTCATGACACTTAACGGTTGTCGCATTGGGGAAGCTGCAGCTTTAAAGCTCAAAAACTACCATAAGGAAAACAAAACAATTGATATACATGGCACGTTAACAAAATACGATGATAACCCAACCACACCGAAAACAACTGCTAGTTATCGAACTGTTTATCTGACAGATAGAGAAGTTGAAATATTAGATGAAATAATATCTATGAACCAGCTTCAAGAAGAGACAAACCCCAAATGGAAAAAATCAGATTTTATCTTTGTAACCAACACAGGAAATTCTGTTCAAAGTTCCGTTTTCGCAAAATCCTTACAAAGAGCAAATGAGCGACTTCAGAAACCAATTGCTAAACATATCTCAAGCCATATTTTTAGACACACAATGATCAGTATGCTAGCTGAATATAATATTCCTTTGAAAGCAATCATGGATAGAGTTGGTCACTCTGACTCTGAAACAACGACTAAAATTTATACACACGTAACTAAAAATATGAAAAACAAAGCTGTAGAAGTTTTAAACCACATAGCAAATAGTAGGCAAAGTTAAAAGGCTTTGCCCCTTTTTTGCCCCTTAAACACAAAAAAAGAGCCTATCTATTTCAGATAAGCTCTTAAAACGTTGATATATCAACGATTATTTTTTCAAGTTGTAGAATGATTTCAATCCACGGTATTCAGCTACTTCACCAAGTTGGTCTTCGATACGAAGCAATTGGTTGTATTTAGCGATACGGTCAGTACGTGAAAGTGAACCAGTTTTAATTTGACCAGCGTTAGTTGCAACTGCGATGTCAGCGATTGTTGAATCTTCAGTTTCACCTGAACGGTGTGATACAACTGCAGTGTAACCAGCTTCTTTAGCCATTTCGATAGCTTCGAATGTTTCAGTCAAAGTACCGATTTGGTTAACTTTGATAAGGATTGAGTTAGCAGCTTCTTCTTTGATACCACGTGCAAGGTATGAAGTGTTTGTTACGAAGAAGTCATCACCGACCAATTGAACACGTTTACCAAGACGTTTAGTAAGTTCTTTCCATCCGTCCCAGTCGTTTTCGTCCATTGCATCTTCGATAGTGATGATTGGGTATTTGTTAACCAATTCTTCGATGTAGTCGATTTGTTCTGCAGCAGTACGTTTAGCAGCACCTTCACCTTCGAATTTAGTGTAGTCATAGATTCCGTTATCGTAGAATTCTGATGAAGCACAGTCAAATCCAAGGAATACATCTTCACCTGGTTTGTAACCAGCAGTTTCGATAGCTTTGATGATTGTTTCTACAGCGTCTTCAGTTCCTTCAAATTTAGGAGCGAAACCACCTTCGTCACCAACAGCTGTTTCAAGACCACGTTCTTTAAGGATTTTCTTAAGTGTGTGGAAGATTTCAGCACCCCAACGAAGAGCTTCTTTGAATGTAGGTGCACCAGCAGGTACAATCATGAATTCTTGGAAAGCGATTGGAGCGTCTGAGTGAGAACCACCGTTGATGATGTTCATCATTGGAGTTGGAAGAACTTTAGTGTTGAAACCACCAAGGTAGCTGTAAAGTGGAACTTCAAGGTAGTCAGCTGCTGCACGAGCTACGGCAATAGAAACACCAAGGATAGCATTTGCACCGAGTTTACCTTTGTTTGGAGTACCGTCAAGAGCGATCATAGCACGGTCGATAGCTTGTTGATCACGAACATCGAAACCGATGATTGCTTCAGCAATGATGTTGTTAACGTTGTCAACAGCTTTTTGAGTACCAAGACCGTTGTAACGAGATTTGTCTCCGTCACGAAGTTCAACTGCTTCGTGTTCACCAGTAGAAGCTCCTGAAGGAACCATACCACGACCAAATGCGCCTGATTCTGTGTAAACTTCTACTTCAAGTGTTGGGTTACCGCGTGAGTCAAGGACTTCGCGAGCGTAAACATCAGTAATAATTGACATTATGTTACTCTCCTTATGAGTTTTTAATATTTTTACACTAAAATAATACCATAATATCGGCGCTTAAGCAAATAAAAACGAGAAATTTTGAAAATCGCTACCAACTTTCATGGCTTTTCATAATTTTCAATAACAAAACAGCCCAAAACTGACAGTTTAGTAAATTTAACTTATAATGATTGTAAGAACATATGGAGGGCCCTACCATGACTGATTTAGAAAATAAAGTTTTACAAGCCGCAACAGGCGAAAAACGCTTAAATCCTGATGAACAACGTCTTTATTTTGGAACTTTTGCCGAACGAGTCGTCTTATCAATTCCTCTTGAAGATAGCCGTTTAGAAGAGGTTAAAAATCGTTTTAGTGATATTTTAGGACAATTAGCTAAACAATACGACACAATATTAGTTAAAATTTCTCCAAAACTCTCCGTTTCAAACCAAATGTTTTACATGAAAATCGCTCAAGAACAAAACATTCAAGCAACTATTGTTGATGAAAAGAATGCTCAATCACCTTACGGCATTATCGTTCATTCAACCAAAGCTGAAAATGTAGCTAATCCTCTATTATCTGAACAATTTCCAGCTACAGCTGAAAAACCAAAAGAAGCCCCTAAAAAAGGCTTCTGGTCAAAATTATTTAACAAGGATTAAAATCTAGTAAAGCTTAGTAAATTTCCGATGTTTTGGGCGGTGCGTTCCAGATTTTGCTCAGCTTTATCAAGGGTATTTTCTAAAGTATCAACGTCAGCAATTATCGGAAAGGCTGCTTGAATGTTAGAAATCGGAAAGCTTGGTAAATCATCTTTGAGACTACCACAGATAGCAATGACTAATTTACCACGAGGTGTGCGCTGTGCTAGACCAACAGGAGCTTTACCTGAAAGACTTTGCTTATCCATTCGTCCTTCGCCGACAACAACGATGTCAGCTTTCTGAACACGTTGGTCAAAATCAAGCATGTCAAGAACAGCATCAATGCCAGAAATGATTTGACCTCCAGCAAAGGCTGCTAAACCTGCTGCCATTCCGCCACCTGCTCCCGCTCCAGCCAAATCCAAAACAGCTGGGAAGAAAGTTTGGTAAAATCTTTCCATATCTTTATCAACGCTTGCAAAGTCATCTTTTGCAAGCCCTTTTTGTCCTCCAAAAATATAGGTTGCCCCATTTGGACCACATAGAGGATTTGTCACGTCAGTGATAACTGTCACCTTAGTTTGAGATAAATCCCAACGACAGCTTTCATAAGAAACCATGGTAATATCACCAAGGTGTTCGCCAACCGCTTCGACTTCATGACCTGTTTTGTCAAAGAAACGATAGCCAAGGCCTGCCGCCATTCCCAGACCACCATCATTGGTTGAACTGCCTCCAACACCAATCATGATTTCTTCAACACCAAGGTCAACCAAGTGACCAATCATTTCACCAACACCTTTTGTCGTAAGGGTTAATGGGCTACGCTGATCCATTGGCACTTTTTCCAAACCACAAATGTCTGCCATTTCAAAAACGGCCAACCGACCATTAGTCGCATAATGGGCTTCGACTGGTTGACCAAACGCGCCAGTAACCGTGTGGCTTTCACGTTTTAAGTGAAGACCGTCTGTCAAGGCTTCCAAAGTTCCTTCACCACCGTCACCAACAGGCATGACATCAAAAGTCGCATTTGGCATAGCTTTTCGAAAACCTTTTTGAACAGCTTTTGCAACTTCAAGTGCTGACAAACTTTCCTTAAATGAATCAGGTGCAATTAATATATGCATAGTACCAACTCCCCCTTACATTTCTTATTACTATTATATAATTTTTTAAAGGAAAGAGGTTACAAAAACATTAATACGAAGCAAAACTCCCCTTCAATTTTAGAAGGGGAGCTCTTTATATAAGGAAAGTAATGTATTTAAATGTTAGTGACTTTTTTGACGTCTTTTAACTTCTAACACTGCTAGACTGGCAAGACTTAGAAGACCAACAAACGTTAGAGTTTTACTATCTTTTTGACCAGTTTCTGGCAAGGCAACCGTGCTATTTTCAGTAACAGCAACTTTTTGAAGGTCAGAAAGGACTCGAGAAGCAGCTTGATTTCGGACTCCAGTCTGAGTTTGGGCTGGCGCTGTAGCTTTCGACACTTGATTCGAATTAGCTGGCACTTCAGTTTTTGTCACTTGGTCTTGATAAACAATGCCATATTGGCTGAAGTGGTCAACATCAAAGATGACGAATTTAACGACTTGCCCAGCCACTAACTTGCTAACTTCTCTAAAAGCTAGAAGTTGCGGTTGTGCATTTTCTGGAAGATAGAAAACTTCTGCAACAGCTTTACCAGCATCAATTGGTAAGATGACTTGATCTTTTTGAGTTGTGCTAACAACATGGCCATAAGCATCTTCAGGCTCGATATCATATAAATCATAGTCTTTACCTTGCAAGACTGAAGGGATTTGACTGTCATTTGTTTCCTTGTGATGAACTTCAATCTGTGTAATCTCTTCACGTTCACCTGGAGCTAAAATGACACTTACGCCACTTGCTCGGTCATAAAGGGTACGTTCTGTTTCTGCATTTTCCTTTCTCAGACGTAGGATTGTTGCTGTTAACGGATTAAGGGTAATGCTATTTTCCGTAAACGCCACACCTTTTGGATTCAAGATAGCATCGACACCTGCGGTATCGGCGTCAGCAAGAACCTCTGCGTTCAACAAAGCTTTGTAATCATCTGACAAGACAAACTCACGCGCTTTGCTATCAGCATTGACAAAGACTGCATAGATGTCACCGTTACTTGCTTGTGTTTGGTAAGCGATAATCAAATCTTCTTGACCAACTCCATTTTCATTTGGAATGGTGATGAGTTTGACCTTGCTATCAACATCAGCTTTTGTCTTAAGCGTAAAGGCATCTGTTGAACGACGAAGAGCGATGAGCCCTTTGGTATAAGCTTGCGTTTTAGCATTTTCTGGGTAAGCCTTGCCGTCAGTTGCTTTTGCCCAATCAAAATGATTAATAGCATCCGTAGAATCATAAGAATCACTGATAAAGTAAGGATAAATAAATGGTGTGCCATCAGCGTTTGTTAGCAAATCTGATTTTGCTGGGACTTGATCAGCTGCTACTGGTGTCTTATAAGCTTCGTCACGGAATTGTTTGGTACGACCATATTCTTGACCAGAATGGATGAAGGCTGTTCCTTGAGAAGTCAATATAATAAGATTTCCCAAGCGTTGACGACGTAAAATTTCAGCTTCATTTTCTGCTACTGATGGGTCTTTGTGGATTGATTTAGCAATAATATCGTGAAGGGTTAGATTGTCATGAGCTGCAATGTATTGAATCACATCACCTGGATCATCTGCTGTGAAATTATTTGGCTGAGCCTTTATGCTATTAAAGAGCTCTTGCAAATTTTTAACCCCACCTGTAATAAAGCATGGTGCACCTTCACTTGGATACCCTGATTTAAGGAGATTACGAATATCATCAGAGAATGAAGCCACACTGTCTGTGTGTGCCATCCAAGTTTGGTCAGCAGGTTGACGGCTATCATTGGCATCACCAGCATAAGTAATCCAACCTTCACCAAGCATGATAACATTTGGATTCAAAGCTTTTGCTTTGTCATAAGCCATTTGAACAGTCTCAGCATCCAAGTCACCCATCATATCAAAACGGAAGCCATCCACTTTAAATTCTTTTGTCCAATAAGCAATTGAATCAAGCACCATGCGACGTGTCATATAGTGAGTTGTTCCTGGGCGACCACCACCAAAGCTTGTCTTAGCCTTGCCATCAGCTTCCATGAAGTGATAATAATTTGGTTCCAAATCTTCAAGAATAGCAAGGTCAGCTGTATGGTTATAAACGACGTCTAGGATAATTCCCATGCCACGTTTGTGAATTTCATTAATTAAGTTTTTAAATTCTGCGATACGTTTTGCTGGGTCAGCTGGATTTTCAGAATACATCCCTGTCAAAGCAAAGTAACTTTGTGGGTCATAACCCCAGTTGTAGTTTGTATTACTTGAGGCATAATCTGTTAAGCGCTTGTTATTCATCACTTCGTTAACGTAGTAATAACTCATAACAGGAAGCAATTGAATATGAGTGACACCTAGGCTTTGAAGATAATCCATTTTTTCAGCAAACGCTGCAAAGGTACCAAATTGATTGCGAAGTTCTTCTGAAATAGCTGTATCTGACGTAAAGTCACGCACGTGCGCTTCGTAGATAATAGCATCTTCACGAGCTGTGTAACCTTTAATATCTGCATAAGTCAAGTCTTGATTGCCAATAGCACTGGTATCAACGATAGCTGCCTTAGCCACTTTATAAGATGGATCAGTTCCAATCAAATCACTATTCCACTCAGCTAATGATTTAGCATAAGGGTCAAGTGCCAGAACAGTCTCTTTTCCGCGAGTGATTTCATAGTGGTAATAATAGCCACGATAATCACTAATACCTAAACCAAGACTTGGTGTTAAGCTAGCCGACCATTGACCTTTATCCCCTTTAGTCATAGCAATTTTGCCAACGACTTTGGTTTGGTCATTCTTATCATAAAGAACAACTGCTACTTGGTCTGCACTTGGTGACCAGACGGTCAACTCAACACGCGCTCCATTATCAAAAACACGTGCTCCTAAATCACCATCGTAAGCATACTTAGAATCTGTGTACTGCCAACTTTGCTGTGCTTGGTATTGATCGCCATTGTAGCTTACTGTATAGAGACCGTCACTTGAAAAATCACCTTCGATAATAACTTTATTACTTGCCTTATCGAGAGTAATATCTGTAATAGCAACGACATTGCCAGCTTTATCAGTCACTTTAAGATTTTCTAGAAGTTCAGCTTTATCGGCGTCTGCTAGATTGCTGATAATAGCGACAAGTTCTGATTGACTAATTTGTTGTGCGGATGTTAAGCGAATAGTGCTTACAAAATATGGATTCGTATAAATGGTCTTATCCTCATCTTTCAAGAAAATTTGTGTTTGATTAGCTAAATCCTTAAAGGTGTAATTGTCTGGTTGAATCTTAGCCGCATCGTCTTCTTTTGATTCATCAAGGAGCAAGAAACCAAGCTCATTAAAATCGGCTAGTGGCACATCGATATAAGCACCGTATTTGCCAAAGTTTTCAAAATCAACACCATCTGGCCAAGAACCTAAGCGACTAGTAATGGAACTGTCTGCACTTCCCCACAACCAAATTGCCAAATTCTTGTAATTACCATCACTACGATAGTAATTAATACGGATTTTTCCTTTTTCAAGCGGAGCATAGTAATTAGCATTGTAATTCTCATCAAACCAAACTTCATTCATGTCTTGGCTGATAAGATTCACCACCTTATCCCCTGAAACATTCTCACCACTAGTATTATTGATGAGCAACCCAACTTTGTGACGATTACCATTGACCAATTTCACATCGATATAATAACCATAAGCGTCGTGTTTAAGATTAGAAAGATTAATCGCACCGTTTGGCCAAGATTCAGATGGGTGTTCAACATCTTCCCAAGTCCACAAACCAAGACTGGCTAAATCATCTGATGGCATAGTCTTAAAGTGAACGCGCAGCGTATTTTCAGCAATTGGCTCTTCTTCTGTCTGAGCGATAAAAGCTTGTGTAATAGCACCTGCAGACACTTTTAGCAACATGGTACCACCTTTTGAAATGGCTGGCGCTTCAATATCAAGATAATACTGACCGTCTTGTCCAAGAAGAGCTTGATAAGTTGCTCCTGTGTAATAATCAGTCACCGTTGCTGCCTCGGATAAAAGTAAGTGAAGTTTTTGTGACTGGTCTTTCAAATTGTACAAAATATAAGCCGCATCTGAGTCATTAGCTCGTTTTGCAAGTAGCCATCCTTGACTGTCATTTACAGCTACAGTACTGTGACTACCACGCGCCAACAATTCACTGTTATCACGACGGAAGGCTAATAATTTTTGATAATGTTCTAAAATTGCATTTCCAGCCACGTCGTCCCAGTCGAACTCATAACGATTATCATAATATGGCCAGTTATTAGCACCAGATTGACCTAATTCTTCACCGTAATAAATGACTGGTTGTCCTTTGGCTGTTAGCAAGAGCGTTGCTGCTAATTTTAGTTTATTTAAATCGCCACCAATGCTATACAAGAAACCATCTTCATCATGACTTCCAAGAAATTGCGCCAAGGTATAGGCACTTGTGAGCGCATCATTTCTGGCAATCAATTCGTCATTTGCTTCTTTCAAGCGACCATTAACTAGCAACTTAGCAATATCTTTAAACCCAAAATCAAGCAAACTATCCATGCTACCAGTGCCTAAATCACCCTTGGTATCTTTGTAATTGGCACCCCAACTTTCTCCAACTAGATGGAAATCAGCATCTTTTAGCGCTAGCTCATTTTTGAAATACTGCCAAGTCGTATCATCAACGTGTTTAACAGTGTCGACACGAAAAGCATAAATGCTGTTTCCTTTGGCGGTTGTTGATTTTTCAAGCCAAGCTGTCTGCCAAGCAACTAATTGCTCACGAACAGCTGCATCTTCCGTCTTGAAATCTGGAAGACCTGATTGTGAACCTTGAATATCATCACCTTTGTCTTCTTCTGGCGTACGCACCATTCCAGTAAATTTATCTTCCGTACCATAACCCGAATGGTTAAGCACCACATCAACAATGATGTTAATGCCACGTTCAGCAGCTTGGTCAATTAACTCATGGAAATCATCAAGTGTGCCGAGATGCGGATTAAGCTTTTCAAAATCATCTGCCCAATAACCATGGTAGGCATAATATTCTTTACCAGCTTCTGTGCTAACATTTTGCGGAATATTATCAACGATTGGTGTAACCCAGATACTTGTTACGCCTAATTGTTTGAGGTAATCAAGCTTTGCAGTCACCCCTTTAAAGTCTCCACCTTTATAAACACCAGCTTGATTAACTGCGCCAGCGTAATCTTGATGATAAGGATTATCATTACTTGGGTCTCCGTTATAAAAGCGGTCAGTCAACATGAAGTAAATCACTTGTTCATCCCAGTCTACTTCTCCAGCTTGTTTAACACGTTTCGTTACCGTAACTGATACTGTTGTATCGTAATAACCGTTATCCTTATCAAAGACTCGAACTGGTAAGTCATAAGTTCCTGGCTGAGTATCTGACGTTGCTGTAATTGTGACACGATTGAGCTCCGGCGAAATCTCAATAACCCCACCACCGATTTGTGCGGTATCAATTTGCATGCGTGTAATCTCAACATTTTCTGGATTAGTAACTGTCACATCAATTAAATCAGTTTCATTATAATTAAAAGGGCGATAGCTACTTGCTGATACTGAAATATTATGGACTCCAGGTGTCGCTTTTGAAAAATCTTGTCCTGTCACCGTAGCAATATAGTACGGATTGGTATAAACAGTCGTATCATCATTATGCAAGAAGATTTGGCTATGAATGTCACGATCAGAAAAACTCATATCAAGCGTTTTATTGCCAGCTTTTTCTGGGTCATTTTGATTGACCAATAAAAAACCAATATTTGAATCTAATAATTTTGACAAAGGTAAGTCGATGTAGCGACCATAAGCACCTTCCTGAATAAAATCAAGAGCATCTGATGGCCATGCACCAAATTGCCCAGCTACATCGCCCCAAGCCCAGAGACCCCAACCGTCATAATTACCATCATCACGCTTATAATTAATCCGAATAATGCGATCATCTGCCAACGGCTTATAGCTGTAAGTCATAAAATCAGACGTAACCCAAACTTCATTTACATCTTTTGATAAAGGTTTGATGCTTTGGTCAGAGTCGCTAGTTTTCTCACCGTTTTTAAGAAGGAGGTAACCAATATCACCGTGACTGGCTGCTTGTCTTACGTCAATATAATAGCCAAAGTCATCTTTTTGATTTGCTGAAAATGGCGTTGCCGCTGCGGGCCAATTATTGCCATCAGACGGTTCAGCTACGGCTCCCCAAGTCCACAAGCCATACTGAGTGTAATTATCATCATTAACTGCTTGGAAATGCACACGAATCGTATCTTCAGCAATTGGAGGATTTGACACTTGATTACCAGGTTGAGAAGATTTTAGGAGATTCACCTGATTGCTGTTTTCAGCACTTGTCACTGTTTTTACATCAGCAATTTCAGCTGTTGCTACTGTCCCTTGAACCTCTTGTGTCTGTGAAATAACTTCTTGAGGCTGTGACTCTAGCTCAGTTGATTGACTTTCGCTATTATCAACTACGTCAGAAGAAGTAACTGTTTCGATAGTTTGATTAGCATTTGCAGCTTTCTCTGACTCAAGAAGCGCCTCACTGCTATCATCTGGGGAAGACGTCTCACTGACTACTTCTGAAGAAGCTACTTGAACAGTAATCT
This sequence comes from Streptococcus ruminicola, assembly GCF_011387195.1. NCBI lineage: Bacteria > Bacillati > Bacillota > Bacilli > Lactobacillales > Streptococcaceae > Streptococcus > Streptococcus ruminicola. The sequence continues at coordinate 177,456 of NZ_CP046919.1, forward strand.
GATCTGCTGAAACGCTTGTTAATCCAGCACCCCAAAAAAGAGCTGTCGCAATCGCAACCGAAGCAACACCAACTTTTAGTTTACGAATCCCAAAGTACTCCCGCTTTTCTGGGAAAGAAAGCCGACTTACCTTTTTCATAGAAGACCTCCGTCTTAAAATTAGTAGTATTTTATGCTTTCAGTATACAAAATACTTTATGTTTGCGCAAGCGTTTTCGTAAAATATTTTTCGTTTTTAGACAACTAATTCTAGTTTATTTCTAACACATTACATAGAATTAGTGCAATCGATTGCTTTCGGAGACATAAAGAAGAGGTAAGAAATATTTTCCTACCTCTTCTGCTTAGTAATTTGTGATTTCTGGTCGGTCGTGAACGTTACTTTTTTTGCCTTGGCGAGCTTTCAAAACAGCTTCTACATCCTCAGTTGTAACACCAGTTTCAACTAGCATGACAGCCAAGTGATACAAAACATCTGCCGTTTCATTTGCGATTTCATCTTTGTCAGCATTTTTAGCAGCGATAACAACTTCAGTTGCTTCCTCACCAACTTTTTTCAAAATCTTATCCAAGCCTTTGTCAAAAAGGTAATTAGTGTAAGAACCTTCTTTAGGATTTTCTTTACGGTCTAAGGCTTCTTTATAAAGTGTTTCTAACATAGTTTTCCTTTCTATAAAATATCATTGAAGAAACAGCTGTAAGCACCTGTGTGACAAGCTGCTCCTTCTTGTTTTACAGCCACAAGTAGCGTGTCACAATCGCAATCGGTTTTAATGGATTTGACGTATTGATAGTGACCACTTGTTGCTCCTTTGTGCCAAAGTTCATTACGCGAACGGCTCCAGTAGTGCATTTGCTTGGTTTCCAAGGTTAATCGATAAGCTTCTTCATTCATGTAAGCCAGCATTAACACTTGACCAGTCTTGTAGTCAGTGACAATTACTGGAAGAAGTCCATCTTGTTTGGCAAAATCAAGTTTAATATCACTCATCGTCTCACCTCAATTCCAGCTTCAGCCATAGCCGCTTTAGTATCTGCAATCGATACCTCGCCATAGTGAAAAATAGAAGCAGCTAAAGCACCTGTAGCCGTTGTCTTTTCAAAGACTTCAACCATGTGCTCAATATTTCCAGCACCACCTGAAGCGATAATAGGAACATTCACCACATCAGCAACAGCGTTTAACATTTCCAAATCAAAGCCAGATTTTGTGCCATCTTTATCCATACTAGTTAGAAGAATTTCGCCCGCACCAAGACTGACTACTTTTTTAGCCCACTCAATCAAATCAATACCAGTGTCTTTGCGACCACCAGCAACATAGACATGCCAAGTGCCATCTGCTTCCTTACGAGCATCAATAGCTGATACCACACACTGATTACCGAACTTTTCAGCACATTCTTTGATGAGTTGTGGATTGGCAACAGCCGAGGAATTAACAGCTACTTTATCGGCACCTGCTTTTAGCATTTTATTCATATCCTCAACAGAACGAATACCACCGCCGACTGTAAAAGGAATAAAAACTTGGTCCGCAACACGTCTTACCATATCAACTGTCGTATCACGTTTTTCATGCGTCGCTGTAATATCCAAGAACACCAATTCATCACATCCAGCTTCATAATAAGCACGCGCTGCATCAACTGGGTCACCAACATCCGTTAAATTAACAAAATTAACCCCCTTGACCACACGTCCATCTTTGACATCAAGACATGGAATAATGCGTTTTTTCAGCATAAGCTATCCTCCAAAAGCTTTCAATTCTTCAAGACTAATGTTGCCATTATAGTAAGCTTTACCGACGATTGTTCCAGCAACTCCGATTTCCTGCAATTTCACCAAGTCAGACTGTTCAGCAATACCACCTGAAGCAATGACTTTAGCTGTTGTCAACTCAGCCACCAAGCTTTCATAGTGTTCAAAATTAGGTCCTGTTAGTGTCCCATCTCGATCAACATCTGTGTAGACAAAGAGAGTCACCCCAATTTTTTCCATGGCTTTAGCTAAGCTGATGTAATCAACATTACTTGTTTCAAGCCAACCTTCTGTAGCCACCATGCCATTCTTGGCATCGATACCGACAACGATTTTGTCACTACCAAATTTTTCCAAAGCAGCTTTGACAAAGTCTGGATTTTTCACGGCCATTGAACCAATGATCACACGGTCAATACCTACCGCAAGATAATCTTCAATCTGTTCAAGCGTGCGAATACCGCCACCAACTTCCACACCAAGTCCAGATTCTTTTTTCAATTTGGCAATCAAATCACGGTTTGTAGCTCGTCCATCAAGAGCTCCATCTAAATCAACAACATGAATAAAATCAATGCCAGCTTGCGCAAAGATTTTAGACTGCCCAATAACATCAGGGTTAACAACAGTCTTTTGATTAAAATCACCTTTAAAAAGACGAACCGCCTGTCCTTCTTTGATATCAATCGCTGGAAGAATCTGCATATAAAACTCCTTTTCTCTTTTAAAATGCTACCCAAAAACTGTGAAACTTATTTCTCACACAGTGCAATAAATTTTTTTAGAATTCCTAAGCCCACATCACCAGATTTTTCTGGGTGGAACTGGGCACCATAAACATTATCCTTGTGAATCATAGCTGGCACATCAATGCCATAATTTGCAGTCACATCGATGTATTCTTTTGGAACATCTGTAAAATAACTGTGAACAAAATAAACAGACTGTCCTTCAAGACCATCCGTTAAAGGACTTTCATGTTTAACTGTTAAATTATTCCAGCCCATGTGAGGCACTGGCATGTTTTTGGTTGCTTTGATTTCTCTACAAACACCTGGAATAAAACCAAGTCCTTTCGTTTCTTGATGTTCTAAACCAACTTCTGTCAAGACTTGCATTCCAAGGCAAATACCAAGTAGCGGTGCTCCTTTAGCAACTGCTTCTTTAATTACTGGAACCAAACCACGCTTAGTCAGCTCTGCCATGGCAGCTGGATACGCTCCAACACCAGGTAGTATAAGACCTCTAGCTGCTAAAATTTTTGTCGGGTCACTGGATAATTCAGCCTGAACACCAATTTTTTTCAAAGCCCTTAAGACATTAGCAGTATTTCCTGCATCATAATCAATTACAATAATCATAAGCTAAGTTATCAAACCTTGAAAACACCACTAAATAAGAGTGTTTCGGCTGATTTTCCTTTCTAGTTTTAATTACAACAAGCCTTTTGTTGAGTTAACCCCGTGAATTTCTGGGTTAATGGTAATAGCTTCGCGAAGAGCACGTCCTGTTGCTTTGAAAAGACTTTCTGATTTATGGTGGTTATTTTTACCGTGTAAAATCTTCAAGTGCAAATTCATCTGAACATTAAAAGCAAAGGCTTGGAAGAATTCTTCCACGAGCTCTGTATCAAAATTGCCAAGTTTTGGATTATCGAATTCACAATCAAAAACAAGGTAACTACGTCCTGACAAATCAAGACTTGCCATTCCAAGTGTTTCATCCATTGGAACAAATGATGTTCCGTAACGGTTAATACCCGCTTTATCGCCCAAAGCTTCTTTCAAAGCTTGACCTAAAACAATCCCAACATCTTCAACCGTGTGGTGACTATCAACATGAAGGTCTCCGTCGGCTTTAACTACAAGAGACATGCGGCTGTGTCTTGCAAAAAGAGTCAGCATATGGTCAAAGAAACCAACACCAGTATCAATAGAAACTGGTTCTTGGGCATCAAGATTAAGGCTCAATTTAATTTTAGTTTCAAAGGTATTACGTTCAATCTCTGCTTGTCTCATAACAACTCCTTTCTGATACTTTTGTCTATCCGTTTTGACTATCTAAAATATCAATCACTTTATACAAATTTGCTTCATTAATTTGGTAAGGGGCTTCTTTTCGTACAACTGGCTTGGCACAAAAGGCAATTCCGATACCAGCTGTTTTAATCATCGGAAGGTCATTGGCTCCATCTCCCATAGCAATGGTTTGACTTAAATCTAAGTCATTTTCAGCTGCCCATTCGATAAGGCTTGCTTTTTTGACATCTTTGGTAACCACATCACCAAGCACTTTTCCTGTCAAAACGCCATCTTTAACTTCTAAACGATTAGCTTTAACATAATCAAGACCGATGCGCTTAGCCAAGACATCAACAGTTTCATGAAAACCACCCGATACCACAGCAACTTTATAGCCACGATGATGAAGTTCAGCCACCAATTTTTCAGCACCATTTGTAAAATGCATGCGAGCTAAAACTTTATCAAAAATCGTCTCTGGCAATCCTTTTAGCAAACCAACGCGTTCATCCAAAGCTTCTTTAAAATCAAGCTCGCCATTCATGGCACGCGCCGTAATATCAGCAATTTTTTCACCAACACCTGCTTCTTCACCAAGCAAGTCAATCCCTTCTTCTTGGATGAGCGTAGAATCCACATCCATCACTAATAATCCTTTTACCTTAGTCATGACGCACCTCGATTGCTTTAGCATGTGCTTGCAAACCTTCAGCATACGCAAGTGTTGTAATATCGTGACTAGCCGCATTGACAGCAGCTTTTGAGTATTGCATGTACTGAATTCGTTTCACAAAATCATGCACTCCAAGAGCTGATGAAAAACGACTGGTACTTGTTGTTGGCAAGACGTGATTAGCTCCAGCATAGTAATCACCAATCGGTTCACTTGTGAAATGACCTAGGAAAACAGATCCTGCATTTTGTACTTTATCAAGATAATCATAAGCGTTGTCCATAGCCAATTCCAAGTGTTCTGGTGCCACTTGGTTCATCAAATCAAACATAGCATCAACAGAATCCGCAATAATAATGCGTCCGTTATTTTCGATTGAAGGACGAGCAATGTTTTCACGTGGCAAACGTTTAAGTTGCTCTTCAATCTCTACCTCAACAGCCTCAGCCAATTCAGCTGAATCAGTTACCAAAATCGCGCGAGCACGCACATCGTGTTCCGCTTGAGAAAGCAAGTCTGCAGCAACGTATTTAGGATTAGCTGAACTGTCTGCAATCACTCCAATTTCTGATGGCCCTGCAATCATGTCAATTCCAACAAGACCGTAGACCATTTTCTTGGCTGTCGCAACAAAGATATTTCCAGGTCCTGTAATCTTATCAACACGAGGAATCGTTTCTGTACCATAAGCAAGAGCCGCAACCCCTTGAGCACCACCAACTTGAAAAATCTTATCGACACCAGCAAGTGAAGCAGCTACCAAAATGGCAGGTTCAAAATGTTTTTGCGGCGGTGTAATCATGATAATTTCCTTAACGCCAGCAATCTTCGCAGGAATCACATTCATCAATACTGATGATGGATAAGCTGCCGTTCCACCTGGCACATAAACCCCAGCTCGTTCGATTGGACGAATCAATTGACCACGAATAACACCATCAGTCGGTTGGTCTTCAAAACCTGATTCCAATTGTTGTTTGTGATAACTTTCAATATTTACTTTCGCATTTTTAAGTGCTTCTAAGACTTCTGGATCAATCTCTTCAAAGGCTTGGTCAATCAAATCTTGACTCACTTCAAAGTCATCCAAAGCAATCTTGTCGAATTTTTCAGAGTAAGCTTTTAAAGCCTTATCCCCATTTTTCTTGACATCTTCCAAAATTTGACGAACCGCATCGTCGACATCAAGGTTTTCTTTGCTTAATTCCAGTTGCTCTTGATAGAGAATTTTTGAAATGTCTTCTGTCGTTCCTGTTAAAACTTTCATTTAAAAGCTACCTCCTCATTTCCAACGATACTTTCCAATTTCTGGATAAATGGCATGATTTCTGGATTATTTTTCAAAGCTGCCTTATTGACAATCAGGCGAGCTGAGATACGACAAATGTCTTCATAAACCTTGAGACCATTTGCAACCAAAGTATTTCCCGTTTCTACAATATCAACAATAGCATCTGCTAAACCGATAACTGGAGCAATTTCGACACTCCCTTGAATTGAAATAATTTCAACATCTTCGCCCTTTTTATTAAAGTAATCAGTGGCAATTGTTGGGTATTTTGTGGCAATACGCTTGCGCTTGTGGTCATGTGGTTTGTAAGCGTCCGTTGAAGCAACAGAAAACTTACACAACCCAAAATTCAAATCAAGCATTTCAAGGTAACCTATCGGATGCTCAATAAGCAAGTCTTTTCCGACAACCCCAAGATCAGCAACACCATGACGAACATAAGTCGTCACATCTGGTGCCTTAACAAGCAAAAAGCGGAATTTCTTGTCCGGACTTTCAAAAATTAGGTTACGTCCCTTATCCGCCATAAAAGACATGTCAAAACCAGCTTTTTCCAAAAGTTTTACGGTATCTTTTTCAATACGTCCTTTGGTCAAAGCAATCGTAATTTGATTTTCCATTAGGCACCTCCTTCTAAACTATCGTGTACTGCTTGGTAAATGGCATCAATATCTACGGCCCAACCAACCGCTGTTAATTTTTTAGCGCCAAAACGTTCAAATAACTTGTCATAGCGTCCACCTGAAGCAAAAGCATCTGGAACTTTGTCCCCAAAGACTTTAAACATCACACCAGTGTAGTATGGCATAGATGGAATTTGAGCTAAATCAATATGACTCTCAGGTAAAATATCAGAAACCTGTGCCAACAAATCTTCCAAATCAGTCAAAGCAGCTAAGACAGACTCATTTTTAACAAGCTTACGAGCTTTGCTAAGCACTTGATGACTTTCACCAAAAAGATAAGGTAAATTTTTCAAGAAATCGTCAAATTCACTTGGATATTTCTTCGTTAACTCATTTAATTGCGTGATATTTTTGTCTTTAAGTGCCACGTCCAATTCTTTTTCCGCTACAGCTGGTAAGTTCAAATCATCAAAAATTGTTTGTAAAATACCAGCATGTGAAAACTCAAATTGGTAAGATGGGATATCTGCCTTATCAAGCGATGCTTTTGCTGAAGCGATGGCTTCATAAACCGCCTCTTTAGCTGGATAACCAACGATTTCAATCCCTGCTTGTGTGTGCTCGTTCATCAAGCCACGCATTTCTTCATTGTATTTGAAGACCTTGCCTGAATATGAAAATTTAATCGGCGTTTCAACTTGGGTTGAAGCAATCACACGTCCAATCTGACTAGTAATATCCGGACGAAGGGTCAACAGTTCGCCACTTTTATCAAAAAAATTATAATTATTTTTATTAAGCGTATCGCTAAAGACTTCAAAATGTTCCAAGGTCGGTGTTTCAATACGATTAAAGCCTTGACTCATCAAGAAATCACTGATATCTCGTTCAATTTTGTAGGTTACACGTGCGCGTTTGAATAATTTATCGTGCATCCCTACTGGTAAAGTCGTTTTTTTCATTCCATCACTCCTCAAATCATTTCAAACCTACAGCCAAGAATTCTTTAATCGCCTTAAGCACTTCTTCCATTTCATCTTGTCGACCAATCGAAATACGCAAATGATTTTTAATGCGTTCAACTTTTGGGAAATAGCGAACATAAATATTTTTAGCTTGTAAGTAGTCAAATAATAAGGCTGCGCCGTTATCTGGACATTCTGCTAAGACAAAATTTGTTTTTGATTCTAAAACCTTAAAGTCTAAAAATCTCAACTCTTTTGCAAACCAATCTCTGGTTGCCATGATTTTTTGGCAAGTGTCTTCGTAGTAATCCCAAGATTCAACAGCAGCAAGTGCTAATTTTTCAGCAATCAAATCAACATTATATGGATTAACGGAATTCTTAACCGCATTAATCACTGCCATTAATTTTGGACTTCCCATACCATAGCCAACTCGCAAACCAGCAAGTGAAGCATCTTTTGAAAATGTTCGTGTGATAAAAACATTTTCATATTTTTTAAGCAGTGGCAGAGCTGTTTGACCACCAAAATTAATGTAGGCTTCATCAATAATAACCACCACATCTCGATTAGCACGAATAATCTTTTCAAGCTCATCAAGCGATTTATAAATGCCAGTTGGCGCATTAGGATTTGTAATGATAATTCCACCATTGTCAGCAATGTAATCACTAGAGTCAATCTCAAACTGCTCATTCAATGGAATTTCATGGTAATTCACGTGATATAAATCCGCCCAAACCTTGTAAAATCCATAAGTTAAATCAGGAAACAAAACCGGATCTTCACTATTAAAAAATGCTAGAAATGCCATTGATAAAATATCATCTGAACCATTACCAACGATAATCTGATCAGGATCAAGACCATGTTGCTTAGCAAGCGCAATACGTAATGATTTTTGATCCAAGGTCGAATATTTTCGCAATTGATGGACATCAAACTGTGAAAAAACTTCTGCTACTTTTGGACTTGGTCCATAAGCATTTTCATTTGTATTTAGTTTAATTAAATTTTCACCGCTTGGTTGGCTTCCGGCAACGTAAGGTTCAATTTCTCTCAATCCTTTAATAGTTGTCATAATAAGATCCTTTCTATTTTCTGATATAAAAAAGACGCCCTCGCAAAAAAACTTTGCAAGGACGTTAACAACGTGGTTCCACCTTTGATTCAACAGCAAGTCACCTTAACTGCTCTCATGAAGTACTAGACTTCTAATCCGTAACGTGGATCCATCCGTCGTGCACTACTAGCTAGAAGCATTCGCACACGCACTCAAGAATGTGTCGCCTAAGGATTGCATGCTTTTCTCACCACCAAGCACTCTCTGTCTGTTGTCTTAGGCTTTTTCTATCATCGCTTTTTTATATTAAAGCTATTTTACAAGAAAATTCTGAAAATATCAAGCTAAATTTTTAGAATTTTTTATATTTATACCAAAAAATTTAAGCAGACTTAACCAGATACATAAAATGAGGCACAAAAAAAGGCTTAGAAAATTTCTAAACCTTTTTCTTATATGACATATCATCTTAGAAACGAATTTGTTCACGTGTTTTTTCGTATGATGATACGAAACGATCTGTTACACCTGGTTCAACTGTTTCAAGTGCATATGAGATTTCATCAAATGATGCTTGATAATTGTTATCTACTTCAAAGAGATGCAAAGCATGTTCAAAGCTACTTTGAACGCTTGGCTCGAAGCTACGGTAACGGTTAGAGTATTGTAACAACTGTTCAGTCAATGTTGCATTTTGAACAACTTGATAAGTTGCTTCTTCAAGATTAGCAATTGCTGCAGTAGCAACATCTGTCAAACGAGAAACTGCTTCAATATCAATACGTCCACGGCTAAGCTCATCGATCAAAACTTCCAACTGTTTACTTGTTGTGAAGAATGCGCTCAAGAAATCTTGAGGAATTCCAGGCAAGTTACGTTTTTCCATGTAACGTTTGATTGAGTGCAAACGATTAATGTATTGATCTAAGCTTTGACGAGCAACGCTTTCGATTTGTTCAATATTTTTAACTTGTTCGAAGACTTGCATTTGACCTTCTTCAACCGCATCAAGAGTTTTCAATGTGCGATCAAAAATCAATTGAAGTTCTGAGAATGGTTTATCTTGGTTATCAAATACTTCAACAATTGGCAATGTTTCTTGTTCGATTTCTTCCAAGTTTTTAGTAAATGAACGAAGGCTCAAGTTTTCATTGTCATTCAAGATATACTTGTGAGACAAGCGTTTGATTTCGTGTTCCAATTTTTCGTTATTGGCTTTAGCGTGTGCCAAATAATCTGGAATGATTTTACTGTCTTTAAGCGCAGCTTTGTGAGCAGCAATTTCACGTTCAAACAATTCATACAATGAATCGATTTTTTCTTGGATGTGTTCATTTTCATCACGAGCACGATCAAGATCCAAAGTCACAAGTTCTGATGAGTTAGCACGGATTGCATCACGCACTTCTTGGAAACGAGCTTCAATGTCTTTTTCAGCGAAGTGGTAATTTTGTTCAAGCAGACGACGGTAACCTTGTTCCAAATCATCAAGTTGATCTGGGAAATCATCTTCCAATTTAGCAACGATTGCTGGAATTTGTTCTGAAATTTGACCAAGTGCAATAGTATGTTCTTCAGCACGATCAAGCACTTCAGAGGCTTCAACTGGGTCACCTGTTGAGTTAAGTGTTACAAATTGAGAGAACTCAGCTTCGATGTTCTTCAATTGTTTTTCAATCTCAGGCATTGTTGAACCAAAATTGTCTTCTTTTTCTGAAATAGAAGCTTGAAGAGTTTCATATAAGTCCAAAGCATGCTTCACACGCGCACTGTTCTTTTCTTCTTGTTCTTTCAAAACAGCAAGTGCTTCACGAATTGCATTGATATCTTCTTCAACCAAGTTCAATTGGCTTTCAACATTGTCAATTTCATGTTTCGCACTGATAAATTTGAAGCTATCGTTAAGATCTTCAGCTTCAAAAATATGATTTTCAATATCTGAGAAAGAATTTAATGAAAGGTCAACCCATTTTTGGTTCCATTCACGAAATGTTGTTTGACTTTGCCCGATAAGATGAAGATTTTTAACAGCTTCGACTTCTTCATTGACTGGTAATCCAAATAACGATTGCTTTCTTTCTTCCAAACTTGCAATCAATGAATCATTTCGTTTGCGTACGATGACGCCAACTAGATAAGCAATAATGACTAAAACAACTATTGCTACAAGCAGTAAAATAATTCCGCTCGACATTTAAAACTCCTTATAAATTGTCTTTTTTATCGTAAAAAATAGCTATAACATTACGATTATAACATACTTAGAGATTGTGTGCAGTATTTTTATGTTAATATTCGATTAAATATCAAGCGTACTGTAAACCGCATTTTCTTCAATGAACTCACGACGTGGTTCAACCTTATCTCCCATAAGCATATCAAAAATCTTATCTGCTTCGGCAGCATCATCAACAGAGACACGTGCCATTAAACGATTTTCTGGATCCATTGTTGTTGCCCAGAGTTGGTGATCATCCATTTCACCAAGTCCTTTGTAACGTTGAACAGATGGTTTTGAACGTCCATTACTATAGCGCTCAATTGCTGCTTGTAGTTCAACTTCCTGATTAGCACCAGGTTGGATGTATTCTTTAATTTCACTACCCACTTTAACACCATAAATTGGTGGTTGTGCGATGTATACGTATCCTGCTTCCAATACCGGACGCATGAAGCGGTAAATCAATGTCAGAAGCAGAGTACGAATGTGAGCTCCATCGACGTCGGCATCGGTCATGATAACTAGTTTGTGGTAACGAGCTTTTGTCACATCAAAATCTGCTCCAAAACCTGTTCCCATAGCTGTAAACAAGCTACGGATTTCTTCGTTAGCAAGAATTTTATCCATACTTGCTTTTTCAACGTTCAAGATTTTACCACGAATTGGTAGAATTGCTTGGTGCTCGCGGTCACGTCCTGATTTTGCAGAACCACCCGCAGAGTCCCCTTCGACGATGAACAATTCATTCATTGTTGCGTCGTTTGAAGAACAGTCTGCCAATTTACCAGGCAAGTTTGAAATTTCAAGACCTGATTTCTTACGTGTTACCTCACGTGCACGTTTCGCAGCGATACGCGCTTTAGAAGCAAGAATTCCTTTTTCAACGATTTTCTTAGCAATTTGAGGATTTTCTAACAAGAAACGTCCAAAAGCATCACTAAACAAACGGTTGGTAATTTTGACAACTTCTGAGTTACCAAGTTTTGTTTTGGTTTGCCCTTCAAATTGTGGATTTGGGTGTTTAACAGAGATAACTGCTGTCAACCCTTCACGAACATCGTCACCAGTTAGATTATCGTCTTTTTCTTTAAGCAATTTATTTTGACGAGCATAATCATTAATCACACGTGTCAATGCTGTACGGAAACCTTGTTCGTGAGTACCACCTTCGTGTGTATGGATGTTGTTAGCAAAGCTCATCACTGTCTCGTGGTAACCAGTTGTATATTGCATAGCAACTTCAACTGAGATACCATCCATTTCACCATCAGTGTAAATAGGTTTATCAAAGATAACATCTTTGTTTTCGTTGATAAATTCAACGTAACTTGAAATACCACCTTCGTAGTGATAATGTTGTTCTTGTTCAATGCCTTCACGTTTGTCAGTGATTGAAATACGCAAACCTCGGTTCAAGAAAGCAAGTTCTTGAATACGTTTAGCTAATTTATCAAAATCAAATACTGTTGTTTCCGTAAAGATTTCACCGTCTGGAGTGAAGTGAACGGTTGTTCCGTGACGATCTGTATCTCCAATAACTTTCAAATCATCAACAACGTGACCACGACGGTATTCTTGATAATGGATTTTTCCATCACGGTAAACAGAAACATCCAATTGTGTTGAAAGGGCGTTAACAACAGATGAACCTACCCCGTGAAGACCACCTGATACTTTATAACCGCCTCCGCCAAATTTACCTCCGGCGTGCAAGACTGTAAAGACCGTTTCAACAGCTGGACGACCTGTTTTTTCTTGAATATCGACAGGAATACCGCGTCCATCATCGACAACTGTAATAGAATTATCTTTCTCGATGAAAACCTCAATGTGTGTGGCAAATCCTGCCAAGGCTTCATCGATTGAGTTATCGACAATTTCCCAGACTAAGTGGTGCAATCCTTCTTTTGAGGTTGAACCGATATACATTCCTGGGCGCATACGTACAGCTTCAAGTCCTTCTAAGACCTGAATCTGACTGGCGTCGTACTCTTTCGCTAATTCTGCTAAATTTTTATTTTCTTCCGTCATTTACTTCACTATCTCCAATAAGGATTTTTTTCCATCAACTAACAAGGTATCAAAGCCAGCAGCCTGACCAGCTTCTTTATCAATTTCACGATCTCCAATAACCAAAGCATTGTCAATCTTATACTTTTCTTTGAGGTATAACATTGACTCTGGACTTGGTTTACGAGCAAAGCCGCTTTCTGATGTCACGACTTCAGTGAAATAAGGAAGTACCTTTGTTTTTTCTAAAATATCAAGGACTTGTTTATTTCGATGAGAAACCAAAAAATTTCTCCCACCGGTAGCCACAATTACCTGCAAAACCTCGCTGGCGCCTGTAAAAAGAACCGGTGTTTTCAAATAATCGGCTTCTAATGCTTTATATGCTTTCAAAAATTGTGGTTGGTTTGGGATAAATTTTTTAATAGCGGCATCTGTTGACTCCTTCAGCTTTTCATAGACATCATCATGCGATGCTTGACAGCCAAAATCAGCTAAAGTTTTCACAAAAGCCTGAGTGGACATTTCGTAATTATCGAGTAAAGTGCCGCCCAAATCCCAGATATAATCATGGTAATTCATAACCAATATTATATCACAATTTTACATTTTTTTATAGTCTCTACCTCATCAATTTCCAACACCAGAGAACAAAATTTTCAAATTATTTTTTGACTGGAAAAATAACTTTTTAGCCAATAAAAAAGGCTTGGAAGAATTTTCCAAAACCTTTTTTAATAACGTTCACTTCGTCTGAAATGTTCTTCAACTTCTTGCTCATGGTGCAAATTATTTTGATAACTCATTGAGAGAATCAAACCAACACAAATCAAGTTAGTAATCAATGATGAACCACCCTGTGAGATGAATGGCAATGGAATACCAGTCAAAGGTAAGATACCAACAGCAGCACCTATATTTTCAAAAATATGGAACAAAATCATCATGATAAATCCAGTTGAAATGTAAGTGTAGAATCGGTTGTTTGACTCAAAAGTCACACGAATCATGCGATAAATCAAAACAAGATACAAGGTCATGACAACAGCACAGCCAACAAATCCAAAATCTTCAGCAATGACAGTGAAAATCATATCACTTTCACGAACTGGGACTGAAAGATCAATCACGTTAAAACCTTTACCACCAAGTCCTCCACTACCAATCGAAATCATACCTTGTGTTTGTTGATAAGCGATTGACTTAGCGTATGAAAAAGGATCTAACCAAGCCGAAATACGGTTGATTTGATAAGTATCCATCCCCAATCCATAGAAAATATCTTTGCCATGTGGTGATAGAAAAAGTGCTAAAAATCCACCAATGATTACCGTTACAGCAATAACAACTGGCAAAATAATCCACCAAGAAATCCCAGACAGCAAAATCAAACCTGCTAAAATAGCTGAGAAAACCATGGCTGTCCCAAGGTCTTTTTGCAAACCGAGTAAAACCATTACTGGCAAGGTAATCAAAGCAAAAATTCCAAGCAACTTCCAATCATTTTTCAAGTTGTCCTCAGGAACTTTTTGACGGAACCAAATTGATGCCCTAGCAAGCATCAAAATGTAGGAAACCTTCATAAACTCAGAGGGTTGAAATAAGGTCACAGAACCAATGGTCACCCAGTTTTTTGCTCCGGTTGATTCTACTAATTCAGGACTATAAAAAATCAATGGTAAAATCATCAAAGCCAATCCCAAGCCATATAGATAAGGGGTGATTTTCCATAAAAATTCAGTACTAAAGAGCATAACAACAAAGGCAACTACACACCCTAAAAAGATCCAAACACCTTGTTGTGTCATTACTTTTGCAATTGTTTCAGGATAGTCATTTGACGTTGCAATATAAACGGCTACCAAACCAATTAGCAAAAGAAAAAAAACAGGTAAAATTACAGAATAGTCGATTCGACTATCAATAGAATATTTTTTTCTTGCCATCTTACTTCCTTCGTTTCTAGTCAAAAAATATTATATCATTTTTTAATTAGAATTGAGGAAAAAACCTAGTGAAAATACGAGAATTTTTCAGAAAAATTTAAGCTGCATTTTTCAGGGATTTTCCTGTACATTTTCAAGAAAACTAAAAAACTGAACCCTATTAGGCTCAGTCTTTTACCGGTCAAGCAAGTCAATTTAGCTCAGTCTGAACGACCTAAATAAACTCGCCTCTTCTCTCCCCTGCCGGAATCAACGGTTATAATATAGGAAGAAATAGAACAAAAAACCTAGGAAATATGAAGAAAATCAAGTGTTTTTTTCTCCTCTTTTTCTAGGTTTTTTCGGACTTTTCGGGCTGATTTCGGACTCAAACAAAAACACCCGAAAAAAATCGGGTGCGGTTATTTTTATTACAAGCCAAATCGTTTTTTAAGTTCCATTTCTTCAATGATACCACCAAAGAAGTAAGTACGTTTGAAATCTTTACCGTGTTTTAATTCTGAACGTTTAACAGGCTTACCGAGGCTTAGCATAAGCTCGATTGATTTTAAGATACGTTCGTCATCTGCGCCACGGCTATCAACTTGCCCCAGAATATCGCTGTATACGCCATAAAAGTGACCGTCTTCTTCATCTGATAAGCCGTAAATATCCATAATATTATCTGTATCTTGATTACAGTAGACAGCGCCTTTGTCATCTACGATTGCGTATTGTACTTCATTGTTTTTGATTTGTTCAAGCAATTCTTTAGCGTTCATTTTCATTTTCTCCTTTGACAGCACTTACAAAAGTTATACTATATTTTTCAAAAATATTCTATTCAAAAGTTACGTCACCGTTATCAACAAATCCGATATATTGCATTTCTTGTCCACGTAAATTATTTGGATTTTCACCACGTCCAGCAATAACAATATCACCGTCTTTATCTTCCCAAATATCAATCATGTCAGGTTCAAGTTCCATATTTTTAATAATATCCAAAATTTCTTGTTCAGTGTGTTTCATTGTTTCTACCTCGTTTTCTTTTGCGTATTGTGTTAGCTTGATAGCGTTGTTGTATGACATGTTTCCGACATCGGTTCTGCCCTTAACATAGTTTGATAGAGTCTGTTCAGATATTCCTGTTACTTTAGAAATCTGATAACGTGAATTGTTTGTTAATAAGTTTAAAATTTCTTGTTTTGATAATACTTCAATCATGTTTGTTCCTTATTTAAGCAAGAGCCAAGCGATTAGCCCGATAATGACCAACCAGCCTAAGAATGCTTTCCAATCAAAAGAATGTTTTGTTACTTTAAATTTTACTTTCATAGCATTTTTTGTTAATATTTAAGTACACCCCCGAGGGGGTGAATAGTGATTTCTCACTATTCAAATTCTACATGCCATTCAAGCGTTATGACTAACAAGTTGATTTTGATGACTACTTTGTTAGTTTTGAGTTTGAATGGTTTTTTCAAATACTTAAACATTTGTTTTTCCTTTCTGTAGTTTCCTTGTCTAAGGTTTTGTTTTTTTACCTCCCTCAACCTTACATATACATTATACCATTATAAATAATAGCAGTCAACACTTTTTATAAACTTTTTTGATATTTTTTAAATTTTTTAGTCCGTTTTAACGGACTTTTTTTATTGTTGTGGTTATAACGGAAAATAAAACAAACGCTGCTGTTATAGGTTTTCTGGGTGCTGCTGGGGTAATTTGGAAAATAAAAAAAGGACTAGCTCACGCTAGCCCAAAACGTACTTCTCTTTAACGTGCGCTCGTCAGCCCACTCTCTGCCAGATATTATAAGTAAGACCTCTCAACTACTTATGTACCTATTATACCAAAAAAGCCCCTAGCCATCAAAGACTAGGGGTGTTAAAGTATTCGCTTATTTAATTATATCAAATTTACTTGTAATAATTGACTAAATCGTCTTTATCTCGACAAGAAAGCCATACAGTGCCAAATTGACCAAACTCGAACTTACGCCAGTAGTAACCGCCATAGTATCCGCCTTCGCCAGTATCGGTAATGTGAGCCTCGTCTAACTCAAAGCTAAAGTACATACCAGCTTTAAAATCCTTGTCTGCGCCGTCTTTGACGTTGTTTCCGTTTTCGTCAACCCAATTGACTAGCCCGACGGGGATTCCGTTATCAGACCAGTCAAAGCCAACAGGCGCTAGGTAATCGCATTTGATTTGGTAAATACCGTTAACGAATGCTACATCATTTGCTAGATAGTAAGCTTTGCTGTCTGGTTTACGACCGCCTGAGACTACTGTGTTAGGCTGTGTAGCTGTTGACCCACTAAAGCGCCAAGCCTCGATATAAGCTGGTTTCTCGATAGCGTAATATTGGTCCCAGTTGTGAGATGACACTGCTGTCCCTGCTTGTCCGCCAGTCCAGTAGTCAACGCTGATAAATGTGTTAGCGTCTTCTAGCACTCCGACGTGTCCACCAGCTCCGCCAGATTGGGACATATCAGCACCCCATGACATCAAAATAATGTCACCTCGTTGACCGTTCCAGTCTTCGTTTTTAGACACACGATAGAAGCCGTTATTTGCCAATTGTGAGCCTAGAGTGACCGTTGACGGTAGTCCAATGATATTTACCCCTGCCTCTTTCAAAGCCTGAGAAATCGAACCTGAACAATCTGCTGTGCCGTCTGAACCGTTACGACTGCCATACATGCTATAAGTAAGTTTGCCTCGACGGCTTTCAAACCAATTAATTAAAACGTCTGTATTCATTTGCTTTCTCCTCTCCAAGCGTCATTCATTTCCTTGACTGCTGACTCGATAAACATTTCCAGTTGACTATCTGTTAAATAAATATTGTGAGCTTCTAGACTCTTTTTAGCCTTAGCTTTGGCTTCGCTAAGTTTTTGATAGCCTTTAGTGTCTTCCTCGGCAATCTGCTCAACGGCATTGACTGCGTTTCTTGCGATGATTTCAACGATTTTGAGCGCTTTCTCACCGCCTTCTTTGTAAAGATAGTCTTTTACGTTTTTAACGATAAAACCAGCTAAACCTGTCAAAATAAGCATAGCTGCTTGTACAATCACATCATTCATGTTCTTCTCCCTTCTGCGCATAACTGCGCATTGCTGCGCGTGGTCTAAAACATCTGCGTTTTTCTGACCACATCTTCCAGACCGTCCACCTTGTCTTGTAGGACCGATATGTCCTTACGAGTTTCCAGCGATAGACTATTGACTGCCTCGGTCAATCTAGCCATTTGTTGCTGGTTCTCCGTCGCTATACGGTTGTTAGACGCTAACAGTTCCTTATTCGTTTCTTGGAAACCATTGACTAATTTCTTAGTAACCCATAGCATACCGCTGATTAAAATCAAAATGACAACAATAATTGCCGTTGCTAGGATTCCGCCAACTTTGTCAATAGTCCAAGTCGCTTGCATTGCTTCGTGTATTACATCTTGACCCACCATAGACCCACGCTATCTAAGCCTGTTCGGCGGTTTCTTCGTCTTGCAAGCCTGCATGAGACAAGTCTACAAGCTCTTGCACTTGTTTACGAAAACGTTTTGGAACAGTCTCAATAGTAATCCAGCCTAATTCGATTTGCATTGCAAAGTAGTTAATCATCATTGTTCTTCCTCCTAAAATTGCATTTTTAATTTTCTGTAGTAGTTTCATCATCTTTGTATTTCTCGTTGATTAAGTCATTTAGCATACCTGTTGCTAGCTTTGTCATTTTTTCCGAATCATCAATGGCTTTTTGCATTTTCTCAATCATCTCATCATACTTAGCGATTTTCTCGCCAATTTCGTTAAATTTTTCGTTCTCAGCACGTCTCGGGAAATTTTCCTGATACACGACTTCTAGCGCTAATTTTTCAAGCTCTGCGTTTGAGAGCTCGATTTTGTCAGCTGGTAGCATGACGGGATAAAACGCACCGTCATCGTTGGTCAAAGTGACTTTCGTACCTTTAACCGTGCCGTCTGTTTCAAATTCCTGTGATTTCGAACTAAATTTTAGTTTCATATCTTCTCCTTCCTATTCGCTCGGAAATGGGTCTGTTGTTATCCAAGTAGTGCTTGCATATACACCAAGTGGTTTTGCAGTGGCTCGAATTGTAAAATCGATTTGCCCATTCGTTTTATAAAAAAGTCTACAGAAGCTTTCACCAGTCCACATTTGTGTACCAGTACCGCCACCCGCAAAACCAGCAGAAACAATAACTTCTGTTTTACAAGGGCGCCAACCAACTGGTATGGTTTCACTTGCAGTTCCAGAGCGAGAATCAGTTGACGTAATTGTTGAATATAATGTGACTGACACCAAATTTCCGACACGTCTAGCTTGTAATGCTAATCCATACGGACCAGCTAGTGTAGCGCTGTACACTTTTGTCTGATTGACTGCCGTAAATTCAGCTACTGAGTTTTGGATTGCGTAATACTTCCAATCGTTCCATTGTCCGCCTGCTTGTACACGAAAGGCAGAAATGGCGCCGTAAAAATCAATAGCCTCTTGTAAAACAAAGCCGTTATTATTTGTATGTTTAGTTACACGAATATACCTCCAGCTATGTGCGCCACTACCCGTAGGAGCATGTAAAAGATTGTTCCCATTGTAAAATCCAGGTTCTGTAGCATTATTTAAATCACTACCATCTGCCAATTTTATAGCTGTGCCATTATTTGCTGTTAGCTGATGGTGCTGAATAGGCTTGTTGTTAAAGTAATACTGCCAATCGCTATCTACTGCGTTAGTATGTTCAGGAATTTTACCAAAGCCAAAAGCTGTCGGCGCTTTAGCGGTGTGGACAACTTCCGTTCCGATGCTGTCACTATGTGAGGCACTTGTAAATAAGTCCGATACCGTTCCGACTACTTCCCATGATTGAGCGCCCGAAAACGTACCAGAAAGATTTGCATTTGAGTTGACTAACTCACTTTGAGTAGTCCAAACACCACTTGCTGAACCATTGTTAGCTGTGTATTCCGTGCCTGTCAATGGTCTTGTCTTGAAGTTTAGCGTCATCTTATTCTTCTGTACGCCTCCGACCATTAAAGGCGATATGCGAACTGTACGAATTACTGTGAGTGTTGTCTTGTCTGCACCCGAACGAACCAGTGTAAAACCAATCAATGGCGCTGAGTATTCTATCACTTCGATTTCTACTTCTTTACTATCTGACCAACGCCCACGACTATCTTGTACGCTTGCTCTAACTGTTGCCGTACCGTTAAATTTAAGCAATCCAAAACTACCACCATTGTCAGTTACAGTCATGTTCTTACCGACTATTTCTGCTTTGTAACCTGTTACAGTCGAATTATAAGCACCATCTGCACCGTTAAAGGTAACTGTCGGTTGTGATAAAACTTCCACAAACGTATTTTCTTGTGTAAACACGTTACCAACAACAGAATTTCCTTCTGCTAACGTCACATCAGTAAAAGTCGGCTTAATACTGTCTGGGACGTTTAGAGTAAGCCTGCATGTAGCAGAGCCAATTTTAGTAGAGCCATTGTAAGTGTCTACTGTAATATTGCCCCAATCGCTTGTTTTGTTAGGCATGGCTGTCGCTAAATTTAGCGGCGGTGTCCAGCTTACAGACGCCCCGACACCAGTTGCAATTGTGCCATTTAGAGCACCAAAATTGTATTTAACGGTGTGAGTAAAACTGCTAACCTTGCGATTAATGTTGATAGTCATTGCACTGCCAAGCGTACCAGTCATGTCGCTGACTGAACTAGCTCGCGGTATGTCTGGTAATCTAAAATCAAAAGCGACCATAGCAGACCCGTAACCGCCTGTATTAAGCCCTACAGATAGTTTGATACCAACGGTTTTAGTACCGTCATTATTGTGACCAATGGTGTACGTATGGTCAAAAATTTTCTGTGTTGAATTAGTGCCGATATTGATAGCTGGGTGCTCAATAGCACCACCACCATTAATAGTGATAGTTACGTCACTAGTTACACCCCACATTGACGCATAGCCATTTGTATGCAAGTAACCAGTTACATGTACGTTACTGCTATTGCCTGCGATATTCGGCTCGCCAGACCTTTCAGCGCGCAACTCAAGCGTCATATTGTGACCGTATGAGCCACTAAATGTAGCTGTTGCCATTCTCTCTCCCTTCTACGCAAAATCTAAATAATGCGTGACGTTGATTGTTGCGTCACCGCTGTATTGTTCTTCTCGATAACGTCCGATTTGCAACGTTTTAGTAAATACACCATTATCAATTTGTAAAGTACCTTGGCTAAAGTAAGCTACCTCTTTACCACCTGAGTAAAAACTTATACGGTCGTTATCAATGCGCAAACTAGTTGAATTACCTCGCTTACCGATAGATAAGCCATCATCTGAGTAATCCATGTAAGTATCAAGAAAGCTCCAATGAACCTTTTTATCTTCCCAGTCCTGAGACATTGCAACAATTCGCTTAGTGTTATCTATCAATTGTTGCTCTGCTTCTTTTTTGTCCTGGTCATTTGACTCCACATACGCTTGATATGAACTTGTCCACTTGTCAAGTTGGTCAATGCTTGCCTTAGCTTCCATTTCGGCACGTACCAGAGCTTCTTTCTCTGCCAGCGCATTAAGCTGTTGCTGTGTGAGCGCTTGGTCTGCTTTTGAGTCAATGTCAGATTGGACGTCTTCGGGTGCTAGGCTGTAATCGGTCGCAACGTTTCCACGTTCTAGCTTCAACTTCCCATCTTCGTACAATCGTGCTGAAACACGTATATATTTAATACTTGTGTTATTTGGAACAGTTATGTTATGTGTGTAATGCTGTAAACCAACTGTAGCTTGACCACCATTAGTAGGTCTATCGCCTATTTTTTTCTTATCTTCACCATAAAACTGCCAAGCTCTCCAAGAACCACCGCCTTCAGCAATAGTCACCCAACCTTGAAAAACAAACTGCTCTCCAGCAGTTACAGGGATAAAATCCGAAGTATATTCTTTGTTTGTGCTATTTTGACCCCCGAGGCTTTCTGAATTCATAGAGATAAAACCCTTACTTGCCTTTGAGATAATATAAAGATTCCTACCGCCAACCTCAACACCTTTAGCACCAACACCGCTATATTCCCAGACAATATCATTTGTACCGTCTGTGTAATACGTGATAGTACGCTTCCAGATGTACGTGCCATCAGGGGCTGCCATAGGACTTGTTAAAGCACCAAAATTATTTTGGTCAGTGACAAGTGGTTGACCATTTTCGTCAAAAACCTGAGCGTCGTATACACGATAAGCGGTTGAAAATCCACTAGTCGATGACTGTTCAAGCTGAACATAAACTCTACCCTTGGTTTTTCCATTTGGGACCGTTAAAGTTCTTTCCCAAATTCCTAGTCCATCTTCACTGAGTTCTCCTGCCTGAGTAAGTGCTGCTAGACCATCAAATTGATGACCAGACGTTCTTTCTGTGTACCAGATACCGCCTTTAAGATTAATAGTCCCTTTTGTTTTTTGAGCAATAATCCTAACTGTATATTTTTTTCCGCTGACAACGTCAAACTCATTAGCAAAAGCATGGTCACGACCACCACAATCATAAACACCCAGCGGGTGCTTAGTTGCGGATAAGCCGTGCCAAAACGTTACCTCGGTTCGGTCAATCGCCTTCTCCGCTAGATTCACCAGAGTCATCTGACTCGTTGCTATCAACTTGCTCATCTTCTACCTCTTCCTGTTTTTCGTCTCCGACCCAGCGATTAATATCAATCGCTAGCCCGTATGTGTTCCAAAGCACTCGAATGGCTTCGGATTTAGTCTCAACAGGCACGTCAACGATTTGACGCTGTTCGGCAATAGTTACGTCCGCTTTAATCATGTTTTAGTCTCCTTCCATTATTCCCAAACTTCGCATTTAAAATCGGCTTTAGCGCTGACTTCGCTTGCTGAAACTGTGATAGATTTACCAGTTTTATAAGCGTTGCCCGAACCGCCAAAATTAGTGCTCATGACACCGTTCTTGTCGTATTTAGCCCATTTGTAAGTCTTAGTCTTGTCTGAGCCGTCTGCGTCCAATTCTTCACCATTACGGAAAAGACGTGCTTTCATGACCGTTGACCCTTGACCGTTCTTGAAAATGTAACCAGCGCTAGACTCAAGATGTAGACTGATTGGGTCGGACATATCAACGATTGTACATAGACCTGTTGTTTTTTGGTTGTTAAGACCACCCGTTTTATTAATACATACGACCTTAAATGTTTGTGCATTAATGACAACTGCTGGTGTGACTGTAAGCACGCCTTGCCCTGTTGTGTTAGTGCCTGGTGCCACGTTAGGCGTTTGACCCGCTGTTGTGCTAGAACATAAGTGCCAACCAATACCACCATCAGCATCATAACCAGGAGCTTTATCGCTAGTAACAGTAGTATCTTGATAGAAGAATTTGAATTGTTTGTTATCGTTAGTTAACACATTACCACGATAAAGGTCTGCATT
This sequence comes from Streptococcus ruminicola, assembly GCF_011387195.1. NCBI lineage: Bacteria > Bacillati > Bacillota > Bacilli > Lactobacillales > Streptococcaceae > Streptococcus > Streptococcus ruminicola. The sequence continues at coordinate 200,486 of NZ_CP046919.1, forward strand.
GACTGTAAGACTTGCTGGTAAGTTATTACGGAAAGTACTTCCGTTTCCTGCATACACGTTTAGGATTTGAGTCTCTTTACCAACAGATGTAACGAACAAGTCAATTTGCGCTTGGAACTGCACGTCTAAGCCTGTTACTGGGTCTTTCCATGTACCGCTAGCTTCATAGCGTCGTGACCCTTTGTTAGCGTCAACATTGACCTTAGTCGTCAAATTCTCATTATGACTTCCTGACAAATATTGGTTATCCGTGTTAGTAGTTGACGTGATTTCCGTTTTAGTCGCACCGTCAACCACATACCAGCGTACCTTACCAGTGTTGTTAAGGATTGTAGCCGTTGACCCTGCCTTAGTAAGGTTAAGTGTCAATGTTTGAGCGCTAGAAGCGTATGACGGATTATAACCGCCTGACGTTTGACTATAGACCTGCGTTGTTGGCTTGTTAGCTGTGATAAACGCATTCAAAACAGGCGCGTCTGATAGGTCTACGACTGTGATTTGACCTGCTGCAATAATTCCCATGATTAATTCTCCTTTTTTCTTTTTCCTTAAACTTGTTTTCCTATGTACTCAATTTCGCAAGAAAATGTGGCTCGTCTAAAGACGTCTTCCTGCGTAATTCTTATTGATTTCTGTGAATATGAATGGTCGGCGTTCCAGTGCTCGTCTGGTGTTTCGTCGTCATTCGTTTTGGTCCAGATGTAACTAAACTCTGTTCCATCTTTATCGATTTCCTTATTTCCACGCCACAAAGTAGCTGTCAGCGTGCTTGCTATGACGCCGTTCTTGAACGTATTTCCGTTTGACGTCATGACTTTCAACTCAATCTGCTCGACAAGGTTTGCCAACGTGATTTCCGTCGTTGCCACTTCCGTATTCCCGACATAGCCAGACACGGTTAAAACAGCTGTGTCGTCTATGTCTTTGGCTTTGACAAGATACTGCATTCCGACTGTGACCACGCCATCAAGCGCCCAACGCCATGAGACGTCAGTAGTAAAAGGCTTACCACCATTATAAAGCCGTGGTTGAACCAAACTTTCGCCTTCGTTATTTTTAAAAGTGACTCCGCCAGTGGTCGTTAGCTCGATCGTGTAAGGTAACCTGTCTTCAACCGCTCTATCAATGCGTGATTGCAAAGCCGATGTCGGTTTATTGTCAATTTTTCGATAGTTCGTAAATACGATTGAGTTGTTATTTGGGTTATCAAAACTGATAATCATTTCCGATACACGAGCTTCAAGCGCCAAACCACCCGCAAAGTTGTTATCAATGATTTTGACTGTATCTCCCAAAGCCAAATCGCTATAATTGCCGATAAACTTCGATTGAACACTAGCTGTGTAAGTTATCAACGGATAAGCATATTGTTTCAGCGTACGCAACGCATAGGCCTTCAAGTCATTTATGTTTTCGTACTCAGTGCTAAAATCTTTACGTATCCAGTTGTCTTGTCCTTCCGCTCGCATAGTAGCTCGGTAGCGATTCATAGCGAGCGGAGCATATAAGCAAGGGTTTCCTTTGCGACTGTAAAATTCTTCGATGCCATCTGCGTTTTTTTCGGAAATTTCGACATCATTTAAGCTCAAACCATCTTTACCAGTGAACACACCTGCATTAAACATCTGTGTTTTATCGCTGTTGACTTGCACACCTTTTAGATCGTTGTCGTAATAAAGAATGACGTCGTTTCGAATCTTGCCAATGCCGTGATGCGTTTCATCCGCCTTTTGATAAACATTGATGACGATACGCTTATACGTACCGTCACGATTGAGTTCTGTTTTAAATTCAAATTCAGCGTCAAAATTCGACATCAGCGACTGTAAACGCGCCATTTTGGTTTCTTGCGAATCAAAAGTCAATGTACGCTTGCGGTCCGATATTTCGTTGTAACCAAGCTCAACCGCTGCGAATGATAGCAAATCCATGTGATTTAAATACCATTCAATCGTTTGAGCACCACCAGCGCTAAATGGATTAGCGTATTCAAGTGCATATTCGAGGTTAGTGTTGTTGCACGTAAGCTGAATATTAAAGTCATCTTCTTGCAGCGTGGCGATGTAAAACACTTGATGAGAACCGTTGGCGTAAAACGACACAAAGCATTCGTCATTGATAAGTTTGATGTCCTCATGTAGTTTGCCGTTTGAAAACTTCGGAATCGCAAAATCAAACGTACTTGTGGCTTGTTCAAGATACGGATGCCATGTACTGTTCGTATAGTGGAGCATGTCTGGAATATCATTGTTTAAAGCAATGATTTTGCGCATTTGATTATCGTGAATCCAAATTTGCATCTAAACACTCCTTTCGTACCACGTCACCTCAATATCTGGTTCTTTTTCAATCCAGCTCGAAAAGTAAATATCGATTTCGGTCTCACCTGTTTCAATACCAAACGGCTCAGCCAAATAAGCCAAGCCGTCCATTGTTGGTAGATTGTCAAGATAGGTTTTGCCTTTTGCCATGTCTACCTCTAACACCGAACCCATGCGGTAACGATTTGGAATGTCTTCCCACCCGTCAATGTAATCTTTACGATAAACAATGCTATCTAAATACATATGTGTGACTTGTGGACTTGTGCCCATATCACCAAAAAAGACGTGAATCTTAGCAGATTTACGTCCTTTAATTTCTGGCACTTTTACTCGTGGATAAGACCCCCACCAAAACACTTGGATTTCATCGTCTCTGCGTTGCAAGTCTGACCAGCCTCGCTCTGCATTAAATGGATTTTGACTATCCAAATGCGTCCCTGTGAACGTCCAACGCAACGGCATGCGGTACCCACCTTTGCCATCCGAAACCATAAAATTGTATTCGCAACCGAGACCGCCTGCACGTTTGAATGTTTCGACTCCGTACAAGAATTTACCTTCTGTGTCTGAAACACAAATTTTCATGAAACCGTATTGGTTAGCTGAGCCAAGCCAAAAGATTTGACGCCACCAAAAATACTCGTTTAGCGAGCCTTTCTCACCATTGCTATCTGCTGGAATTTCCCAAGTAATCGAACCGCCTCTGTTGCCTTTGGTTCCAGTTCCTCTATCAGCCAAAGCGATGTGAGGACGTCCCCAAGCGCCGTCAAGAAACAATGTCCCGTTGATATCTTGGCTTGTATCGTTCAAGATAGCCACATTTCTCTGACCGTCTTCAAAACCTTGTGTAATTCGATTGTTTGAAACGTAATCGAACAAGATTTCAGATTTCTTGATATTCTTACCATCTGCTTCTTCTGGATTGCCGATTTCATAGGCTTCCGTAGCACTTTTGATAATACTGACCCAACCGTTTTCCGAATTGTGCTTAATCCTAAATTTTGGATAAGCAGTAGCTGAGCCAAAATTGTTTAATTTAACTTTATAGTGATCATTACTAATTTTTGTAATCGAACCGTAGCGACTATTGTTCGTATTGTCAACTAAGCACTGTGTTTGGCTTTCAGCATACGATTTTGGAATATCAAACGTGATTGATAGTGTAGCCGTCGGTGGTGACGTGCTGTTATCGGTTGTTAATGTCGGTTGACCACTTGGAATAGCTTCCCAGATTTTGTCTGGTTCATCTCCAAAAATCAGACGTTTAGGTTCAAACACATTCAAAAAGCCACCAATTTTATTGGCGACTTCGTTGAAATATGCGTTGCTTCCAGTCAGCTTGAGAGAGATTGAAATCTGCTTGACTGAAAGCGTGTTGTATAAAAATTGTTGACCATAGCGGTGATTGCCTTGGTCGAGATAGGTATTGTTAAAGTTAGCTGCAACATTGCGGTTAACGTCAACCGTAACGGCTTGACCATCTAACTCATTTAAAGCCTCTAGCCAGTCTACGTCGTTATACTTGATAGAAATACCTGTCAAATGATTTCACCTCCTAAAAGCGCTTGTCTGCGCTCGTAATTATTAGTAGCTGTGTGCATATAAGGCGCTAGACCGTTCGAAATACTTTGACCATCAATGATGTTTCGAATTTCAACAGGATTAGCACCGTTCGCCACAAGTTGAGTAAGCAAGCTGATAACTGTATCAAACTTAGCCTCTAGTTTAGCAAGAGATGATTCGCTTGTGCCTGTTTGGCGCTCTGCTGGCGCTTCACCAGCAAATCTAGCCACTGCTTCGCTTAGCAATTGCCAAGCCCTACCACGTTTAGCAATGTCTGTCGGTATGACATACTCAGGCATATTGCCCTCTGCGAGCTCGTATACACCGTTTTGTGACACTAGCCCACCGTTTGCATAGCCATAGCTTGCAACTCGTGTAAAAGCTGCGTCAGACGTTCCGTAGCGATGCTTCATGTAGTTGATTGCAGCAAGCAAATTATCGTATCCGTTATAAATGTCATTGTGACCTGCAAACTTGTACGCGTTAAACGTACTATCAATAGTTTGCGCAAGACCTTTAGACGGATGTCCCGCTCTTGCGTTGCTATCCCACAAATTGATGGCGTGAGGGTCACCGTTTGACTCGCGTTGAATCAAGCGCATCCAGCTATTGACTTGGTGTGCTGTCGCTGGTAAGCCATTAGCTTTCAGTGCTTTTACGACGTATTCACGCCAACGTTCGACTGAACCGCCTTGTGGATTATCCAAACTGCTTTCCATGTTTAATGGCGCTAGCATTTTAGCAATCCAATCAAACATGCCACCAACTTGACTCTTGATAAGTTTTCGAAGTGGCGAATTTTCTTCCTTCGCTTTGTCTGCAACGTGTACACCAAAATCAAGAAAGGTATCAACCATTGAAATCGGACGCCCAGAAAATGGATGATAAGCGTGACTACCTGCGTAGTTGTATTCCTCACCGCTGAACGTATTTCCAGAAACGCCAGAAACAGTTGAGACGTGGTTTTGACCATTCTTCGCATAAACCGCAACCATGCCTGGTCGTGGTGTGCTACTGTGTGGAACAGGCGCATTAAGCCACTGATTACCATTGCCAAGGTGGCTGAATAGACTAGCGTTAACGCCTTGATTGCTCAAACGTGAAGCAACGAATGACACACACTCTTTGAAGAAATAGCCCCAAGGGTCGGCACCACTATCAGCGCCTCTATTCTTAAATTGGTAGTCGTCGCCAATCATTCCCGATTGAATTTCTGGTGAAGCTTTTTCATTTGCCATGCTCCAAAGCTCTTTCCACCAGCTCTTAGCATTCTCGATTGGTTTCTTGTACAGCGCATTACCTAAATTTTTAAACACGCCGTCCAAATTATTTGAATTCGGACTAAACTTCTTAGCGAGTGTTTCGGCTGGGTGAGAAACGGCGTCGGTGATAAAGCTTAGCATTTTAGTAAACTTATCAATGCCATCTTTTAAGCCGTTCCATGCCGAACCTGCCACGCTTGTGGCTGTGTTCCAGATTTTAGACCAGAAACCTGTACCTTTAGCGAACGCTTGGCGGTTATTTAAACCTGCAAGCATAGCCAATTCGCTAGCATTTAGCACCTCTGAACCTGCTGGCAACAACATTTGAGCATTTCTGCCTTGTGGCAAGACTGCCTTACCATTTGGCAAAATAACCATCTCTTGGTTGTTGGTTTCTGGACTATCGTTTCCATCGTTAAGTGTAGCTAATGTTGGTCTTGTGATTGCGTTTCGGTAACCATTGAAGAAACCAGTACCATTGGCAAATTTAACTTTAGGAATTTTCTTAATAGATTCTTTAGGACCACCAAAATCGTGAATCAAGCTATTAATACCGTCAATACCATCATTCGGCAATTTGATAACTGCATTAATACCGTCGCCAGCCAATTGTTTCAAGCCGTCCCACATTTTAGAGAAGCCATCTTTGATACCGTTCCAGATTTCTTGGAATTTGTTTCCAATTTTATCCAGATTATCAAAGAGTAAGCCTTTCAAATCCTTGCCAAATTTCTTTTTGGCATCGGCATTCATGTCATCCCAACGATCAGACAAGAAATCTTTTGATTTTGTCCACGTTTTAGACCATCGATTATGGATTTCATCGTGCTTATCTTTGATTTCTTTGGCTTGTTTAGCCATTTTATCTTCAGTATCTTTGTTGATTTTATTCCAAGTTTTCGAAGCTGAATTTTTGAAGTTCGTCCAATGCTTGTCCCAGCCTTTTTTGATTTCGTCCGTTTTTTTAGCAAGGCCTTTCTTCAAATCGCCGGCGATATTAACAATGCCTTTAACAAATTTGCGAAATTTGGCGCTTTCTTTGTACATTAAGGCAAAGCCAAGGACTACAGGGTTCGTAAAGATTAGGATTTTACCGATAGTGGTAACGACGTTTTTAATGGTTTTACCGACGCTTTTGAAAAAATCGCCAACTTTCTTAGCGCCACTTTTAACACTTGAAACAATCTTGTCTGTTCCGTCTGAAATTGACTTCTTGAAGTTCTTCCAACCTTTAGACATGCTGTCAAACTTATCTTTCACCCATTTAATAGCACTGCCTATACCGTCTTTAACAGATTTAGCGATTCCGTCACAGAAATCACGGAATTTCTTGTTGTGTTTGTACAATTCGACAAAAGCAACTGTTATTCCGACAATGGCAACGGCTAAAGTCGCAAAAGGATTCATCATTGCGACGGTTGCAAGCCCTTTAAGCGTTGTAATGACCATTCTGATATTTTTAACAACTCCTAGAACTCCTTTAGCTGCACGAGTTGAAGCAAAATACCAAAAGAAAATTGTTCCTGCTTTTTCGATAGCTTCTTTGTGATTAGCAATGGTTTCTAAAGAGCTTGACAATGACTTCAACGGGTCTTTTGTTTTTTTAAGATTACCGCTCATGTCGTTAATTCTGTCGGAAATTGCTGTTATTACGCTTTTGGCGGTATCCCAAACAGCCATACCAAAGATTTTTCCGATAGTGATAAGGTTGTCAATAATACTTCCTATATCTTCTTTGTGGTCGGTGATATATTTTAAAAAATCAACTGTTTTATTTGCAAGATTACCAATCTGTTCACCAGCTTTAGTTACCAATCCTTGAATATTGTCACTTTGTAACAATTCGGCTAATTCACTAAGCCCTGTTGATGACACTTGCACTAGCGGTTTCATCAAAGATTTGCGTGTATCATCAAAAATTTGCGTTAAATTCTTCCTAGAACCTTCGGCGGTCTTTTGATAGGCTTGACCGTAAGCTTCAAAGTTATCTGACATATTACCCAAAACCTCGTTGAGCTTGTCAGATGTCACTTTGCCGTCTGCAACAGCTTTATTAAACTGTTCTTGTGTCATTCCCATTGCGTTAGCCAACGCAACAGATACACCAGGCGCCGCCTTTTCCAATTTATTTAACGTTCCAGAAGCGAGTTTCCCAGTAGCTTCAATCTTACTCAAAGTCGCCACAAAGCCGTCTGATTGCTCTGAACTTAACTTCAATTGGTCGGATAAGGCTGCGATACCTTTCGTAAGCCGTTCGGTAGTATCTAATGACCCAGTCATGCCATAGAACTTCTGAATCATTGCTGTAATGCTAGCACCAGCAAGAGAACTATTGTATTTAATTTCTTTCGTCAAGGTGTTAACACGCTGTATGCCTGCGTCATCAAAGCCTAAAGCTTTCCATTTCTCACCAGCTTGTACCGCCGCTTCTGCCGCCGCATAGCCACCCTTTGCCCAATTCCACGCTGAATTGGCTATATTTTGAATACCACTTGCAATCAAATCCCCGGAAATAAAATCCTTCAAACGCGACGTAACTTTGTGTGTCTGGTCTAATTCTTGATTTGTTTTTGAAATTTTTTCCCACAATTTAGACCAAATACTTGGCTTAATCTTATCAGAAGCTGAATTAAACTCTTTTATCTCATTCTTTGATTTTGCAATGCTGATAGCAGTTTCATCCAAACGTTTCTTTTGAAGTTTGTACTCATCACTAGTTTTACCAGATTTTTCAGCAACTTTTTTCAGCATGTTTTCTTGTGCTTCATATTGCTTGTTTAGATTAGCTACTGAACTTTTTAAAAGTTTCAGCTTTTCTTGATTGGCTTCATCTTCTTTTCCCTCTGCTTGTAGGCGCTTGATATGAGTTTCTGACAACTCGTTTTGTTGTCTGTATTCTTTTTGCAAGTCCGCTAAACCAGATTTATGATAATCGAGACTTTGCTTCGCTTTCTGTTGTTGCGCTTCCATAGATGATAACTTGGATGTTGCTTGGTCGATTTGTTGTTGGTATTTAAGATATTGTTCAGCGGTTTCTGATGTATTTCCTTTCAGTTCAGACTGTTCTTTCTTCAACTGTTCAATCTTAGATTTTTGTTGTTGAATAGAATTTCCGAGTCCATCATACTTAGCTTGAGCCGCGCCTAAATAATCGCCGGTTGCGCGTAGCTGGCTTTCTTGGGCTTTCCAAGCACTTGTAGAGCTGTTAACAAGCTGTGTAATTCGTTTGATTGAGTTAGCAGCTTGCAAAGTATCCAAAGCAATTTCCGTTGACATGGTAGCTTGTACTTTTGCCATTCTGTCTTTCCTCCTTTCCGCAAAAATTAAAGAAGAGACAATGGGTCAACAACCCTATCTTCTTTTTCTTTGGCGCTTAAGATTTCCATGAAGTCGTAATAATCAGCGTTGTTATATTCTTCAATGGTCCAGCCAAAGTTAATTAAAGCTTGTTTAGCGATAAGTTTAAAATCTTCAATTCTGTTTTCTAGCTCAAAGATTTGTTCGCCTATGCTTCTTTTGGGTCGCTTGCACCCGCACTTGCTGCTTCTTCTAAATCTTCGTCAGACAAGCCATACATGTAACCGACAAGTTTTTCGGAAATTTTTTGAGTCTCATTATAATCAAGATCCATCAATCTATCATAATTCTCGTCATCAAGGTCGAGAATGGCACGGATGAAACTCAACATCGCGTCTACTGTTTTAATTTGTGCTTCTGCCTGTTCAAGAGCACCTTTTTCTTCGATTGATTCACTAATCTTTAAAACTGACAATTGATATTCCGCAACTCGCTTCATGTTTCGATTGCTTGTAAGCACTTTAAAGGCTTTCTTGCTCAATTCTGGGATAGTGATTGTTTTAATTTCCATTGTCTTCTTTCTCCTTAACTAAAAAACAAAAAGGTCGCATTTTAAATGCAACCTTTAAAAATTATTCACCCGTTTGGGTAGTGGCTTGTACGTATCCACCAAATACTTCTTTAAGCATGTTAGCTTCGTCGAAGCCTTTAGCTCCAGAATAATAAGGTTTATATGGTTCATTACCAAACGCTTTAGTAGCCAGTGCGCTGTAAGTCATATTGTCGCTTTGACGTGTTTCAGCTGTATCTGTATCAGTGCCCACGTTTTGAGATGGTTCTTGCATTACGCCATTACCAAAGCCAAAATACACCGAATTAGCGCGATCAAGTGTTTCAGATTCAATCAAAACTGCAACGTGTGGCTTCTTAGCCATTTTCACAAAACCACCTTTGCCATCTGCTTTAAAACCTAGCATTAATTGTTTTTTTTCAAATGGTAGATTATTAAAATCAAAAGCAACTTGAGGTGAACCCGGTCCAACAGAAACATCTTGAACTGCGTTGTTTCCGGGATATTTAGTAAGTGAACCTTCAATGTTTGTGATGTTTGCTGTTTTAGTACCTAGCATACTTTCATCGACTTCCATAATACCTGTTTCCGAAAGTCCTTCTTCACCTTTGAGTAGTAACTGTGTTGTTGGGTCAACCAATGCTAGTTTAACCATTTTTAAACCGACAATTGCCATATTTTTTGTTTCTCCTTTAATTTAAAATCTTTTTATGAGCAACATAAAAGACCGCCGTCATCTGCAATGTGTCGGGGTCTAGTGTGTGCTCTCTAACAGTTGTAACCGTGTAATGCTTTGAAGCAAGGAACTTCATCAGTTCTGTTTCAAATTCATCTAAATCAAAATCAATGTCTAGCTTATAGAAAATCTGGACTTCGATTTGATTCGTTTTACCGAAAAAGCTACCGTTTCCAAACATTTCAAGAAAAGTGCCAGATTCTCTTAGCAACACTATGGTCTTATCAGTATTTTCTTGAATTTCTTTCGGCAAGTTGTTTACATAAACTTCACTTATTTCACTAAATTCTTTGTCGTCCAGCAATCCTTTTAATTCAAGTGTTGCTAACATTATTTAGCTCCTTTCTTTCTCATGATTTCTTCGTATTTTTCTCTTTCGGCTAGTAGCACTTTTTCTCTTACTTCGCTACTGTTCTGAACGTTCGTCACAAAGTGGTCCGCTTGATACATCTTCGTTCCATCATTTAAACGTCTAGCATTCTGTGCGTGATAACGGTTTTCCCAACCTACAGTTGACTTACCGTTCTTCTTGCCGTCAACGCCAGAGGTTTGAACCGTTAAGCTATCAGCCATGTGTCCGTATGTGGGGTCCTTATGGTCAGAATAGTGTTTAGCTTTCGTTGCTTTTGCCAGCTCGTCCTTGAAAGCTTCTGCCCCTGCCTCTGTTATTTTCGATTGTTCCGCAAGCGTCAACTCTCCTATATTTTGAACTGTTTTAAGCCATGATTCCAAAGCTTCGTCTAATCCCGCCATTATTTACTACCTACCTTTTTAGACTTCTTGAGTGTCAAGAAATCATAATTTGAAAATCCAAAATTATCATCTGGACTTGATTTGATAATGTCGTAAAGCTCCCCATCTAAACGGGCTTGCATGCCTTCTGTGACCTTCGCATTATGTCTTATGATAATTATCCTAGTTTCACTAAAACCAGCTTGTACAGCTAAATATTCTTGGTTTAACGTACGTGTATTTGGCTTGTAGTGTAATTTAAGCTTTTCCACAAATTTAGGAACGCTCACGCCTGTGTAAGGGTTTGGCGTTGATTCATACGTTCCGAATTCAGCTGTACGTCTAAAGTCAGTTGGTGGATATTTCTTAGCCATTTAATGTCTCCTCACAATAGACAGCGTATAAGCCACGTAACTGCCCTATAATGCTGTTCAAAGTTAAATCAATAGGATAAGCCATAGTATCTGCCAAAGCCACACGATACGTGTAATATGCACTTGCTAGCGCTATTACCGCTGTATCGTATAAATCTTTGACGTTTTCTGTTTCAAAAAAGCCGTCAGCGTCACCGACAGCGTTTTTGATATAGATTTCGGCTGTTTTGATATATGCTGGGATAAGGCTGACATCATCAGTCTCATCTAGGTTTAAAGTCAGCATAATTTGTTCTTTAGTGACGCTCATTGCTTACCTCCTTAACCTTCTGTAGTTGCGCTAGCTTGTTTAGCAGTTGGCACTAAGTCAGCGATTTTAGAAAATGAACCAACAGCGATTGCTTCTTCATCCACAACTTGAATATCGAAGCGGTCAATCACACGCAATTTACGTTGATTACGATAGAATGCGTTACCTGCTGAATCAGAATAAGCAAGTTCCATGTGTTCACGGTCAAACAATGTCGCATAGGCTTTGTAATCACCAAAGTAAAGTGGGTGTGTGTCTTTAGCTGTGTCTGGTAACCAGCGGTCAGCTACTTCACGAATTCGTTTACCTTCGATTAGGTAGACGTCTTCTTGTGTAGGGTCGTGTTGAAGTACAGGGTCACCGTCGTTGTTTTTGACTTTGGCAAGTGCTTTGATACCAGCTGTATTAGTTACCCAAATACCGTTTGAACGAAGCGCTGGGTCAATATCATAGTACAAGTCTTTGATGTCGTCCCAAGTTGTAAGAGTGGCTTTTTTAGGGGCTTTACCTAAAATGTCGATTACTGCTGCGTTACGAGTAACGACCACTTTTTTAGCCACGTAATCTTCAAGCCATGCCAAAATGTTTTCAGCACTATCTTTAAGCAAAGAGTTAGTAACTGTGATGACGCCCGCAAATTCGCTAATTGCATATTTGATAAGTTTAGCTTTTGGACTTTCGAAGTCTTGGATGTCTGTATCTTCATCATCCACTTTTTGAAGTGGTGTAATAGTGCTGAACGTTTCAATATTACGCGAACCTTCTGGAACTTCTGTGGCTTCGACTGTTACTAATTCTTGTAAATTATCATATTGACGTGTCAATTGAATAATCGCTGTGCGGACGTCTTTTGGAATAGTCAAACCACCGTTACCTGCTGTATCGTCTTCACGGCTTGACGACATTAGACCAGTTGTTGCTGGTGAAGAAGAGTTGCTGAAATGACCAGTTACCAGCGCTTTAAAGTTTTGGACGAAAGCGTCTTTAACTACTTTTTCTTTTGGTGTCAATTTCACGTCTTTATCATCCATTTTCAAAACGTCTTGAACTCGTGCGTTTGCTCGTGCTTCTTCCAATTGATTTTTCAATTCATCGCGGCGCACTTTAGCTGTGTCACGTTCTTCCTTAAGGTTTTTGAACTCTTCTTCTGAAAAGTTGTTATCCTGCAACGCAACATTCATTTTTTCGTTAAGGTCCTCTACTTGATGACCTGCTTCAATCCAAAGATTGTTAAGTGTGTTAATATCCATTAAATTTTCCTTTCTTATTGACCTAGTAAAATAGCCAGTTTGCGCTCTCGTACAGAGTTAACAGGCTGGCTTGGTTGTTTTTCAGTTTGTTCTTTAAATTGCATGTTAAAGAATTTGTTAAGTGCTTCACGGCTTGGCAACGAATGCAAAGAATTAGTGATAAGTGGTTTGTTTTCATCAACGAACATAATTTCATCAGCAAAACCTTTATCCACTGCTGTTTGAGCGTTCATCCATGTTTCGTTAGACATAAGATGAAGTAAATCAGATTCTTTCATGCCAGTTTTTAAGATGTAAGCATTAATAATCGACGTATCAATGCCATCTAAAATATCGGCGCTCTTACGCATGCTGTCCGCGTTGCCGTGTACTTCGTTTGAGGCTTTGTGAATCATGATTTGAGCTGTCGGACTAATACGAACAGTGTCACCTGCCATCGAGATGATAGACGCTGCGGACGCTGCTAACCCTTGAATGTTAACGACAACACGTTTTCCGCTTGCTTTTAACATCGTGTAAATTTCGCTTGCGGCAAATACATTGCCACCATTCGAAGCCACATTCAAAGTGACCTCTTCGTCAGTATCAGCTTCTAGAGCTTGTTGAATTTTTTTAGGGTAAACACTATCGATTCCCCAAAAATCAAAAAAAGCGCCATATTCGTTATCTACGATGTCGCCTTTGATATCAATTTTTCCCATTCTCCTCACCTCCTTTCAATGCTTCGTCTGCAGTTTTTTGTTGATTCGGTTCTGGTAAGTTTTGTGGTATAACTTCCGCTTGTTGCAACATGTACAAGCCTTGATTTTGTGTAATGGCACCGCTAGCAATAAGCTCTGTTACGCGCTTGATGTAGATTGCCCCCATTGGGTCAACAGCTGGGAAGAAATCAGCGTCAATATCGCTTGAAAGCTTATTTTTAAGTTCGCTTAGGAATGGTCGCATATAGCGAGCTACAGCCTTAGCATAAGCGCTCGATGTCATTTCAAGTGATGATTGTTGGTCACCTTGTCCACCAACATAGTTGTCTGGAATTCCATAAACTTTAGCAAACTGCTTGCTAGTCCAGTCAGTCTGACTGAGCAATTGTGCAATATTCGATTTGATTTCTAATGGCGTAAAATCTTCCAAATCATCTAGCACCAATGGTCCACCTTGCATTTGCTTCACGGCTTGACGTGAACGTGCTTGTTTGGTTTTAAAATCCAGTAAACCACCGTTCTTGATTTTCAAAATACCATTGGCGTTAAGCGCATTGTTCAAAGAGTTAATAGTTAAATTACTACTTGCTCTCTGAATGTTCATTTCACGGGTTAGAGCCATGAGAGGGCTGACGCTCGTCTTACCGCCATCGACGGAAAGTAAACGGAAATGCAAAACATCTTTTTGCGGAACGTACATTTTAGTTCCAATTGTTGGGTCGTCGAATGAAATATTGTAGTAAAGACCGTTTTCATAATCTAAACTACTGAATGTCACTTGCGAAGGTCGAAGATATTCCCACTTCACGTCCTTAGCGTTTGCATTTCGCCAGCGATATGCGAACGCTTCACCGCCTAAAAGCAATTGCGCGAAGATTGATTGATAAAAACCATAACTGTTAGCGCTAGTTGTTGGGTTGTCAATAATACCTTGCATTTGCTTCTTAGCAGCCGTTAACTTAACCGTTGCTAAATCGCTTGATAATTGATTGATGACTGCAAATAAATCTGAATTACGCAAAGCGCTAGTCGCTGACACCCATTCATTACCTGTTAGATTAGCTTTTAGAAAGTCGTAATCTTCCGTGCTAAAAATGCCACCACTTTTAGTGGCTGGTGGACTTTCCGTTGCTTGATTTATGAATTTAAAAATTGGCAAATAGTTTCACCCCCTTTCTAAACGCTGGTTTTAGTCGAAGAATTCTTTAATCAAAGACCATAATTCTGTGATTGCACAATAAACAATACCTAAAATTGGTAGCAATGCCGCACATGCCAAAAGCAAGAATAGCAAGAAAGCAAAAATGCCCATCATTCCCATTGCTGCATTTAAAATTGCTGATACCATCATTTTTCTCCTTTTCCAGAAATTAATTCGCTGATTAAACCAGCTAAAAAGAATGTGATTGTCATACTAATACCAAAAGCGACGTGCTGTTGGTAATAAGTCGTTAAATTAGCTGAAATCGCTGCTAGAACGAACATAATCACGTCAAAAGCAGCCCAAATCGCTTTAAAAAGCTTTAAAATCATTTGTTTTGTACCTCTAATAATCATCTAACATGCCGCTTTCAGGGTTTTTTAACCAATTCAAAACCGCTTCTTGCGACATGTGTTCTACTTTCCACGTAGGATTGTTTGTGATTGCATAATCTTCAAACGCGTACATTCCGTCATAAAAGCCGTCAATAAGTGCGTCGACCACGTCAATCTTGTATGTAGATTTCATCTTATCTACTTGAATACCAATGTTATCCTCTTTGATAACCGCATTTATCAAGGCTTTACGCATGATTTCATCATCAATACGTGTGATGTTGCCTTCGATAAATAGCGTCTGTAAGAACTTAGTCGGGTCTTTTAGCTCGCTTGTGCGCTGTCTGATTGGCATTAAAGGAAAACTTGTGTTAGCCTCTAGCGCTTTAATAATCTTAGACACGCCCATCGCGTCATAACCAAAAAAGACAACGTCTAATGCGTTGTCTTCAACATAATCAATAAACCAGCGGTAAACTTCCTCTGGATTAATAAGCCCTTGCGGATGGCTCGTTATAGTGCAGTAGCCTTTTCGCTCAAGTTCACGATAATTGACGCCGTCCTGCTCCATTTTAGCCTCGAGTGAACCTGCCTGTTGCCACGGGATGAAACTATGCTGCTCAACGTGCCACTTCTGACTGCCGTCTTCACCCAAATACGGATAAACAAAGCCGATTGCCGTATTATCGCTAAACATTGACGCATCAAGACCTACATAAACGCGTTTACCTCGTATATCAAACTCGGGAATAACCGCATTTTCGATGTCTTTTAAATCAAGAAAGCTATTGCTGTCAGCAAGTAACCAACAATTCATGTTTTTAACTTGGAAATCAGCAAGCTTGCCCATCAACATTTTCTTATCACGTTCAGAAAGCAAGCCTTTCATAAGGTTGTCTTTTAATTCTGGGTGATTCAACAACGGATTGCTTTTAGCCCACGTTTCTGGTTGAAACGTTTCTTCCAGATTGTCTTGCGACCAAATCAAGCAAAGCTGGTCATCTCCAGACCTATCAAAATCACGTTCCATGATTTCAATAAGCTTTTTCTGTTCTTGATGAAACGGAACATCTGGTGTTTGGTAAGACGTTGAAATTTCAATAAAGCGAGAGCCTTCCGTGTTGACCTGACCAGATGTGATCTTTGAAATACCTTCATCCGTTTTAAGCTCTCCGACCTCATCGGCTACTGCCAATTTAAAGTGTTTTGAGTCAAATTTACCAGATTCAAAAGAAATGGTTTGAATGCTGTTGCTATCAACCGTTGCTTTAATTTCTCGTGTATACAATTGCAAACCAGTTTCGACTGCTAACGATTTGAACGGTTCATTCTCGATGATTCTTGACATCATGCTTTTAACATATGTGTAGAGTTTCATCGTTTGTTCGAAGTTTAACGAACTAACCAAAAAGTCTTGGTTACTAAGTCCGATTGTTTCAATTAAGAACGAATAATTAAGACTGATACCAGCTATCATGGTCTTACCTTGCGCACGAGCCATCGATAAGATGATGTTGACGTAGCGTGGCAAACCATCTAAATCAAACCATGCGAAGATTTGACTGAAGATAAATAACTGCCAGTCCATCGGCTCTAGCTTCTTGCTCAGGTCGTCAACATTTGGCACTAATGACAAGAACTTCAAAAAACGGTTAAATGCGTCTACTGAATACGTGTAAGGAAAATCCTCTTGACCTTGTCTTTGAAGGTCTCGAAGATGACGGAAACAAGCTAATTTAATATTGTAACCAGCTACTATCTTTCCGTCCAACACATCAAAACAATATTGTGTTCCTGCGTCTGTATATTTTCTGCGAATAAAAGAAAAATCGATACTTTGATAAGCACCGATTACATCTTTTGTTTTCGTTAAATCAATCTCAACTATGTTCCCTCACCTCTTTCTATTTAAAAAATTCTTTCATTTTATCTTTGATTGAGCCTTCATCTGACTGCTCACCTGCAATTTCAAGTAATTCTTGACGTCCTTTTGGTGTCAAACCAAGCTGTACGCCTATTTTGTTTAAGGTGTCAACAGCATCCTTCATAGTAGCAACTGCTGGGTTCTTTTTAAAGCCAAGTGATTGTTCACCGAGAATTTCGCCCGAGCCTTGGGCTTGAACAGGTTTTCTAATTTCTTGTTGAATACCATTTTGTTTAATGTCCTCGTATGCTATTTTGTAAATTTCATAGTTCGTACAATAAGTTTCAACTAGAAACGTATCAATGCGTTCTACTTTTTGAGTGCTTTCTAAAAACGGAACGATTTTGCGCCAAATCTCTCTCGCTACCGTCCCTAAATAGTTTGGTGGGTCGCTGGGTAAACGTCCTTTATTTTGCTGATAGTACGGATTCTTAACCACTCATTGTTTCTCCTTTCCAAAGCCTTTCATGACACCCCTTAAAAATCTGAAAAATTGGTGCTCGGTGTAAGCGAACACCTTGTGGTGGCTCTCCTTGCCTCAAAATAGGGGGCGGGGGTCAATTTAAAATGTGTTTGAATATAATTATATTCCCGATTGTTAAAACTCGATACAGGGCTTTTTAAGTGCCTTCTCGGGTCTCTTGTTTTTTACGGGCAATCATTTTAGCCCATTGGCTCACTGAAAGCCTTAATTTCGTGTTTCTATGCGTGTTTCCTTGTCCTGTCCCATAAATTTCTTGCTCTAGCTTACGTTTGACATTATCGCAATCTCTGCAAGCTGTTGCTATGTTTGACAATTCTGTGCGTATTTCTGGAGCTATTTCAGCTGGCGTGATGTGGTCGCCAACCTTGGCATTAGGTCGTTTAACACCTAAAGCTAAACAGTATTGACACATATACTTATCACGTTCTAGAGCTTGCTTGCGAAGTGATGTCCAAGTTGGCGAATGATAAAACTTATTACGTTCTCTATTCGCTTCATCTCTGTTGCGAACTCGCTTATTGTAATACGTTCGACTGTAGGTCTCACGCTGTTTAGCATATTCAGCTTCATATTGCTTGTGCTTATCACAATAATATGCTGGCCTTTCTACTAATGTATGACAGCCTGCATATTTACACCTCCGTACCATCGGCAACCTTATCACCCCTTTCTTACACAACAAAAGACAATAGCTATTGCTACTGCCTTATCCTTATCATTCGATACTACTATAATAGCACTTTGATAGTAACTTGCACTCACAATCACTCACATTTAATTACACTTTATAACATACAGTAACATTTTGTTACCTTTTGTAACCTTTTGTCACCCTATCCTCTTTTTTAGGGTGGTGTGAGGATGACGTGTTTTCAAAACACCCCATAATAAAAAAGAGGACTGATATAATCAATCCTCTAAAAGCTTCTCTGCCTTGCGTAACCAAACATAATATGTTTTGCGTGTGATTCCATCATAATGCTCACAAATATCATCAATAGGCAACTGCTCAATATAAACCATTTGCAAGAGAGTTCTAGCATTGCTATCTTCAATCTCTGCGATCTGTTTCCTAAATTCTCGTTTCTCTCTTATTGCTTTAGCTGTATACTCTTCGATTTCTTCTTGGGTAGTCATCAATTCGATATACAAGTCATCTCTCTTTCTATTCGTTCCGCCTTGCACACGGTCAACTTGCGGCCGACTAGCATTGATTTTAAGAGCTTGGGATTTTAGTTTTTCTAATTGATTAGTTTGACTTTCAATATACTTGTCAAGTGATTTGATTCTACGCAATCGCTCGTATGTTTTCATCTTGCCACCCCTTGAATGTGATATAATAATATTAACGTTTTCATATCCAAGAGGAGCTTGCGTAAGCAGGCTTTTTTCTTTGCAGTCAGGCGCACGAACTGCGAGACCTCATCAAAGGCGCCTTGCAGAATAACAGCTAGCGATAGCTGCTTTAGATTTTAAAGAAAATATATTATCAGGATTCCTCTTTTCTATTTTTATTTTTTGGTGTATAGTCACAGACGGACTCGAACCGTCTTACAGCCATTGTGACTACTGCTTTTGCTGAATCTCAGCTACTCGCGAAATTTTAGTATGTTCCCAGCACATTTTGTAACAAGGTATCATCCTTCCACCTCACTCGTTATCTGTAATCGTTACAGGAAGAATGCTTTCAGGCATGTACTCAACTTCGTACTTGTATTTATTGACGTTAGTCCCATCCGTCAAGTCCTCAACAACATACATGTTATTTTTGGTCATATTAATTAAATGCTTCCTGTATTTTCCTTTTGATACTTCAGCAATAACGACCAATTTCTTGCTGTTTGACGTGTTAACCGAGATAAGACCTTCGACCTTAAATTCAATCTTGTCTGTACGGGTGTTGATAACCGCCACACGTCTGCGAACATTAAAATTATCCGCTTCCTTACTAATGTTGTAAGAAACTTTATCAGATTCTGTAGAGCAACCTGACAACGTAGTTAATCCAACTGCCATTAGTGCTGCTCCTACTAAAACTGCTATTTTTTTATTCTTCATCTATTTCTACCTCTAAAATTTCATCTAATTTATCTTGAATTAGCTCAAGTGAACCTGAAATATTGTCAGTCTGTATACGTACTATTGCAATAAGTATTGCTATTTGAAGTATAAAAATTACAAATTCAAAATATAATACCATTCCAATCATTCTTCCACCTCTTCAATTTCATACATTTTATTATCCAACACACCTAACTCTTCCCAATCTTTTTTTGAAAGTTTAAGTATATGAAAGTGGTCTAAGCCATGATAGTAACCAGTTTTAGTATAATTTTGAGATAAGTACTCACCTGTCAGCTTGTGTCTCGCTCTATACAGCTTCTCTTTCTCGACTTCATAACCGTAAATAATAGCATCTACTAAGCGGCGTTTTACACTTCTAGTGTCTTCTTTCCCTTCACCATATTCATATGGTAGTTTAACCTGTTCACCATAGTCACTAAAGCAAAAGTCATTTCCCCAACCTTGACGTGTAATGATATACAATTGGTTCTCTCTGCTTATGTAACGTGCTTTTAATTTTTTTATCCACTTAGCTTCTTCTTTAGTCAAAACTGGCTTTTCTGGTTCATCAATTGCTTCAACATAACTTAGAGCAGTAATTAGTCCCTCATTATATCTTTCATCTTCATAAGTAGTAAAACCAAGAATTTTTTCATCTTCTATACCTTTGACTGTTTCTTGTTTGTTCATTTTGTTTTATCTCCTTACATTCCAAATTTCTAACAACAGAGAGCTTTTAAAAGGCATTCTTTTCTATATAGCTTGCGTCTGATTTTTTCACGTTCGCTTTTCTCAGATTTCTTTTTTATTTTTTCAAAGTCATTTTCATCAACCACTCGCTTGCTAAGTATCTCGCCCTCTTTTTGCATTTTAAGAAACTTCCATTCTTTCAATCCAAAAAATTTGAGTGCTTCTTGCTTAGTCCCTTCAAATGATTGTTTAGTCGTTGAATTGAAATACTGTCTGATAATTGGCTTTGGTTTGATTTTAATTTCACCCACTCGTTCCTTCGTCACACGTCTTGTTCGAAGATAACCTTTAACGGTCGGCAATGCCACACCTAAATGTTCAGCGTACTCATTAAACGTACCTTCAAACGTTTCATCCGTTTTCGTGTCCAAAAATTTGTAAATACCTTTAACGTTGTTTGCCATACATCAGCTCCTTCATGCGTTTAACTGTCACATCGTCTGGCAAAGTCGCAAGACACAACAAACGATTAGCTTCATTCGGTGTCACATGCAACATTTTGCCAATTTCAATGTAACTTCTTAAATGTTTTCTTTTCGTCCAATCAACAAAACTAGCCAACACATCAAGCGGTGTTTCCTCGTGATGTTCGTACCAAATCACACAATGTTTTGCTGCTAAATTATTTGATCCTTTGCTCATATTTTTACCTCAAAAATAGTAAAGGTAACCGAGTAACCGATAAAAAACACTTTTTTATATATTTATTACACCTATTTTTTTAAGAATCCCTTTATATCAACGTTTCTTTATATATTTACTATTTTTATAATACTTTTTAATAAAATATAGGTTATCGGTTACCTTATATATAAGAAACTCATTAATATCAAGGGTTTAAGGCGGTAACCGTTCTTTAATTTTATCGGTTACTATCGGTTGCCATCGGTTACTTTTCGTCCAAAAGGTAACCGTAAGTAACCGATAAAACACTAAAAGTAACCGAACTATTTTTGATTTTTTCGCCTAAATCCTTTAGTGTTTTTACCAGCAATTTTAAATTGCTTTTTCTCCCAGTCAGGATGATTATCCATGACCATATTTATTTTTGTCGAAAGTTTCCTGTCGCTTGAATTTCTCATGAATAAGTTGTACATCATTTCACGCGTTGAAACTTTCGTAAGTTGGCAATCACCACCATCAAAGGCTGGATCGTTGTCGAAGTAAGCTTGCGTATATTGATGCTGCTTTTGAGCAGACATCTGTTCCCAATTGCTAGGAATTGGCATGTCTAAGTATTCGAGAACTTGTTGTTCGACTTCGTCTCTGTACATGAATCGTTCGCGATAAACATTTAATTCTTTCTCTGTCTCTTCATCGAACATCAAACTTGCACCATTTTTAAAAAGTGTCACTGCTTCGCCCCAGATCTGTTTAATCGTTTCTGGTTTGATTTCCATTGGGTGTTTCTTTTGTTTCTCAGCATTTACCATAATTGGCAAGAAACGACGTTCACCTGTTTTGTCTTTCAGATATTCTTTTTGGTTGGTTGTGCGTGCCAAAACGAAATTCTTTGCAAATTCTTCCGTTCGTTTCATGTAAGGCTTTCTAAAACGCAGACTTGTTTTTGAAATAAAAGCCTTGGTTTCGGCAAATGACATGCGATTGCTTGCCACCATCTCATCATCATTGACGATCAAACTTTTAAGCATGATGTCGTAATTGTCTTTGTTTGCAAAATCTGTAACAGCGTCTGTATACCAAGCGCCACCCAATTTTTGAAGTAAAGACGTTTTACCAACGCCTTGCCCACCAACTAAATCCAAAACATAATCAAATTTAACGTATGGATCATAAACTTTGGCGACCGCTCCAATCAACCACATTTGAGCAATCTTTGAAATTAATTCAATGTCGTCAGCACCTAAATAGACTTGAAACATGCGATTAATTCGTTCCCTTCCGTCCCATTCTTTGGCTGCTTCTTCCATATATTCAACGACTGGATTGTAAGTTCTTTCTGAGAAGAATGTTTCCATACCATCAACCATCGCTTGATTTGAAAAAGCTACTTTCAACACACTTTCGAAATAAACCTTAACAACTGAATCAAAATTAGAAGGTAGCTCGCCTTTTTTAAAATGAGTGTTACCGATTTTTATATCTTTGATTAATTCATGCTCTTGCGAGAATTCGTTGTGTTTTAAATAAATGCTTAATTGATCATCAGACTTAAAAGCCATTAAAACGTTATTTGGACTGTTAGCTTTAATATTGCCATCTTTTGTGGTAATCATACCTGCATTTCTGTCGATGCTAATTACATCACCAATTACAATCACCTTCTATCTTTTTTAATCATACTTGCAACAGTTCGCTCCACTTCCTGCTGTGGAAGTGGGCTGACACTGTTATTGTTTGCTATCTGCGCTAACTGAAGGACTAATTCGTCATCAACTGCCCTGTACAGCAAGCCACCAACGAAGCTGGCTAGCTTGTCATTACGTTCACCTTCATCACCAAAACCAACCGCGATGGTTTCGAACAATTCAGTTGTCTGACTTCTGCTTTTTTGATACGTTCTTGCTCTTAAAGCTCGCAAGCCGTCTTTACCATCGTAGCTATGCCCGTTCGTTAAAGCATATTGTTTTTTAATAGCTTCTATTAGTTGTTTTGACGGTGTGACCATTGTCAAGCCTTCTTTAGATTTTTCTAAATCCCACTCGTATTGGCCTTTATCTGTTGCTGACGGCGCCACCAAAACATAATTGTTTGGATGCGCTTTGATGTCAACGCCTGGAAGGAAACCAATCATTTGACTGATTTGAATATCTTCTCTTTTAAAATAGAAAAGATGTTTTCCCCCACTGGCAGTCTTAGCTTGTAAAGTTGGCTCGATAAGCTTTAAACCATCCCATTTTTTCAAACTTTCAAAACCGTTGGTTGGTCCGTGCTTGTCAATGTCGATGACGAAGAAATTAGTCGTTCGAACAGCGATGTTAGCATTTGGATAGATATTCCAAAAATTCTCAATTTCATCAGCTGACATCGTTTTGTTCGCGAAGTCAATCAACGGCATTTTATTTCTTGGATTGATTGGAATTACTGAAAAGCCTAGCTTATTGTATTTCAAAGCATAATCTTTCATGCAAGGCATGCTAACATCTCCTGTCTAATGCAGATTTTTAAAATGGAAGGTCATCGTCGTCAATTTCATCAGCTGACATCATTGGCTGAGATTGTTCTTCTTCAAGGTCGTAGTTGCGGTATTCTTTGCCTTTTTTAGAAACACCTTCGTCAATTACAAGGTTGAAATAAGAACCAACCGCTTTACGTTGAAGAGCTTCTTCCATAGCTTTACCGTCATCAAAATCGCTGTTCATTACTTGGTCGCCAGCTAAAACAATTGCTTTTTGGAAAAATTTAATAGTTTTTTCAACAGACCAGCCTAAATCCACTGTTTTTCCATCTCTTGTTTTCCATGTGTCCAGTGTTCCAAATGTCACGAAATCCGAACGTCCATCATAATCTCCGCCGCGAACTTCGAATTGATAGCCAAGGCTTTCCCAGCCGCTCTCTGACACATTAAAAGTAGCTTTTCGCAAAACTACTGGATAAGTTCCTGCGGGGATAGCTGGTTGTCCATTAACGCTGTCTTTGCGTGGGTCGAATCCATCTTTTTTAATTGATTTTGCAATGTCTAGTAAACTCATGTGTATATTCTCCTTTTAATTAAAATAAATCGTTGTTAGTAGTTGTTTGTTTTTTAGGTTCTTGCTTGCGTGGGATTTTCATTTTAGCTGGTTCAACAGCACCACGAATAGTTTGCAAGATTTTTAAAATAGCTTTGTCATCGACTTGATCTGCATAATATGTTTTGCGTTTTCGGTCGACTTCACGATTGTAATTGTTGCCAATTTTTTCGGTGTGAATCATCAAATCCGAATTACCATTGATAAGATTGACATATTTATCTTTTAAGCTTGGTTTATCTTTTGTAGCATTACCTTTGTCATCATATTCTGAAATCTGACGACTGATGTAGATGACGTTCATTGGTAATGCTTTTAAGTCAATTACAAGCTCTGTCAAAGCTTGGTTAAAGTAGTCATAGCCTTTACCGTAGCTGATTTCAGACAATGATTTGACGCCAAATTGCCCACATACTGCAATTTTAATCATGTCAATGACATCATCAATAACATCAACTACGACTGTTTCGTATGTGTGTTCTTGTGTTTGCAAAGCTAGCAAAATTTCGCTTAGCTGATCAATAACCGATTTTGTAATGTTGCCACTTTTATCCTTTTCATTAATTAATTGGATAGCTGGCACGCTGTTAGCACTGGCGTTTCCGTCCGTGTTCAAAACAATCGGATTTGGAAATTCGTTAGCTAAGTAAGATTTTCCGCTCATTGTTTCGCCATAGATGAAATAGTTTCGTGGTGTGTCTCTCGGTACTTGTGGTTTGTTTTCTGGTAGTTTAAACATTTATTCTCCTTTGTAATAAAATTCAATAACGTTGACATCATGCTGCTGACGACTTCCTGTTACTCGCCATAAAAGCTGGCGATAGTCGTCATATTCACCGCTATCTTTGTCAACTGGGTCAAGAACGACAATTGTTTGAAAACGATACTGAAGACCATCAACACCAACACCCAAAACTTGACTTGTAGCAACGACTGTTTGGTTATCAATGCCTTCTTTAACATCTCCTGTCCAAATTCCTGTATTTGGATTGCGTTCATGAATGACGTTAACAACCTGCTTAGATTTGCTAACAATCAGCATGCCGTGTGGTGCTCGTTCAATTAGACCGTCTAACTCTTTTAAGAGCGGTGTATCAGCATTTACTGCCTTTAATTTTGGAAAATCAACAGCAACACCAGTCTGGTCTAGATAGCGTTCAAACGTCTTGCGTCCAAACGATTGTTTAGCCATGGCTGTTTTGCCATCAACTGTTACTAAATTCATTTTTTTGAATTGCTTTAGTTTTTCAGGATTAGCAACAGGAACTGTTTTTTGGAAGAATTTGATTTCGTATCCATTGTTTTTTTCAGCGTTTTCAATCTCTTCAATCTCTTCCCAACGCATGAAATTTGGTAATTTAGAAACGTATGTTTCATAATCTCTGAAATCATCCCACTTCTCTTTTGAGTAAGAGAATGGATCATATACCATTTTTCCGTGTGTTTTCTGCCAATCGAATTTTCTATTAGGGTTAGCAAATCCCCACAGTGTTTTTTCTAAAGGGTAAAAATTTTGTCCTTTTTTTCTAATCGGTGTAGCTGATAATCCTATCGTGTAATTGCGCTTTATTTTGGCATATGCTCGCACGTTTTTATCACTTGATACATTTTGCCACTCGTCAATAATAAGCACGTCACAAGCTATTTTTTGCGTTTTAACACGGTTTTGTAAAGCTCTGTCTGTCAAATAGACAACTTCAAACTCTTTGTCAAAACCAAATTTTTTAACGGTTTCTTTCCAACCGTCTAAAATAGCCACTCGGTTATTAACGATGATGACTTTTTCAGCACTTTTAGCTTTACAGATTGATAAAGCGCAGATGGTCTTGCCTCGACCTTCAACCTCCCAAAGCTTCAAGAAAAATACCGTGATTTAATCTTGAACTTCGGGATACTGCCTCCTTCTGCCATTTTCTTAATATAATTTCTGTCAAGCTTTATACCTCCATCTATATCCACCAGCGGTACTAGTTTTTCCATTCAAACAATTACTGATAGAGACTCTACACATTTCTAATTTTTGCGCTGCAATTGTTGCAGATTGGTATTCTTGCAAGAATTCTCCATCTAAATTCAGTTGAAGAATAGGCTTGCTCCTACTTTTTGAAGAGCGTTTATTATGCCAACCGTGATTATTATTTTCGGACACTGTTGCCCATTCTAAATTTTCTAATTTATTATTAGATGGATCTTCATCAATATGATTAACAGCTTCTTTATTTTCTGGATTTGGAATAAATGTTTTTGCAACTAGCCTGTGTACTTTTTCAGTTTTTGCTTTACCATTTTTAGAGAGATTTACAAGAAAATATCCATCTCTATCTAAACCCGGCCTCAAAATTCTTTCGCTTGTCCAGAAGTAGTTTTTCCCATTCCAAACTTTTCTAGATAGGCTTTTTATACGTCCCATGTTTGAAACTTGATAACACCCCTCGTAGCCTTTAATATTTTTCCATATTTCCATTTACCACTCTCCCAATATCATCAATTACTTCTTTAATATCGTTTCTCAAAGCATAGAACAAGCCCAGCCTTGCAGCCGCTCTGCAGTCCTGATGATGGCTTTTTTCGAATTTCCATAAACCTAAAGTTTTTAAAAGTTCATCTGGAATATCTGATTTGTAGCCCGCATTCCTTTGAAGGATTAAGTTTGGAAAACACATTTCAATAAATGCAATGGTTTCTAAAACTGAATTATCTTTGGACTTATCATTGTCACGCGCTTCGAACTTTTCAACAACAACGACATCTGGTTCTAAATCAAATCCAATAGTCGTATACCACTCTTTAAACCCTCGCATGCCATATGTTGCTACCCAAGAACATTCAAGTCTTGCATTGTCTAATAAAACAATTCCCGTTGTACTGGTTTCGATTTTGTTTGAAGATGGATCAATAGCTAAAATCCGCATCTATTTCACCTGTAGACTTTCATTCTCTACCAGTACCGCTCCTTCGATTTCAGCACCTGCTTTCATCGCTCTAGCGAGCTCTGTTTTATTCGGCGTCCATTCATGTTTCTCATTCATGTAATCAAGCGGAATTTTGGTTTCGTCCAAGATTTCAACTTTTTTAGACTTGCGAAGAGAAACTTTGAATTTACCAGTATCAACTTTTTTAACGTTGCTAATTTCAAGCGCTCGTTTGATATACTCTTTAAATTTATCTGCTTTAGCTTTGTTACGTTTTTCTTTTTCAGCAAAGGCTTGTTTTTCGTGTTTGCAAGCCTCTGCATCAGCTAAACTGTTCTTGTACATTTTGACAAAGTAGTCAATGTTGTTTTCTAAATCCTCTTGAAAATTAATACTATCAAGTGTGTCTTGAAACGTTTCATCATCTAGTTCCATATCTTGAAGTTCTGCATAAATGCCTTCAAGTTCGTAAAGATAAGCCATTATTTCACCTTTCTTTCTAAAAATGTTCTGATTTCATCGAGAAGCTTATCGCGTTCATCGCATTCTTTGCGAGTCCGTCTTAGTTCGTCTCGAAGAAACTCGTTCTCTTTGATAAGCTCTTGCATGTTCATTGCTTAATCACCTCCGAAAAGTGCGTCAAATAGTACATCAGCCAGTTCTTCACGTTTAGGTTTGCTGTCGGCTTCAATTTCTTCTGGTTCTTTGCCATCTAACGTTTTGAATGTATATTCAGCTTCGACTTTTAAAGGCTCTGCATTGAACATCTGTAACATTCCTTCATATTTCTCTTTGTCTTCCATGTAAGCTTCTTCAGTAGTGGTAATTGCGTCATTAATGTCTTTACACCAACCTGCTTCAAATGCTAATACTCTAGCTCTGTTCTTATATTCCATTAAGAAATGTCCATTTTCTTTGCTGCGAAATACGATAAATGTTTGTGTTTGTTTCATTGTTTTATTCTCCTTTTTTGTGAAATACTTTTTTGGTAGTTTGTGTGTTCTTGCTATTTGCCTCGTCCGTACATTGCGTCTAGCGCTTTAATCATATCGTCGTAACGTTTCTCTTTCACAACATAACTTTCAAATACAAAAGCCGGTTGAATATTTTCGACGATTCTTGATTCTCTCGCTCGCTTGCCAACGAACGGCAATGTAAGCACGTATATGATTGCTGCTAAACTAAAGCAGATAATAAATAAGTCCATGTTAAATGTTTCTCCATTCATTCTTAATCCATTCTTTTACTGCGTCCCTTGGAATTCGATAAATTTTATCGCCTTTCTTGATAACAGGCATTCCTTTAAGAATGTAATATTTCAACGTGTCATCACCGATACCAAGCCACTTTCTCGCTTCGCTTTGTGTCATCAGAGGGCTGTATTGATTATCTTTATCCAAGAAATCAAGTTTATTTGCTAAAACTGACGTTACTACTGCGTCAATCTTAACTTCGATTAATTCAGCAATATCATTCATTTTTGCGCTCCTTTCTGGTATAATGTAAGTAAGTTTTTTTGGTAAGTCACTGATTTTTCAGTGGCTTTTTTTGGTATAATCATCTCGAAAGGAGGTGATTATATGATTTCTAAAGAGCAAATCGCCCACGATTTAGCTATTGCGGTAGTTACAGCCAAATTAAGCAAGAAGAATTATCCACAATCTAACATGCAACTTTTGACTGACTATGAATCAGAATTTAACGAGATTCTGCGTCTTCAAAAATTGCAATAGGCGAATAGTTTTCATAAGCTTCTGATAGCAAACTAAGAACTCTAGTTCTACGAGTGTCAAATTCTTTGCTGTCAGAAGTTTTTAAATCATCTAAAACAGACTGCATTGCTTCTAAAATAAGTTGTCCTGTTTTCATGCCATATCCTTTCTATTTCATTTTCCAGCTAGGCTGGTATAGCCCTAGCAAGCCTCATAATGTCAATTGTATTCATCGGAGGAACATTCTTTTCTAATAGGAGACTTTCTAAACTGCGTAAATATTTTTTGACCTGCTAGAGCTGTATCAACCTAGCTGGAAAAATCATCAATTAATGTTCAAATTCTTGAACTTTGAATTTAAAAAAATATAGATTGATTTCATTTTCTGGAATTTTTAACAATTCACACGCTTTTGAAATTTCATCTTGTTGCCAACTTCTTTTGTTGTTAGTTTTTGAAGAAATGGACTTCGCACTTAAATTCATGCTTTCAGCAAATTTCTTTTTTGTTCCAAAAACTTCGACAATCCTACCATTGAGTTTTGAGTAATCATATAGCATTCAAGCTCACCACCTTTCGTTTGTTCAATCTCTTGAACTTTATGGCTTTATTATATACTCAAAAAAAATCGGCGTCAAGTACTTTTGTTCATTTTTTTGAACTTTTTTTGCTTTTGTCTTGAACTTTTTTTCTTTTTACTATATAATATACACGTAAAATGAAAGGAATAAAAAATGAAAGAAACGACAGCGCAAAGACTTGCTCAACTAATGAGTGAGCGGAATTTGAGACAAGTTGATATTTTGAAAAGCTCAGAAAAATATCAACGAGAATTGGGAGTGAAACTTGGCAAAAGTGCTTTATCTCAATATGTTAGTGGCAAATCTGTTCCTGATCAGGATAAACTTGTTTTGTTAGCTAAAACATTAAACGTTTCAGCTTCTTGGTTGATGGGGTATGATGTCGCTGAAAGTAGTGATGATGTTCCAGAAAATGCCATTGATCTGTCAACGTTGCGCGACAACGTCGTGTTATTCGATGGTAAGCCATTGTCTGATGCCGATGTAAATAAAATAGCTCAAATTATTGAGTTATCTCTAGGAGTGACAGGAAGTGACAATAAATGAGATTGTAAAACAATATAACATTAAACTATGCGAATACCCACCATCCTTGTGGGATAGAGCTGGATTTTATTATCCACCTCTTCGCACGGTTTATGTTAATAGCGCTTTATCGGAAATGGAAAAGAAAAAAGTCATCTACCATGAGCTTGGACATCTGGAACACGATGCAAGCCAATATGATAGACGACGAGAATTGTTTGAAATTCAAGCAAACCGAGAAATGATTCGTTCTATTTTGGAAGAAGAAATTTCTGAATACGACGAAGAAGAAATAAAAGATTTTAACTATGTTCGTTTTATGGAAAAATACGATCTAATCACCGCTTTAGATGAAGAACTAGTTAAAGAAGAGTTTTTGAAATTAATTAGTTAAGTTTTTTGGAGGTATTGAAAAATGTTGTGGTTAATTTTATTAGCAATGGTAGCCGCTTTTATCCTTGGAGCTATTAATATTGTTAGAGGGAATAAGAAATATGGCTTTAAATCAACAGTTAGCACGCTATCTTTAGCTGTTGACGCACAAAGCAAACAAATGCGTATTGGATATTTCTTGCCACGCTATTTTAAGGTTTCTGATGTCGTTGACATTGATATGGATGTACGAACTAAAAAAGGTCATACAATCCGTAACGCTACAATCGGTAGCTTGGTAGCTGGTAATGTCGGCGCTTTAGTCGGCATTGCTTCTACTAGAGATAAGATTTCAAAAATCATTGTTCGTGTTACACTTAAAAACGGTTCTACGCTTAGCACGTATATTAAAGACCCTAAACCAAAAGACTTGTCAGACCTGGAACGTATTGTTGACGTTGCAAGTCAATGCTAAAACGACACAAAAAATCCCTCACACTCTCCACGACCAAATTTCGAGTGTAAGGGATAGATAATAAGCACAAAAAACAACTTAATTGATTACTTAAAATTGGAAATGGAAAAATCCAGGTCCGTTGCTTTTTGTATACACTATTTTACCAAAAAAGTGAGGTTAAAACAATGGCATTCTATAGAAAGAAAAAATCAGGCTGGCAATTCCGAATTAGCTACAAAACAGCTGATGGGAAATACAAAGAAATTTCCAAGAGCTGCTTTAAAACCAAAGCGGAGGCGGTCAACGCTGCGGCCATCGCTCAAAAAGAATTGTCAGAAGGCATTCATGAAGATAAAAATATAACACTCGCTGATTATTTCAAAGAATGGATGGAAATTTACAAAAAACCTGAAGTCGACCCTGAGACGTATACTAAATACAAATTTACCCATAAAGTTATCAAAGAATATTTCAAGAGCGCAAAGCTGTCCAAAATCACCGCTACACAATATCAAAAAGTCTTTAATGATTTAAGCGAACGATATGTCAAAGAAACTGTGAAGCGTATTAATTCGAATATCAGGCAAGCTATTAAAGTGGCATTACATGAAGGTAGTTTAAAAAAAGATTTCACAACGTTGGTAAAAATACATTCATCTGTTGAATCCAAAAAAGAAGAGGACAAGTACCTTGAATTAGATCAACGTGCAGAATTTATTGAAAGTGTCAGCAAGACAATTCAATATCAATCAAGTTTCTTTTGTTATGTTGTTGCTAAAACAGGTCTGCGCTTTTCCGAAGCGCAAGGTCTAACAAACGACGACAATTGTATCAATCGTAAAGAATTATACATTTACATTTTTAGGACGTATAAAATCAATGGTGCAAGGCGCGGTTGGGGAAAAACCAAAAACCCACAATCAGTTCGCAAAGTCCCAATTAATCAAGAATTTTTAGATATGCTCGATAAATACTTAGCTACTGGTTTTGTAGAAAATGATGATAACAGATTGTTTACTCACGTTTCAAATAGCATGGCTAATAAACTAATTAAAAAACGAACTCAAACCGAAGTTACTTGTCATGGTTTGAGACACACATATGTAAGCTTCTTAATTTACCACAATGTTGACGTTGTTTCGATTGCAAGACTTGTAGGACACAAGGACGCTACAGAAACACTTCAAACGTATGCCCATCTATTTGAGAAAAAACAAGACGAAGTTTTCGACTTTGTTCGAAAGATTGCTTAGCTTTTCGGGCTGTTTTCGGGCTAGCCCACTTTATAACGTAACAAAACCCTTGAAATCAAGGGCTTTTACAATAGGTTCTATCTCCCCTGCCGGAATCGAACCAGCAACTACTCCTTAGGAGGGAGTTGTTATATCCATTGAACTAAGGGGAGCTATGAAAAAATCTGTCGCAAGGACAGATTTTTATTATCGAATCTTTATCGTCAAAATTAACGACGGATTTCTTTAATACGAGCAGCTTTACCTTGTAATGCACGCAAGTAGTAAAGTTTAGCACGACGTACTTTACCGTGACGAACAACTTCGATTTTTTCTACACGTGGAGTGTGAACTGGGAATGTACGTTCAACACCGATACCACTTGAAATTTTACGAACTGTGTACATTTCTGAGATCCCTTGACCTTTACGTGAAATTACCACACCTTCGAAAATTTGGATACGTTCGCGGCTTCCTTCAACAACTTTTGCGTGAACACGAACAGTATCACCAGGTTGGAATGCAGGGATGTCATTACGTAGTTGACCTTCAGTCAAACTTTGAATTAATGGATTCATTTATTTATTCTCCTATCTTACTAATCATTAGGTGCTTGTCCCAGCGGATTAGCCGTATTTTAGTGCGTCCATTACACACTCTTCGTATTTTATCAAAAATCACCATAACTGTAAAGCAAAATGGCTGACTTTTTTGAGTATTTTTTCTAGAATGCCAAAACCTCTTGCCCTGTGTAAATAGAGTGTTTTCGATTAAGGCTGTAAGCAAAAATCATAACTAAAGTAAAATATGGCAAATTGGCAAAACCAAAGACTTCTCCTCCAATAAAAATCGGAGCTAAAAGTGTGTTTGTGGCACTACCAAAGACGCTGATGTAACCTGCCGCTGCAACAAATTCAACTGGCAAACCAAAGGCATTTGCTAAAACAACACCGAGTGATGCACCGATGGCAAAGAGTGGTGTGACTTCGCCACCTTGAAAACCAATTGCCAAAGTTGCCACAGTCAAAACTAGTTTCAATAACCAATCATAAAAGTAAATGTCTTTTCCAGAAAAGCTAGCATCAATCAGATTAGTTCCAAGACCTGAATAACGTCCATGATACAACATCAAGAAAAGAAGACTAAGCACAATCCCGCCAAACAAAATTCGATAGTAGGGATTATCCATAACTTCTTTGGCTTTTTGCTTAGCATAGGCAAGTAAAGCAGCAAAGGCATTGCCGACTAGTCCAAAAATAAGTCCCAGCAAAGCAAGTTTGCAAAACAGCCAAGCATTAAAAGTTAGTGAAACATTGACAAAATGGGCAAATTTCTCTAATCCTAATGCGTGCGATGTTGCACTTGCCACAAATGAAGCAATTGTCATTGGTAAAAGAGCTGGCAATTGCAATTTTCCAAGAACTAATATCTCAAGTCCAAAAAAGACAGCCGCTAAAGGGGTTTGAAACAAACCAGCAAAACCAGCTGCCATACCCGTTACAAGAAACAAGCGGGAGCTATTTTCAAAAGAGAAAAACTTGCTAAAAGCATGTGAAATCGTCGCCCCAAGTTGGACAGCAACACCTTCACGACCAGCACTTCCTCCAAAAAGATGAGTTAGCCAAGTTGCTAAAGTTACCAAAGGTAACATAACCAAGGGAATTTCCTTTTCATCTCCTTGACTCACCGCAAAAAGTAGCCCCATTCCTTTGCTAGCTCGACTGTCCGCTTTTTGATAAAGAAAAACAATAACAAGCCCAATTAGTCCCAAAAATGGAATCACATAATTGAAGTTTTCTGTTCGAAAAGCACTAAGCATTAACAAGACGCGACCAAATACAGTATCGACACAGCCTATTAAAATTCCAATAAGAAAACTTGCGCCGATAACTTTTAAGAGGACAGCATAAGAATAATCTTGGTTATCTTTTAACTTTTTAATCATTAGAGCTACCTTCTTAATCTAAATCAGACTTTAATTGTTTAGCTTGATAGTTGCGTGAATTTTTCATGATGTCCGCAAAAGTATCAACTAATGTTGCCTCAAAAGCTTTATTTTGAACACGACTAGCAACTTTTTTTAAGACAGCATCTTCACGACTGGTATCTAAAATAGCTTTTCCAGTAGATTTTTTATATGCTGCTACTTGATTCACCAAGGTCATGCGTTTTTCAAGAAGTGCTACTAATTCCTGATCCACTTGATCAATTTCTTGACGGATAACATCCAAATCTTTTACTGACATTTTTTCTCTATCCTTATCTTTTTTTGAATTTCTACTATAAAAATGACTTATTCTTTTTTCGTTTGAAATAAGTTCCCAATAAGCTGATGGCAATAAAAATAACAAGCAGTACAATAATCAGTCTTAAATTTCCCGCAACGACCGCATCACCACCTAAGGCATACAATAAACTACTCGGCAATACTCCGATTGTAACGTAGAGAACCCATCTGCGCCAAGGCAATTTGATTTTTGCCACGTGATAATTGATCAGCAGGGTTGGAATCACAGGAATCATGTAACCTAGCATAATGCCTAGTTCTTGATTTTCAACAGCATTGATGACATTTTTAAATCCTGCAAAATGTTTCTTCAACTTGCTATCATTGTCCTTCAAATCAATCATTTCCAGAACTCTGACAAAGAGAAAATTTCCAAGAACATTTGCTGAGAGATTCATCAAAAAGCCAATAGCAGGTCCGTAAATCAAGCCATTAAAGATAGCAAAAATCGCATTCGACATAAAAGGAATGACTGCTGTCAGAGCTGTCAAAAATAGCAAAATAGTGATATTCAGCAGATTTTTTGTTCGTAACTGCATCAAAAACTGTGTCAAAGCTGTCTCTGAGCTAGATTGCCAAAAAGAAACAATCAATTGCCAGTGCCTGATGACATAAATCATAAAATAGCCACAAATACTAAGCAAACCAAGAATTACTAATAACTTGCGTAGCTGACCATATTTGTACTCATGTTTTTTCATATCGTTTCCATTATAAAGAAAAGTTTATAGCTTGACAAGAAGACTCAAGAGATAAAAAGATTATTTTTTAGAATTTTCAAAAATTTATCCAACAGAACCTTCCATACTCATAGTAATCAAACTATTCATTTCAACGGCATATTCCATAGGAAGTTCTTTGGTAATCGGCTCCATAAAGCCATTAACAATCATGGCTGTTGCTTCTTCTTCAGAAATTCCTCGACTCATCATGTAATAGAGCTGTTCCTCAGAAACTTTTGAAACCTTAGCTTCGTGTTCCAAAGATACATTTGAGTTATGAATTTCATTAAATGGGATAGTATCTGAACTTGATAAATCATCCATTAAAATCGTATCACATTCAATGTGTGATTTTGAGCCTTCACTATGCTTGCCAAAGTAAACTGAACCACGATAGTCTGTCTTGCCACCATCCTTAGCCACTGATTTTGAAATCAAGGTTGATGAGGTATGTGGAGCATTGTGATAAACTTTACAGCCAGCATCTAGGTGTTGACCATAATTGGCAAATGCCATGGAAAGCACTGACGTTTTGGCGTGTGGACCGTCTAAAATCGAACATGGATATTTCATATTGACCTTACTTCCGAGGTTACCATCAATCCATTCTAACATGCCGTTTTCTTCGACCTTACCACGTTCAGTTACTAGGTTGTAGACATTATCAGACCAATTTTGCATGGTCGTGTAACGAAAACTAGCATCACGTTTGACAATAATTTCTACCGTTGCTGCGTGAAGACTATTGGTTGTGTAATTGGGAGCGGTGCAACCTTCAATGTATTGAATTGAAGCTCCTTCGTCGACAATAATCAAACTACGTTCAAATTGTCCTGCATTTTCACCATTAATACGAAAATAAGTCTGTACTGGAATATCACACTGCACGCCCTTTGGCACGTAAATAAAAGTTCCACCTGACCAAACAGCACCATTTAAAGCGGCAAATTTATGCTCACTATTTGAGACAATTTTTCCAAAATACTCCTTAAATAAGTCTGGATATTCTTGCAGAGCTGTGTCAGTATCGGTAAAGATAATTCCTTGTTTTTGGAACTCTTCTTTCATATTATGATAAACCACTTCAGACTCGTACTGAGCTACAGCACCAGAAAGGTAGTCACGCTCTGCTTGTGGAATCCCTAAACGCTCAAAAGTTTCTTTAATCTTATCTGGAACATCATCCCAGTCATTAACCTTCTTATCTGCTAGCTTTTGAAAATAAATGACATCATCAAAGTCAATTCCAGATAAATCTGGTCCAAAATCTGGCATAGGAAGTTTATAAAACAACTCCAAGCTCTTCAAGCGATAATCAAGCATCCATTTGGGTTCATGCTTGTAAGCAGATATATTTCGCACGATTTCTTCTGTTAACCCCTTACCCGTCGAATAAGTCGGAGTAAGATCATCGTGAAAACCATAATCGTAATCTCTATTTTTAGTCATAATGACACCTCACTTTATAAAAAAATTCTTTATGAAAGGAAGAGAAAAAAAGAGATTGGAGCACACTCCAACCTCAGTTTCTTATTTAGTTTACTTTTTCAGAAATAGTTTCTGCGAAAGCTTCTAGATTTGCAATATCTTCATCTTCTGCAGCTAAGTCAACTTTAACTGAATCCGCACCTTTTGTTGCACCAGTCAAGGCAAATTGTGCTTCAAATTCGTCAACTGCTTTACAGAAGTAATCGTAGAAAGTATCACCAGATCCAACAACACCGAAGATTTTATCTGTCAAATCAACATCTGCAAGATCTTCGTAAAAATCAACGATTTCATCTGGCAATTCACCATCACCGTATGTGTATGATGCAACAATCGCAACATCAGCATCTTCAAAATCAGCTGCATCAACTGTTGTACATTCGTCTACTTCGACAGTGTGTCCAAGTTCTTCGAACTTATTTCCAACAATGTCAGCAATTTCTTCAGTATTTCCTGTCATGCTGGCATAGACAATCTTAACTAAAGCCATAGTTCCCTCCAAACATAAATTACCACTATTGTAGCATATTTTTACAGAAATGTTTTATATAAATTGTCAATTTTCGATAATAAATCAGCTTTTTGGGCTTCTGTTGTAAAGGATGCTTGGATAGCATTTTTATTAAATGTTAGGAAATCATCGATGCCAACACCAAAGTGTTTGGCAAAGAGTGCGTATTCTCTTGTTAAGTTAGTGTCAGAAACCGTACGGTTATCGGTGTTAATGGTAATCTTAGCACCAGCATTTTTCAAAGTAAGAAAAGGAAACTCAGCTAAAGATTTCGCAGCTTTGGTTTGGAGATTGCTTGTCAAGCATAACTCAGCTGTCACACCTTTTTTGACAAATTCTTGAATCAATTCAGGTTGGTCATAAATAGCTGTGGTATGACCAAGGCGCTTGATATCAAGGGCGATAGCATCTACAATATAGTGAGCGCAACCACACTCGCCAGCGTGAAATGTCAAAGGAAGTCCTAACTCCTGAGTGTGCTTGATAATAGCCTCTAATTCTGCAGGTGGAAAATCTAGTTCATTTCCTGCAAAATCAAAACCAGCTAATCCTTTGTCAGCTAACTGGATAACATGGTCAAAAATATCACGTGTCACATGTGCAGGCGATTGTTTCATGCCACAGACAAGAACCTTAGCCACAATGCCAAAATCTGCTTCTGCCTTTTTAAGACCTGAAAGTACAGCTTCAACAGTTTCAGAAGCTGTTAAGCCTTGGTCCATTGAAAATTCAGGCGCAAAGCGAATTTCAGTATAAATCACATTTTCCTGCGCAGCTTGTCTAGCAACATCATAAGCAGCCAAATGAAGAGCTTCTTTCGTCTGCAAAAGCGGACGGACAAAATCAAATGCTTTTAAATAATCCATCAAAGATTCTGCCTCAGCAGGTGCGGTAACTAAGTCTTTCAAATCTTCATCTGCTGCTGGAACAGCAATATCTGCCATATCTGCTAATTGACGAATTGTCTCCAATGAGATGGAACCATCCAAGTGACAATGAAGTTCTGTTTTTGCCAATTCTTTTAATGTTGTTGTATCCAAATTAGCCTCCTCTAATTAAATTTTTTAGGTACTATCTTAACACATTCTTTTTGTTTTGCAAAGAAATTTTTCTCAAAAAAATAAGTCACAGGATTTTTCCTGCAACTTATCCAAGTTTTAGCTTAAAATAGCTGTTTGTAAAGAGCGATTGTTTCTTCCAATGTTGGCATAAATGGATTGCCTGGTGCGCAAGCATCAAGCAAAGCGTTTTTAGAAAGAAATTCGAAGTCGAATTCTTCTTCCTTGATATCAAGTTCTGTCAATTTCTTAGGAATACCAACGGTTGCTGACAATTTTTCAATTTCTGCAATAGCGTAATCAGCACATTCTTGGTCACTTTTATCTTCTGTATGAAGTCCTAGTCCTTTAGCCACATCTCGGAAAGCTGCTGGAACATGTTTGGCATTTTCGCGTTCTACAATTGGTAAAATCATCGCACAACAAACACCATGTGGTAAATGATAAACAGCACCAAGTTGGTGAGCCATCGCATGCACGTAACCAAGTCCTGCATTATTAAATGCCATACCACCTAAGAAAATAGCATTAACCATGGCTTCACGCGCTTCAAGGTCATGACCATCAGCAACTGCACGTGGCAAATATTCTTTGATTAACTCAATCGCACCAACTGAAAGTTTTTTCGTTGCTGCGTAAGCACCTGGTGTTACCAAAGCTTCGATAGCGTGAGTTAATGCATCCATACCAGTTGCTGCAGTTAATGACTTAGGCATTGAAACCATTAATTCTGGGTCATTGACTGACATCAAAGCCAAGCTATTTTTATCAACCATAACCATTTTGACTTTGCGTTCTTCATCTGTGATGACGTAGTTGATTGTAATTTCAGCTGATGTTCCTGCCGTTGTATTAATAGCAATGACTGGCAAGCCTTGTTTTTCTGATTTCTGAACGCCTTCGTAATCCTGAGGACGACCCCCATTAGTAGCTAGGATGGACATACTGCTGGCAGCATCTTGAGGGGAACCTCCTCCAAGAGAAATGATGAAATCACAACCATTTTCTTTTAGGGCTGCTAATCCTTCTTCAACGTTTTTAACGGTTGGGTTAGGGTCAACATCACTATAGACAACATAGTCAATGTTTTCAGCATCAAGCGGTGCCGTTACTTTAGGCAAAATATCACTCTTAGCAATAAAATGGTCAGTTACCAAAAGAGCTTTCTTATAACCATATCTCTTGATGTAACCACCAATTTCTTTAACCACTCCGCGACCAATAAGATTTTGAGATGGAACATAAAATACTGACATGAGTATAGCCTCCTTATGATTTTTTATTTTTTAGAAAACGTTTACATATATTATTCTAGCACTTTGCTTCTAAAAATTAAAAATAAAACCTTTGATTTATTTCAAAAATCCTCATTACCACCTCGCAGTCATTTCATGCTATAATAGGGTAAATCTCTAGCTTACAAAGGAATTTAGATATGAATACATTTGAAGAAATTTTAGAAAAAATTAAAGCTTACGATACTATTATCATTCACCGTCACCAAAGACCTGACCCAGATGCTCTAGGTAGCCAAGCTGGTTTACGTGAACTCATCAAACATAATTTCCCAGCAAAAAAAGTTTTAGCAACTGGTTTTGATGAGCCAACTCTTGCATGGATTACGACAATGGATGAAGTGTCTGACAGCGATTACGACGGTGCTTTGGTTATCGTTACAGATACAGCAAATACTCCTCGTATCGATGATGACCGCTACACAAATGGTGATTTCCTTATTAAGATTGATCACCACCCTAACGATGATGTTTATGGTGACTTGCTCTATGTAGACACTAAAGCATCAAGTGCCAGCGAAATCATCTCAGACTTCGCCTTTTCAACTGGTCTAAAATTTTCTAGCGAAGCTGCACGTCTTCTATACTCTGGTATTGTTGGAGACACAGGACGTTTCTTATACCCATCTACAAGCAGCAAAACCTTCATGATTGCAAGTAAACTACGTGAATATGACTTTGATTTTTCAAGTCTAGCTCGCCAAATGGACTCTATTTCATTTAAAATTGCGAAACTTCAAGGCTTTGTCTATGATAACTTAGAAGTTGATGATAATGGGGCTGCGCGTGTGGTGTTAACGCAAGAAACTATGAAAAAATACAATGTCACTGAAGCTGAAACTTCTGCTATCGTTGGAGCTCCAGGTCGTATTGATTGTGTTCAATCTTGGGCAATTTTCGTTGAACAAGCTAACGGTAACTACCGTGTTCGCTTGCGTAGTAAAACACAGGTCATCAACGAGATTGCTAAACGTCACGACGGAGGAGGGCACCCACTTGCCAGCGGAGCCAATTCTTACAGCCTTGAGGAAAACGAGCAAATCTATCAAGAAATCAAAGATTTACTAGCCTCAAAAAACTAAGCTCAAGCCTGCTGTAGAGCGATTTTTAACAATTATATTTCAATTCAATTAATTTGCACAAAAGTCTTGTCAAATATCGCATTATTTGATAAACTATAGAAGTTAAAATAACTATGGTGCGTAAAAAATCACCATGGCAGAAAGGAAATCTTTTAACAATGAAACAAAATATCCACCCAGAATACCGTCCAGTAGTATTCATGGACACAACTACTGGTTACAAATTCCTTAGCGGTTCTACAAAAGCTTCTGACGAAACTGTAGAATTTGAAGGCGCTACTTACCCACTTGTACGTGTGGAAATCTCATCAGATTCTCACCCATTCTACACTGGTCGCCAAAAATTCACTCAAGCAGATGGTCGTGTGGATCGCTTCAACAAAAAATACGGTTTCACAAAATAATAAACCGCATTTATCAATTATTGTTGATTTTAAGCCTTTTTCGAGAAATCGAAATTGGCTTTTTTTGTTTTTAGTACCGTTTTTGGTACCGTCTTGGAAAATTAGTTGTTTGACTTTTTGAGATAATCAGCAAACTTTTTAATCGTTCTTTCTCCTCCAGCTTCGGTTACATGACTATAGGTATCTAGTGTCATTTGGCTACTTGCATGCCCTAACCGTCTAGCAGCATTTACTGGATCTACACCAATCTCAATCATCAATGTTGCATGAGTATGTCTAAAACCATGTGGCGATATTTTCTTTAGATTATGTTTATCAATAATACGTTTTAGGTTATAATTTATATAATCTTGATACAATGGTTGTATTTTCCCGTCTCTATCAACAAACGTAAAGATATAATCATTCTCAATTAATGGGGTAACTGAAAGTTGCCCTTTTTCTTTTTTACTACGTACTTTCCATTCTCTCAAAATAGAAATAGTTTCATCATCCAAGGGAATTTGTCTTACTGAGAACCTGTTTTTCGTTCTTTTCTCAACAGCTTTTCCTCTAATTCGCCCTAAATTTTTGGTGATAGATAGTATTTGTTTATCAAAGTCAATATCAGACCACCTCAAAGAATAAAGTTCACCTTTTCTTAACCCACTATAAGCTAGCAATCTAAATAAAGCATAATCTTTGTAGGACTCTTCTGCTTTTACAATAGCTAAAAATTCATGCAACTCGTCAACATTAAAGAAATTATCCGATTGCTTATGATCCCGTTTTGGTAAAGTTATATCTCTCATAGGATTTTCAGCAATCAACTTCATCTTAACCGCAAAATTAAAAACTTGATTAGCATAAGACTTCACTTGCTTAATATTTCTAAACGTTTTTCCCTTTTCCGTGATAAACTCCTGGCATTGCCAAGGAGTTATTTTTGAAATTTTAAAATTTCCTAGTATTGGTAAGATGTGTAACCGAAACATATCATCAGTACGGACGCTTGTGGTCCTCTCTACAGTATCTTGATATGTTTTGAACCATTCTTCAAAAACTTCCTCAAAAGTCCTCTCAGAAGCTTTTAAAAGCTCTGTGAGCTCTCCTGTTAGTTTTTTATGATAAATTATAGCTTCATGCTCCTTAGCTTCTCTACGTGTCTTAAAACCACTTTTAAAATAATCATGACGTTTCCCGTCAATAACTCGGTAAATTCTGACTTTGTAAAGATAGCCTGTTTTAGACTTTTTAGCCTTGTACTTAATAATAGACATTGCAATTTCTCCGTTTCTAAAGTTTCGGAGCTTATAAAACAATGAAATTACATGTTAGTCTTTCTTTTGTCTAGCTTTCTGCATAACTTTATACTCTTCGGACTTCTCCCACTCTTCCCAAACGTAATGATAAGGTGAGCTTTTATCTCCGCTCTTATTTAACAGATATGGAAATACTGTATCCGACTGCTCTTTTAAAAATTGCTTATAGGCTTTCACAATAATTGGGTGATAGCCTTTTTCTTTTATCAAAAAATCAATATGACTTTCTAAAATTCCTGTTCCACTAATATCAGCAAGTAAACCGGCAACATCATCTTTAAAAGGTGTCCAATCATCAATCTTTTTACTTACAACAGAACCGTCTTTTAAAAACTTAACAAACAATTTAACAAAACTATCCTCACTAGGATTTTTTAAAACTGGGTTATCGTCCAAGCCAAGTAAATATGGAACAGATACACCAAAATAATTTGCAAGTATTTGGGCATTTTTCTTTTTAGGTGTTGAATAACCATTTTCATAGTTTGAAATAGTTGATAATCCGATACCCGTCTCTGCAGATAATTCCTTCATTGTCTTTCCAAATTGTTTTCGTAATTCATTCACTCTATTATCCAATAAAACACCTCCGCTTGGGCTATATTTTATCATATATACACCATTTTTACAAAAAAATTGTAAAAAATAATTGTTTTTACAAATATTTTGTAATATAATAACTGTAAATTACAAAATATTTGTAATTCGGTTCGGAGCTTATAAAACAATGAAAGGAAAAACAAGATGTCTGAAGAATTCATTTTACAATTACCTAAGCGAAAAGAAAAAGAGCTTTTAGCTCGCTACGATAACATGCTACAAACCGCCATTGAAAAAGCCCTTGAAGACAAGGAACTTTATAAACCATTGGTTCGTATGTCTGGTTTAAGTCGTTGGCTAGATGTTTCAACGACTACTATTGCAAAATGGCAAAAAGAAGGGATGCCTTATATGGTTATTGACGGAGTAACTTTATACGACAAACGAAAAGTTGCTCAATGGCTACAACAATTTGAGAGGTAAGAATATTATGGACTACGATAGTGAAAACTTTTTAATTCCTAAAATTCTCTTCCAAGATGAATTTTATAGTGAATTGTCATTCAATGATATTTTTGTGTACTCGGTCTTAAAAGACAAGCAGATTGAAGCTGCTGAAAAAGGTTGGATAGATACTGATGGTAGTGTTTATCTAAGTTATACCATGAAAGAACTCGCAAAAATGTTTTCTTGCAGTAAAGAAACAATGATAAAAATCATGAGACGTTTAGAAGAATTCAATCTAATTGAACGTGAAAGGGAAGATGTTTTTTATGGATATAGTCTCCCTTATAGAACTTACATTAACGAGGTGTGAGATGATGAAAATCTACTTTGGCAATGACGAAGAAAACAACT
This sequence comes from Streptococcus ruminicola, assembly GCF_011387195.1. Lineage (NCBI taxonomy): Bacteria > Bacillati > Bacillota > Bacilli > Lactobacillales > Streptococcaceae > Streptococcus > Streptococcus ruminicola. The sequence continues at coordinate 243,393 of NZ_CP046919.1, forward strand.
TACTTGTTAAAAAGCGCTTAGAAAGTTTCAAAATTGACTACGAAGAATATTCTAGCAAAGACATTGATTATCAAACACTACTGAATTGGTTTACCAACTCCTCAGATATGTTTGAATTTCTACAGCCTAGATTAATGAGGTACAAACTTGACAGTAAACTAACATTTAATCAGTTTGTATTGAAAATACTAACTGATATCGATAATTCACTTAAACTTCCTCTAGTTGTTACAGATACAGAAATACTTCCTGGCCTAACACCTGGTGAGGTAACAATATTTCTTCCAGCAGAATATCGTAAAACAGAAAGAATTCAACTTTATCATCAGCTAAATCAACTAGATAATGAACGTCGATTCTGGAGAAACCTGAAAATCTTTCGTGAACAATCTGGCTTACGTTGGTTTGAGTTTAACCAATTGATGTTTTCGGATACTTCTGATGACTTAGGAGAAGTCAAAAAGGCTAAAGATAAATTTTTCACTTATAAGCGAAATTTAAAAATTCCACCTCAAGATCAAATCGAAAAAGCAGCTAAAATTTTAATGGTTGAACCAGAAGATTTTTTCACAAAAACTGTCTCAGATTTACAAAATTTCTAGTCTAAAATTTTATGAAAACAGCTATGAAAATATTATGAAAATGAATTTTTGGGGTCAAATTTTTGGAGGGCCCGAAAATTTTATAACAGGGCGCCCTCTAACAGCCCGCTATGTGCACATCTGATGTGCATCCACTACACCCGTTTTTTGGCAAGTTTGGCTGGAGAAAAATGAAAATGGTTCGACGAAGTCGGCTCGGGGTTGCTCCCCCGAGAATGTCATTTTACGTAAGCCTTTGCGCAGACAAAAAAATCGGCGCCGATAGGCGACCATCAAAGAAAGGAGTTCTTTTTGGATATAAAAGTCAGTTTGGATAACATTACAATAACAGCATATGTCAAAACAAAAAAGCTTCATTTACTAAAAGAATTGGTTGAAAGCCACGTTGCAATCATTGTGACTACTGCTATGACTGACCTATTTAATGCTTCTACTAAGGCTGAGGGTCGTGTTATCCTCAAAATAGATTATGACAAAAGAAAAGGACAAGCCTTTCATGCTCGCCCATTCCGTCTGGAGTTCAACCCTAATAAACTCCGTCCAATTGATAAAAAAATCATTGACACCATTATACCATGCCTTGAGGATATTTCAATATCCCGTGCCGACTTAGCATTTGATTTATTTGAGGTAGATTGTAGCGAATTTGTTTTAGAGAAAAAAGGCAGACCAACTGCAACAAAAGAATTTAGATCTAATCTAGGAAAACTTGAAACAAAGTATCTTGGTGCTTCTCGCTCAGAAAAACAAATTAGGCTATATAATAAAAAAATTGAGCAACTAGAAAATGGAACCCCCGCAGAAAAAGAATTTGCAAAACATTTTTCCAACTGGTGGCGTTTAGAATTTCAACTTCGCAATCGTTCTGTTGAAGAAATATTTGACGTTATTAATTCGATCATTTTTAAACCCTTTGATTTTACTGATCTACCAGTTGAAACACAGATTTATCTTGTGGCTTATACTCGTGATAAAAATGTATGGAAAAAACTACATAGGAATACCAGAACCAAATATAAAAAAATTCTTGAAAGTTATAAAACGTCCGAAATAGACTATTTAGAACTCTTGAAAGAATTACTTAAACATGAACGCCCGAGACTTGAAAAAGAATTAGCTTATTTTAGTGGTCGAACACCCTAAATACTTTCAACCAAAAGGTTGAAAATACATTAATACCAATACTTTGAGAGGTTAAAAATGAGAATAAAAGACTATGCAGAGAGTCAAGGAGTAACTACTCAATCCGTATATAAGAAGATACGGTCGACTAAATATAAAAACAGATTAAATGGTCATTTATATAGAGACAACCAAAAGGTTGAAAACCTTGATTTAATAGGCATTAAGATACTAGAAGATTATGCTTTTGAAAATGATGTCATAAAATTAGAGCATGAATTAAACAAACTCAAGAAAACGAATAAAGAAGAAAAACAAGACATGCAAATTAGGATAGATAAGTTAGCTAATAAATTAACTTCATCACTTGAAAATCGTAATAACCTTATTCAAGAAAGATACGATTTACTGGATTACATTAGGTGTTTAGAACGACAGAGGATTATCCTACTTATTGTTATCATTACGATAGTACTTAGCTTTCTAATTGTGATTAGCTTCACTCTTTTTTAAAGGAAATTGTCGGACAATGCGAAGCCGTCCGACCTTTGGCACTGACTAAGTGCCCTACTCGCTTCGGCGAGTTATAGTCGGAACTCCTCTTGTGGCTCGAGAGTTGTTCCGATGTCGCTACTATTTTTGGAGCGACCAGCCGTCTGCAAGACCCTTCGGAGAACGCACTTTTACGAAGTAAAGCGTAGTGCGTTACACTTTACATGGAAGTAGTGCCGACCTCTTAAGAGAAAACTAATTGTGTGGTTGCTTATTCGTGGTGGCAATTTCCGCCACCACCTCGGCGACCTTTTGAGCCGAGAAAGGAGCTTTGAAATATGAGCTATATTGTAGCTAGAATGGAAAAATACAAGTCTAGTCAATTAAGTGGTATTTATAATCATAATGAACGTGTTTTTAAAAATCACTCTAACAAAGATATCGACCCAAGTCGTTCTCACCTTAACTATGAACTAACCAATCGTGACAGAACTCAAACTTACCATAAACAAATAAAGGAGCATATTAATGAAAATCGCATATCTAGTCGTGGAATTCGTAAAGATGCTGTACTATGTAACGAATGGGTTATTACATCAGATAAAACGTTTTTTGAGTCGCTAGACCAGGAACAAACTAAAAAATTCTTTGAAAGTGCTAAAAACTACTTTGCTGAAAAATATGGAGAAGCTAACATTGCCTATGCTAGTGTACATCTTGATGAAAGTACACCACACATGCATTTGGGAATTGTACCAATGAAAGATGGTAAATTAAGCTCCAAAGCACTTTTTGGAAGCCGAGAAAAATTAAGAGAAATTCAAGATGAACTACCCAAATACCTTAATAAACAGGGGTACCATTTGCAACGTGGTGAGGTAGATAGTAAGAAAAAGCATCTAAAAACGGAAGAATTTAAAGAAAAACAAAAAATACTAAAAATGGCTGACAAAGCCATTGATAAGAAAAACAGCGAAATTGACAACGCTAAAAGTCAATTAAATAACCTACAAAATGATATTGATAATAAAAAACAAGTTCTTTCAGAACTTGAAAACAAAGAATGGGAAACCGTCGGAACTATTGAAAAATACGAAAAAGAAATCAAGGAACTTTCAGATTTAAAAATAGACTTAACTGAACTTGATAACTTTAACATTGATAATCTACAAAAAAATAATCTAATCAAACGAACATTTGACGGTAAATTAAAAATGGATAAAGAAACATTCGAAAAACTCTATCATACCGCAAAGAAGAATATATCAGATAACACTAAATTAAAACAAGAATTAAATAAACTCCAATCAGAAAACAATCAACTATCACGAAACTTATTGTCTTATCGTAAGACAAGCGATGAGAACTTAATATTAAAACAGGAAAATCGGCAGTTAAAAGACAAAGTCAAAACTTTAGATAGTCAAGTAACGCTATTAAACAAAAAAGTGGCTATTTGGAGAGAGAAAGCAAAAGAATTTATGCCAAAGCCAGTTTTCCAAAACACACTTTCACTTGTCAATAGCTTAAGTCCAATAGGGTTAGCCAAGACAGTTGTTAGACAAGTTAAAAATCTTGTCGACAAAAATAGCTAGTATCACTTTTATGCCGTGAAAGCTACTTGATAGCAAGCCATGCGATTTAGACTAAATTTGACGAGTTGTCAGACTGAAGAGCTGACAACCGACAAATTAGAAAAAAATAGCATGGGTTACTTGCTGTCAAGTAGACCATGGAATAAATTAAAAAAATCAAGGAGCAAAGAAAATGACAGAAAAAGCCTTTTATTACTTTCATCATGACTTATCAAAAAAGGATAAAGGAGGAATTGAGCCAATATACACTGGGAAAAATCTCTTAAATTTATTATGGTGGACTTTTATTCACACAGATTATAGTAATTATGTTGATATTGAATCTGATGTTCAAGATGATGTCACTAAAGCTGTTAGGGAAACAAAAGAATTTAAAGATTTTTATGAAAGTGAATTACAACTTCGTTGCATAAAACAGGAACTAAAAAATTATAATATCCATTTTGCTTACGCTACTGATAAAGAATTAGAAAGATATAATGCAGAATTTGGATATGAAACATCTGAAGAACATAAAGGAAAAATGCTAATTGGAATTGCACCTACGGACGAAGAAAACTATGTCAGAGGTTATTTGAAATTCATTGAAGATATTTCAAATGATGATACTCGTTTTGGAATATATCACAGACTCATTAAATCTGAAAAGACCATGCTTCCAATTGAGCGAATTAATTATATAAAAAAATTGACTAAAAAGAATTTGAAATGATATATTGATAATGAGCTAAGACTGAGTTTGAGTTGGTAACAACTCATTCAAAGAGTACTCTTCATGAGTACTAGGTAGAGGTGCTGCCTCCTGCCCTTGCTCAGGTAAATCCCCGATTGGGTTCTTAGCTCTTTAAAAAGGCTCCTTTTTCAAGGGGCCTTTTATCATAATAGTATTTTTATAAAATAAAAAACGCTCAACATAATTGAGTGAAATTTCATTGTTTTATAAGCTCCGAAACTTAATATTTTTGGTACCTTTTTAGTACCGTATACGTTTATAAACACTTAATATATATATAAATTTTTAAAATTAAAATCCGTTAAAGCCTTATTTTAAAAGGTATTTGCTAATATCTTATATAATGTTTGGAAAATACGGTTTCACAAAATAAGAAATTGTATTTATTACAAGAAGTCATTTCGAGCAATCGAAATGGCTTTTTGTTTTTCCGTAAATAGGTCAACAAAAAAAGAGCTTACGCTCTTTTTATCTAATATAAGCTAACCAAGCTTCGTCTTCCGCTAGAATATCTGAACTAGTGTATGAACCGCGGTATTTGTTCCAAACGTGGTTCGGATTAACGGTTTCAGTAGCTTGATTGGTTTGTTGAGTTTGGTTATCTTGTTCGGTAGTTTCTTGAGCTTCATCGGTTACCAACGGCTCATCGTAGCTTGTTAAGCCGTATTGCTCAATTAAGGCATTTAACTTATCAGCGTAAGCAGTATCTGTGGCATAACGACCAGTCAGAGCTGCTGTGGCATCTTGATAGGAAGAGGTATTTGACTTCCAAGTATCCGCATAAAGATTCCAACTTAATAAATTAGCATAGTCATTGAGCGAATCTGCTAAGCTGTTGTATGAGCGAAAGGCTTGATCAATCTCATAAGTGTTTCCACTGCCATCATCTTCCCAAGTCTGCATGACGACTGAATTACCATTATAAGCCCCTTTTACTCCAAAGAAATTATAATAAGGTTCTTGGCTAAGTGCTGATTGGCCACTACTTGATTCTAAAACAGCTTGAGCAATCATCACTGAAGCATAAAGGTTTCTTTCTTGACCAATTTGTCGAGCTGTTTCGCCAATACTTGTAATAAAATCAGCTGTCGCTGTTGGGGAAACTTGTCCTGATTCAGCAATAACAGCGTGAGCTGCATGTCTGAAAGTGAGGTTAATTCCCAATGTTATACAAGTAACTAAGGTCGAACAAGCTAAAAAGAATTTTGTCACTTGCTTGTCTTTCACGTGGCCTCCTAAAATGTAAGTGCTATCTTAACCCATTATAGCAAAGTTTTCATAAGCTGGCAACGCGAGTTCCTGCTCTCAAAAATCAGCTTTTTACCACTTTCCTTAAAAAGAAAAGGCTTGAATCATTTGATTCAAACCTTTAGTTATTTTAGTGAGCAACAAGGTGTTGGGCAATTTCTTGACCAGATTCTTTAGCTGGGAAGTAAGTTGGCCAATGTTCCATTTCTTTTAGAATTTCGTCTTGGCTACTGTTACCCCAGAAGAGATGGAAGTGTTCAACGTCTGTTGATGTGATATTATGGTCGCTGAATTGAATGTATTTGAATTCGCCAGCATCTTTGTCATCTGTTTCAAACAAATAACGAACACTACGGTTACCTTTCTTGTATTTCAAAATTTTGTGACCAACGTATTTGTAAGTGTAGGTATGTTTTTCACCATTTTGAACAAAAGTAACTTTGTTTTTCTTACCATCAATGATGATTTGTTCAACGTCCGTTTGGTAACCTTTTGTGTAATAGTCTTTTACTTCTTGAGCAGTTTGTTCACCTTTTGAAGCTTTGGCTTTATAATCCCAGACAGGATCAAGTGTACCATCAAGAAGGTATGGGTAAGCAGATTGCCATTTTCCTGTCCAATCACTTAATTTACGATCAGTAACGTCTTTATCTTTGAAATAGCCGTGCTGAACAGTTTTGGTGTCATCTGTTTCAGCTTTGATTTCTTTACCTTTGACGTCAGTTGTCAATTTCAAAGCTTTCAGATTTTCTTTCATGACTGAGAAGTAATCTTCGCCAGCTTTGATTTGTTTGTTAGTTAAGCTTTCTAGCGGATTTAAAACTTTTGTTTTTACACCAGCTTCATCTGCTAGCGTTGCAGCAACTTTACTTGACGCATTCTCTTCAAAATAAATGTATTTGATATCATATTTTTTAACGTATTTTGTAAGGCTTGCAATACGTTTTGCTGAAGGTTCTACTTCTGGTGAAATCCCAGCAATTGATATTTGGTTCAAACCATAATCAAGTGCTAAATAACCAAAAGCAGCATGCTGCGTCACGAAGCTTTTTTGTTTGGCATTTGAAAGTCCATCTGTGTAGGCTTTATCTAAGTCATTGAGTTTTTCAATGTAAGCTGCGCTGTTGGCTTTAAAAGTATCAGCTTTATCAGGGTATTTAGCAACAAAAGCATCTCGGATATTTTCAACCAAGGTAACCGCACGTTTTGGTGAGAGCCAGACATGTGGGTCATATTCATGACTATGTCCTTCATGCTCGTCATGGTCTTCGCCTTCTTCTTCAGCTGTACCAGCCATGAGAAGCATATCTCCACTTGCTCGAACGATAGTTAGGTTATCAGAATTAATTGATTTTTTGACTTTCTTAACCCATGTTTCCATGCTATCATCCATGTAGACAAACATATCAGCATCTGAAATCGTAGCTACATTTTTTGTAGATGGTTCAAAATCATGCGGCTCAGTTCCTGCTTTAATCAGCATCGACACATCGGCTGAATCTCCTGTGACAGCTTTGGTGAACTCATAGACAGGATAAAAAGTTGTCACAACTTTAATCTTGTCATCTGCTGCAACTTGCTTGATATGGCTAACTTGCCATGCAAACAAAAGTGCAAGTAAATTTATGAACAAAAGAAATTTCTTCTTCATGATGGCTCCTTTTCTTAACTAGTTAAGTTAATAGTTTACCAGTAAAGTATATCTGAACTTTTAGTTTTTTGCAAGCATTTTTTGCTTAAAAAATAAAAATCCCTTGAAAAACTTCAAGGGATTGAACGATTAGTCGCTTACTGAGAAACGGTTTGTCATGAGATTGCTTGCATCAAAAAGAATTTTATTCAAAAGTTTTTGAGTTTCTTCTTGGATGTAATCACTCATAGCTTGGTTTTCAGCATCGAAATCAACGCTTTCAGCATTTGCCAAAGCACAATCAACACGTTTGATGCGTGCATGTCCAGCTGCCATTGTTTTTTCAACATAGGCTTCAATATCACCTTCGTGTTGGTGGAAATGTGGATCAGCAATCGCAGCAATCAAGCGGTTTGCCCAGTAGAACGAATCTGTTGAAACATTTTCGCCAGTATTTGCAAAATATCCTGGTGTTGTAGAAATTTGAGTAAAGAATGGCACCATTGTTCCAAAAGGCATTGAGCCATATGCCAACCATTGAATACCTGTTGTGTCGTGTGGTTGGTCTGGACGCAATTGAAGAATAGCTGTTTGGCTTGTGCGGTTGATACCGATTGTACGGAAGGTACGTTGGCTAACAGCATCACCTTCTGGTCCATATGGGTCAAATTCAGTATCTTGATAATGATTGCTCAAGACATATTTCACATCTTCGACAGTAATTTTGCGGTATGGTTTTTGTGCCCATGGGATAAAGAAACTGCGTGGGTCTTGTTTGATTTCTGGATTCAAGAAACGTTGCATTGCCCAAGCACGTGGAGTGTTGTAATGACGGTCTTTATCACGTTGACTACCAAAAGCATAGCGTGGATTGAAGTGTTCGTTTGAATATGTCAAATCCAAGTTATTATCTTCGATGAATTCACGCAAGTCACTTGAGTACATGTAATCATCAGGATTGTTAAATTCGAAATGATCAATACCAAGTTGGTTTGGATTTGTCACATAACAATCATCTGGCACACGACGAGCAATCCAGTGGTGGCCACCGACAGTTTCTAACCACCAAATTTCATCAACGTCTGAAATAGCCACACCATTTGATTCGTATGTTCCGTATTCTTCTAGGATAGCACCAAGGCGCTCTACCCCTTCACGCGCTGTGCGAACATATGGAAGCACCAATGTTAGCATATCTTCTTCACCAATACCTGATTCAACGAGCGGGTCAGCACCCAAGACACGCGCATTTGTCGTGATGGTTTCTGTCTCACTCATGGCAACATTGGCTTCGTTGATACCAGCTTCACCCCAAATACCATCTTTACGCAAAGCATCTGGCACTGATGTGTAGCGCATTGGGTTGTCTGGCAAATCGATTTCAAATGAAGATAAAACTGATTTATAATGACGTGGTTGATCTTCTGGATTAACCACGATAAATTGTTTCGGTGTGAAATCACCACTTTGTGAATCTTCAGTTCGAGCAATGATGGTTGAACCATCATATGACGCTTTTTTACCGACAAGAATTGTAGTGCAACTCATAATAAACTCTCCTCTTTCTTATAATTCATTTGCAATTTTATTGATTTTACGCAATCGATGATTGACACCGCTCTTGGTCAAAGTTCCTTCCAAATGGTCTGCAATTTGCTGAATCGAGTAATCAGGATTTTCTACACGAATCTTAGCCACTTGTTGCAATTCAATTGGTAAGGTCTCAAGTCCAACGGTATCCATAATTTTAATGATATTATTGATAGTCTTCATGCTGGCTGTCACGGTTTTTGCAATGTTAGCTGTTTCCGCATTATTGGCACGGTTAACGTCATTGCGCGTCTCACGCATAATCTTAACTTCTTCAAAGCTTTCTTTACATTCCATCGCTCCGATGACAATCAAGAAATCCATGATATCTTCAGCCTTTTGCAAATAGGTCACTGCTCCATTTTTATGTTCAATAACCTTGGCATCAAGGATAAATTTTCGCATCAAGTTTGCCAAATCTTCGGCGTGGTCTTGATAAACGGAAAAAATTTCCAGTTGGTATTTTCCTGACTCTGGGTCACGAATGGTCCCAGTCGCCAAGAAAGCACCACGCAGATAAGCACGTCCCTTGTCATCATCTTCTAGGATACTTGGGGTAATTCCCATTTCAATCCCAAAGAAAGAATCAGCCAGCTGCAAGTCGTTCAAAATTTCTCTGACATTTTTGGCAACAAAAACAGTATAAACACGATTCTTACGTAGATTTGTCTTTTGATGATACTTGATTTCAGGCTGGACGTGGTAAATCGTTTCAATCAGTTCATAGATATGACGGGCTACCTTGGCATTTTCTGTTGTGATTGACAAGGTCAGTCCAGCACCTGTTAAGCCGAGGCTTCCTGACATTTTGATAATAGCTGATAATTCACTCTTATCAAATCGCGATAAATTCAACAATTCTTCTTTAACTTTTACTGTAAAACTCATCGCTTCTTCACCCTCACAAGGTTCATTAATTCTTCAACGACATAGTCGCCATTGTGAAAAGCTCCGCCATTTTCCAAACGAAGAAAATCAGATGAAATCACTCGTTTGACTTGCTTACGAAGTCCTGCAAAATCATGTTCAACTTGAACCAAGTATTCATCAAATTTATTGTGGTCCATGTAATCTTGCGGCACTTTTTGAATATTGACGAGAACCGTATCAATAACATCTTTACCAAGATGACGATTGAGCACTTCGACGTGGTCAGCATCCGTGAAATGTTCGGTTTCACCATATTGTGTCATGATGTTACAAACATAAGCAACTTCAGCTTTGGTATCAATAAGTGCCTGCTTGATTTCAGGAATAACCAAATTTGGCAAAATTGATGTAAACAAAGAACCAGGTCCAAGGACAATCATGTCACTATCCATGATTGCATCAACTACTTTGCGACTGGCAGTTGGTTCGTCATCATTGTAAGTATTGGTCACATAAACATGGTCAATCATTCCTTGATAACCAGCGATATGACTCTCACCAGCGACTTCATAGCCATCTTTAAAAACAGCATGCAAGGTCAATGGGTTTTCACTTGCTGGGTAAATTTTCCCTGTAACGTGAAAGAATTTTGTCAAAATCTGCATAGCGCTGTAAGTAGAACCTTCCATTTCAGCGATTCCTGAAATGATAAGATTTCCAAGAGGGTGGCCAGCAAGCGGACCATCTCCTTGCGCAAAGCGATATTGAAAGACTTTTTCGTAAAACTTAGGCATATCACTCATAGCCACGAGAACATTTCTAAGGTCTCCTGGTGGTGTCAGTTGCATAACCGAACGCAGGGCTCCTGAACTGCCTCCATCATCAGCAACCGTTACGATGGCTGTAATATCGACCTCTTCGTGTCTCAAACTATTTAAAATGACGGGAATCCCTGTTCCTCCACCGATAACGGTAATTTTAGGTTTTCTCATGAACGGTTCACAGTCTCCTTGCGACGATTTTTATCGCGGTGGGTTTCATTAACCACCCAGTCCGCTTTTAGCTCTTCAGCCAAGCGATGAGCAAAGGCAACACTTCGGTGTTGACCACCTGTACAACCAATAGCAATAGTCAATACAGATTTTCCTTCTTTTTTGTAGCCTGGCAAAATAGGTTTAATGAGGCCAATCAAATGTTGGTAGAAATCTTCTGATTCCTCATGATTCATGACATAATCATAAACATCTTTTTCAAGACCTGTTTGATTGCGAAGTTCTGGTTTGTAGTATGGATTTGGCAAGAAACGTACGTCAAATACCAAGTCTGCATCGAGTGGTAGGCCATATTTGAAACCAAAACTCATGACTTCAATACGAAATGAGGCTTGATTTTCATCACTTGAAAATTGTTCAGAAATTGTCTTACGCAATTGACGAGGGGTTAATTCTGTTGTATCAACCACATTTTGACTCAAATTTTTCAAAGGCGCAAGCAATTCACGTTCTAACTTGATTCCGTCTAAAATACGTCCATCAGCTGCTAATGGGTGACTACGACGTGTTTCTTTATAACGAGCTACCAGTTCGCCATCTGTTGCATCCAAGAAAAGAATCTTGAAGTCAATTTTTGGATTTGAATCAATTTTATCTAAAACAGAAGTAATTTCGTTGAAGAAGAGACGACTACGCATGTCCACCACAAGAGCAACACGATTATTGTCACTTGTTTTTTCAACTAATTCAATAAATTTTGGCACCAAAGTTGGTGGCATGTTATCGATGGTAAAATACCCTAAATCTTCAAAGGATTGAATGGCAACTGTCTTACCAGCACCGCTCATCCCAGTTACAATAACTAAGTTAATCTCTTTATCAGACATTTTCTTCGCTCCTTCTCATTTTTTCAATTTGTCCCACTAAACGTGCCTGTTCTTCCTGCATACTCACTAATTGTTTTGTCAAAGAAGCTAACATTTCCGTTTGTAATTTCTGAATTTCTAGTAAATCCGACTGGTCTTGCTGAACCAAGTGATCCAATTTTGTATGTAACAATCGAATTCCTTCTTCTGATACCTTGTTAACATTGTAATCATTTTTGGCTTGCAAGCGATCATAATCTGAAGCACGGTTCTGACTCATCATAATCAAAGGGGCTTGAATCGCTGCCAGCGTTGACAAAGCAAGGTTTAGCAAGATGAAGGGATATTTGTCAAATACAATGCCAAAAGGCTTCACAACATTTAAAGCCATCCAAACTCCCATAAAGCAGATAAAAGTGATAATGAACGTCCATGACCCGCCAAAACGAGCTACATCATCAGCAATTTTTTGTCCAAAGGTGATTTTTCTGTCCAATTGGTCTTGGACATCTAAAGCCGTATACCCTTGGTGCTTAGTCGCATCGTAGACAGCTTCACGGACATAATCATTTTTACGATTGGCTTTATCAATAATCTCCTCTAAAAAAAGAAGACGATAGTAAGTCAGATTCTTATGGCTAATAAAGGCACCACTAGCAATATCAGGATGCTGCTTTTTGATAATCTCTTGTAATCTAATATCCAGAGAATCGATGATAACTCCCTCTTCAATTGGATAATCGTGATGATCAATGCTATCTTGCATTAGCTGTTTTTGACTCATAAGATCCTTCTTTCTGTCTGTTCCATTATACCAGAAATAAAACAAAAAAGCTGACTTCTCAGCTCTTTTCTACTAATCTTCTCGGTCGATGATGACGCCCATAACAGTAAGGTGGCCATTACTAACCAAGGTCAAAACCAAGCGGGCTAGTTCTTTTGCTGGCATTGAAAAATTTGACTTAATCCACCAAAGTAAAGTCCCTGAAAAAATACTGGTCAGATAGGCCACGATAAATTCTGTTGGCACTTGCTCGCCAGATTCAGTGACATTTAGTTTCGCAAGCAAATGATCATATTTTTCATGTACCAAACTTCCAAATTCTTCTTGCATGACTTCCTGAGAAATGCTTTTTAGAACAATTTTAGCAATCGCAGCATTTTTCTCCAATCCATGATAAAAGTCCGTTAAAAGTTTCTCAGCTCGTTTAACTTTTACGCGTTCACCATTTGTAATCTGTGCTGCATCAATCATGTCAGACATTTGCTCTAGAACTTGTTGCTGAATCCCTTTTTGAAGGTCATCTTTGTCCGCATAATGTGCATAAAAAGTGGCACGATTAATCATGGCTTCATCAGCAATATCTTGTACCGTAATTTTCTCATAAGGTTTCTCGCTGAGAAGTTTGGCAAAGGCATCAAAAATCAATTTTTCTGTTCTCAAATAACGAATATCAGTAAGTTTCATGAGCTATTCCTCCGAGATAAACAACAGATTGTCGGGAATGTGTTGCTTAAACAACACAAGTTAAAAAATTAGCGATTGCAATTGACAATGAGTGTTTTATAATACTATTATAACAAACACTCTGTTGAATAAGCAACATTCTGTTGTGACATTAACAGCGTGTGAGATAAGTAAGAAAGGATTGAAATAGTGTTAAAGAACTGTCGACGTAACTACATTATTCGTTGCTAGATAATGAGTCATTTTTAGGAATGATATTTATCTACTACCTTCTAACACTTTTAGGTTTTTTATTAATGTATAAAGCAGGTATAGATGTCGGATCGACCACTGTTAAAGTTGTCATTTTCGACGATAATTATCAGTTACTATTTTCACGTTATGAGCGTCACTTTTCAGACGTCAAAACAGCAACTATCAAGGTTTTAAATGAAGCCATTTCTGAAATCGGCGACCAAACTGTCAGTATTGCCATTACTGGTTCTGGAGGTATGGGCTTAGCTGATGTGGCTGAAATTCCTTTCGTCCAAGAAGTTATTGCTGCGACTACTACCGTTGAAAAATTCATTCCACAAACTGATGTGGTAATCGAGCTTGGTGGTGAAGATGCCAAAATGACTTTCTTTGGTGATACCCTTGAACAACGCATGAACGGAACATGTGCCGGCGGTACAGGAGCTTTCATCGACCAAATGGCTGGACTTTTAAAAACAGATGCCAACGGGGTCAATGAACTTGCCAAAGGTTACGAAACCATTTACCCAATTGCCAGTCGTTGTGGGGTATTTGCTAAAACAGACGTCCAACCCTTAATTAATGAAGGGGCCAGAAAAGAGGACATTGCAGCTTCGATTTTCCAAGCTGTTGTCAATCAAACCATTGCTGGATTAGCTTCTGGGCGTAAAATCACTGGAAACATCGCCTTTCTTGGTGGACCGCTCTTTTTTATGAGTGAACTTCGTAAGCGTTTCATTGAGACCCTTGATATCAAACCAGAACATGTGATTTTCCCTGAAAATCCACAACTTTTCGTTGCCATGGGAGCTGCTCTTGATGAGAACCAAACTCAAATCAGCTTATCTGGAATCATTCATAACTTAGAAAATAATAGCTCGCAATCTCTAGTTCCTAAAAATACTCTTGATGTTCTTTTCAAAGATCAAGCTGAACTGGATGCTTGGCGCGCCCGTCACGATGAAGCTAGCGTTGAATACAGAGACATTACCACTGCTTCTGGGCCTCTTTTCCTTGGTATCGATGCAGGCTCAACCACTTCAAAAGTTGTCCTCACAGATCCTAAAGGAGCTATTTTATTCCAACACTACGGCAATAACCAAGGACAACCTCTTGAAAATGTCATTGCTATCCTAAAAGAACTTTACCATCAATTGCCAGAAGATGCTTTCATTGCTCGTTCTTGCGTGACTGGATATGGTGAAAATTTGATTAAAGCAGCTCTTCACGTTGACTACGGTGAAGTTGAAACCGTAGCTCACTTCAAAGCAGCTAATTATTTCAACCCAGGTGTTGACTTTATCCTTGATATTGGTGGTCAAGATATGAAAGCCATGAGTGTGCGTGATGGTGCTTTATCGAGTATTCAGTTAAACGAAGCTTGCTCTTCAGGTTGCGGCTCATTTATTGAAACCTTTGCCAAATCTCTTAAATACGATGTCAAAGATTTTGCCAAAGTCGCTCTTCTTGCAAAACACCCTGTCGACCTAGGGTCACGCTGCACAGTCTTTATGAACTCTAAGGTAAAACAAGTTCAAAAAGAAGGGGCTACGGTTGCTGATATTTCAGCAGGACTTTCATACTCTGTCATCAAAAACGCCCTTTACAAAGTTATCAAATTAAAACGTCCCGAAGATTTGGGTGAGAAAATAGTCGTTCAAGGTGGAACTTTCTACAATGAAGCTGTTCTTCGTGCCTTTGAACTCGTCAGCGAACGCGAAGTCGTTCGACCAAGCATTGCTGGACTTATGGGAGCTTATGGCTGCGCTATTATCGCTAAAGAAAAATACGAAGATGAACTAGCCAACCAAGAAGCTACTCTTGAAGTCAGCGCGGTACAGTAAAGGAGGGATTGCATGACTGAAACATCACTTACAGCCAATCGCACTAAGTCAAGTTTGATGGGGCTTGAAGAACTTGATCACTTTACCACTCAAAAAGAATTTACCCGTTGCGGTATATGTGAAAATAACTGCGCATTGACCGTTACCATCTTCAACGACGGCTCAAAATTCGTTACTGGTAACCGCTGCGAACGCGGTGCTGAAAAAGTAACTAAAATCAAATTCGACCGCAGCAACCAAAAAGAAAATCTGGTTGATTACAAATATAAAAAACTCTTTAAATTTAAAGCACTCTCAAAACGTGACGCTATCCACGGTGTTGTTGGGGTTCCACGTGTGCTTAACATGTATGAAAATTACCCACTCTGGCACACTGTTCTTACTGACTTGAAGTTCCGTGTTCAAATCTCACCAAAATCAGACAAACGATTATTTGAAAAGGGAATTGAAACTATCCCAAGTGATACCGTTTGTTACCCTGCTAAAATGGTGCACGGTCACATTCAAAGCTTAATCGAGCGTAAAGTGGATGCCATTTTCTACCCTAGTGTCATTTACGAACAAATCGAAAATAGCAAAGCACCTAACCACTACAACTGCCCAATCGTTCAAAGTTATCCAGAAGTCATCGAAAAAAACATGGACCCTATCCGCAATGGTGAGGTCAAATACTTCCATCCATTTGTTAACTTGGCCGACCATGAATCTGTTGTCAAATCACTTGTCAAAAGCTTTGCAGATTATGATGACATTACAGAAGCAGATATTCGTGAAGCCGTTGAACATGGCTATCAAGTCTTAGCTGACTTCAAGAAAGATTTACAAGATAAGGCTGATGAGCTCCTTAGTAAACTAGCTCTCAACGACGAAAAAGCAATTGTGCTTTCTGGACGCCCATATCACCTCGACCCAGAAATCAATCATGGGATTGCTAACATCATCACCCAAGAAGGTTTCCACGTTTTAACAGAAGATATGGTAGCTGGACTTGAAGAAGTTTCAGGTTTGCGCGTGGTCAACCAATGGGTTTATCACTCACGTCTTTACGCTGCTGCTAAAGTCGTTTCTAAAAATCCTAACCTTGAATTAGTCCAATTAAACAGCTTTGGTTGCGGGCTTGATGCCGTCACAACTGATCAAGTTGAAGAAATCATGCGAGCTCACAACAAGCTTTACACTGTCTTAAAAATCGACGAAGGAAGCAACCTTGGTGCCATCCGTATTCGTCTTCGTTCTCTTAAGGCTGCTGTTGAAGAACGTGACAAGAAAGCTAAAAAAGCTAATCTCAATCATATTTTCAACCAAGCTCCACAATTTACCAGCCAAGCTGATGAAGAAAGCAAAGAACCTATCTTTACAAAAGATATGAAGAAGAAACACACCCTTCTCATGCCAATGCTTTCACCAATTCACCAAAATGGTCTAATTGAAGAAGCCTTTAAACAAGCTGGCTATAACGTTGTGATTCTCCCAGCTATGGACAGAAAGGCTGTTGATGTTGGTCTAAAATTTGTCCATAACGATGCTTGCTACCCAGCTATCATCACTATCGGCCAATTGCTCGAAGCACTTCAAAGTGGTAAGTACGACCTCGACAATACCAGCGTCATGATGACTCAAACTGGTGGAGGTTGCCGTGCAACCAATTACATTCCGCTCTTGCGAAAAGCCTTAAAAGACGCTGGCTATCCTCAAATTCCTGTGGTTTCTGTCTCTATGGGAAATCAAGGTACAGAAGAAACACCTGGTTGGAATTTGACCTTACCATTTGTCAAACGTCTGCTTATCAGCGTACTTTACGGTGACCTTTTTGAACGAGTGCTCTACCGCGTTCGTCCTTATGAAGCCGTTCCAGGTTCTGCCAATGCCTTATACGAAAAATGGCTTGAAATTGCTCGTAAGAATGTCAAATCCGGCTCTTACTTCGAATTCAACCACAACATGAAACGAATCATTAAAGACTTTGATAATCTTGAAACCATCGAATTTGGTCAAAAACCACGTGTTGGTGTGGTTGGAGAAATCTTGGTCAAATACGCCCCTACAGCTAATAACGACATTGTTGCTATCATTGAAAATGAAGGTGGCGAAGCCGTTGTGCCAGACTTGATTGGCTTTATGAACTACTCACTCTTCAACCAAATTTGGAAAGCTGATGAGCTCAATATGAGCCAAAAATCAAAACGCCTAGCAAAACTTGGTATCGATGCCATCAATCTTCTTGAAAAACCAATGAACAAAGCTCTTGAAAAATCAGAGCGTTTCGAAGGTATCGAATCAATCTATGACATCGCTAAAGGTGCTGAAAAAGTCGTTTCAATCGGTAACCACACTGGTGAAGGTTGGTTCTTGACTGGTGAAATGATTGAATTACTCAACAATGGTGTTAAAAATATCGTTTGTCTTCAACCATTTGGTTGTCTTCCAAACCACATCGTCGGAAAAGGAATGCTAAAAGAACTCCGCCGACAATTCAAAGGTGCCAATATCTCACCAATCGATTACGACCCAGGTTCATCAGAAGTTAACCAATTGAACCGTATTCGCTTGATGATGACAACCGCTAAAAAAATGCAAAAAGCAAATTAATCAATTTAACACAATAGAAAAAAGTTCGCCGAGAGAGTAGCGAACTTTTTTCGTGTCAAATAATATTAAGAGAACATCTAGTCGAGATAAGCGATGACTTCAATTTCTACCTTGACGTCTTTTGGCAAACGAGCAACTTCAACAGCAGAGCGCGCTGGGAAATCAGCTTTAAAAGCCGTAGCATAAACTTCATTAAATGGAACAAAGTCATCCATGTCGCTTAAGAAACATGTCGTTTTAACCACATGGTCAAAATCAGTACCTGCTTCTGCTAAAATCGCAGAAATATTTTTAAGGACTTGTTTGGTTTGTTCTTGAATGCTTGTCCCAATAACTTCACCAGTTTCAGGTGACAAAGGAACTTGACCTGAAGCAAAAAGGAAGTTACCAACAACTTTTCCTTGAACGTAAGGACCAATTGCTGCTGGCGCTTTGTCCGTGTGAATTGTTTTCGCCATAAATTTTCACCTTCTCTCAAATAGATTAGGATTATTATAACAAAATATTCTGAAAATTGAAACATATTAATAAATAAAAATGCATTTATTTTCAAATATTTACAAAAAAGCAAATTGTTTATATAATAGAAGGCGTGCATAATCAAAAGTACTACTTTTGGACTGGTTCGAAAACTCCCAGAATAAAAAACTAGCTATCTACAAATTGAGACCTGCTCTTTGTTGAGCGTCTTTTTTGAGTGGCTTTGTTTTTTAGAAAACAAGGTCATTTTTTATTTTCTATAAATATTTTTTAGAAAGGAGGAAAGGATGACTAAGCAAAAAATTATTATTGACTGTGATCCTGGTATCGACGATACACTAGCGCTACTTTATGCCCTTAAACATCCAAATTTAGAAGTGGTTGCCATCACCATCGTCGCAGGAAATTGTCCAACAGATCTCGGAGTAAAAAATACTTTTACAAGCCTAGAGCTGCTTGATCGACTAGATGTTCCTGTCTACCAAGGAGCTGCTACACCGCTAACACGCGATTACGTTTCTGCCCAAGATACTCATGGTATGGATGGTCTTGGCGAAAATGATTTCCAACTCAAACACACTCCTCATGTTCAAGAAAAATCAGCAGAGCAATTCTTAGCCGATTACTTTAAAGACCCTAAAGATACTTCTATCATTGCCCTAGGTCCGTTAACCAATATCGCAAAAGCTCTTGAACTAAATCCTAAGCTCGGCGAAAACTGTCACCGTTTTGTCAGCATGGGAGGAAATTTCAAATCACACGGCAATTGTTCACCTGTTGCTGAATACAACTACTGGTGCGACCCGCATGCGGCACAAATCACTTTTGAACGTTTAGGTCGTAAAGTTGAAATGGTCGGACTTGATGTCACTCGCCATATTGTCTTAACACCAAATCATTTAGAATATATGAGTCGTATTAACGCTGAAATGACAGCATTCATCACAAAAATTACCCGTTTTTACTTTGATTTTCACTGGGAATACGAACATATCATTGGCTGTGTGATTAATGACCCTCTCGCATTGGCCTACTTTGTCAACAGCGAGGTCTGCTCTGGTTTTGATGCTTACACTGATGTTGTTACTGACGGCATCGCTATTGGGCAAACAGTCGTCGATCAATACGATTTTTACCACAAACCTAAGAACAGCACTATTTTGACTCAGGTTAACCCAAGTCTATTCTGGGAAGATTTTCTAACCGTACTTTTAGATGCACAAAAAGACATCATTCAAGATGATCTCAAAAATCTAAAGTTAGAAAGTTAAATCATGAAAAATTCATCAATTCGTATCATTTCTTTTATGGCAATTGCCATTGCAATTAACTATATTGGCGCAAACATCGCTTTATTCTTACGTCTGCCAATTTATCTTGATATGATTGGAACATTGTTAGTCGCTGTTGTCTTTGGACCATGGCTTGGTGCTGGTGCTGCTATTGTCAGTGCCTTGATTAGCTGGATGACGACTGATATCTTTGCTATTTACTTTGCACCTGTAGCTATCGTAGCTGCTTTTATTACAGGTTTCTTAATTAAAGAAACAAGCAAATCAAAAGACTTGATCTGGAAAAGCTTACTTGTCTCACTTCCTGGAACAGTTGTTTCATCAAGTATCACAGTCATTCTTTTCCATGGTATTACTTCAAGTGGTTCTGGCATCTTGGCACAAATTATTCATGGCTTAGGCATTGACATGACAGCAAGTTTAGTTTTGGTTCAAGCCATTACTGACTATGCTGACCGTCTCATTAGCCTTGCTTTGGTACTTGCTATCATCAAATCACTCAAAACTTTTGCGCCAAACCTTATGACTGCTAAAAACTAAACCAAAAATCCCAGCCGAATTGGCTGGGATTTTAACTTATGTCAAAGTCTGGCAAGTAATCGAAGCAATTGCCTCGTGCTTTCCTAAATCTGAAAAGTGTTCCTGCAAAGCTCTGATAAAAAACGTTTTACTAAAGAAAGTATCACTTGCTAAGCTTTTAAAGCTATCTGAAAGAGCTTCTTGCCAGATTTGTAAATCATGCTCAACTAAACCTACTTGTCGTTTAATCTGTTCTAAAAGCGGATGTGAAACTCTTTTTAGGTCTAGTGCAATACAAAATGTCTTATCAAAAAAGGTAATTTTCGCGATATAAGTTATCATGTTAATCACCTCTCACAAGAAATTTTAGCAAACATTTCTTAAATAAACTTAAAAAGCCTGAACTCAAAAGTTCAGGCTTTAATAATATTTATTAAGGTTTAATACCATTCCTTAGTCAAATCTCGCCTCACTTCGCTCCGCTGATTTGACACGCTAAGTCCTATTGGAACTTAGCTAAAGGACTGACTAGCTTTTAGAATGAAAAAGTTTCGTTTCCATTCTAAAAGCGTCGCGGTCAACTTTCTAAGGTTTAATACGGTGTAGCATACGTGGGAATGGAATAGCTTCACGAATGTGTTTAGTTCCAGCCACGAATGTTACCATACGTTCGATACCGATACCAAATCCAGCGTGTGGTACTGAACCGTATTTACGAAGGTCAAGGTAGAATTCATATTCTGATTTATCCATACCAAGAGCATCCATTTTAGCAACAAGTGTATCGTAGTCATCTTCACGAACTGAACCACCGATGATTTCTCCGTATCCTTCTGGTGCAAGAAGGTCAGCACACAAGACGCGTTCTGGGTTACCAGGAACTGGTTTCATGTAGAAGGCTTTGAAGCTTGCTGGGTAGTTAATAACAAATGTTGGTACGCCAAAGTAGTTTGAAATCCAAGTTTCATGTGGTGAACCAAAGTCGTCTCCGTGTTCTAGGTGTTCGTAATCAGCATCTTCATCATTTTCGTGTTCTTGAAGAAGATCGATAGCATCATCGTAAGATACACGTTTGAATGGTTCTGCAATGTATTTTTTAAGCAAATCAACATCACGTTCCAAAATTTCAAGAGCTTGTGGAGCACGGTCAAGAACACCTTGGATAAGTGCTTTAACATAAGCTTCTTGAAGATCAAGAGATTCTTCGTGTGATAGGAATGAATATTCAGCATCCATCATCCAGAACTCAGTCAAGTGACGACGAGTTTTTGATTTTTCAGCACGGAATACAGGACCAAAGTCAAAGACACGACCAAGTGCCATAGCACCAGCTTCAAGGTACAATTGACCTGATTGGCTCAAGTAAGCAGGTGTACCAAAGTAGTCAGTTTCAAACAATTCTGTTGAATCTTCAGCAGCATTTCCTGACAAGATTGGGCTATCAAATTTGATGAAACCATTTTTATCAAAGAAATCATATGTAGCGTAGATGATAGCGTTACGGATTTGCATGATAGCCATTTGTTTACGTGAACGCAACCACAAGTGACGGTGGTCCATCAAGAAATCAGTACCGTGTTCTTTTGGAGTGATTGGGTAATCTTCTGAATGACCAACGATTTTAAGGTCAGTCACATCAAGTTCGTAACCAAATTTTGAACGTGAATCTTCTTTAACGATACCCGTGATAAGGATAGAAGTTTCTTGGCTAAGGTGTTTAATTGTGTTGAATTTTTCAGTTCCTTCTTCTTCACCATATTTTTCAATAAAGTTTGGTTTGAAAGCAACTGCTTGGAAGAATGCTGTCCCGTCACGAAGTTGTAAGAAAGCAATTTTTCCTTTTCCTGATTTGTTAGCTACCCAAGCCCCGATTGTGACTTCTTCGCCAACATGATCTTTAACATCAATAATTGATACGTAATCTTTAGACATAATTCCTCTTTTCAAATATTACTCTGACACTTTTGTCAGTTTAATCTTATTAACTTTAGTTTTTGAACTACTAATAGTTACGCGGTAAGCCATTTCTTGCTTACCACCTTTCCAATCTTGGCAATACTTTAAATTGAATTGCGTCTGACCAGCTTTTTTGACTTTTCCAGTTACTCGAGTGTAGCCACCAGACCCGACTCGATTGTCTTTACTAGGATAAGCTTGATAAACAATATCATCTAAAAGACAAGTCTTCTTATCCACATCACTGGCAGTCCAAGTATAACCAGTCGTGCTATTGCTAGCCAAATCAATCTCAAAGCGCATGCCTTTAGACGTAACTGAATACTCCCCCAGTTTGGTTAATTCTGGAGAAGTTGGTTTAAAATGAATCCCTAATCCAACTGCAACGATTCCTGAAAAAGCAACTAATGCAATAATAAGTTTTCGTTTTTTGGACATCTTATTTTTCCATGAATGCTTTCAAACGTCTTACAGCTTCTTTCAAAGTATCCAAATCAGTCGCATAGCTCAAACGAACGTTCTCAGGAGCACCGAACCCAGCACCAGTAACAAGGGCTACTTCTGCCTCCTCAAGAATAGCTGTTGTAAAGGCAGTCACATCAGTGTAACCTTTCATTTCCATCGCTTTTTTCACGTTAGGGAAAAGATAGAAAGCACCTTGTGGTTTAATGACTTCAAATCCAGGAACTTCACAAAGCAATGGGTAAATAGTATTTAGACGTTCTTCGAAGGCTTGTCGCATAACTTCGATAGAGTCTTGTGAACCAGTAAGAGCTTCAATCGCTGCGTATTGTGAAACTGCCGTTAAGTTTGAAGTGGTTTGGCTGATAACTTTTGCCATACCTGAGATAATCTCTTCATTACCAACTGCAAAACCAACACGCCAACCAGTCATAGCATAAGTTTTTGAAGTACCATTTACGACAACTGTTTGATTTCGGATAGCTTCAGAAATTGATGAAATTGGTGTGAACTCATTTCCATTATATACCAAACGTCCGTAAATATCGTCTGCCAAGATTAAGATGTCGTGTTCAACAGCCCAATTACCAATTGCTTCTAATTCTTCACGGCTGTAAATCATACCAGTCGGATTAGATGGTGAATTCAATAAAAGAACTTTTGTTTTATCTGTACGAGCAGCTTCAAGTTGTTCTACAGTAGCTTTGAAGTCATTTGCTTCAGTTGTCGCAACTGTCACAGGAACACCATCAACCATTTTAACTTGATCGACATAAGACACCCAACATGGTGTTGGGATAATAACTTCATCGCCTGGATTAAGAACAGTTGTAAAGAAAGTGTAGAGAATGAATTTTGCACCTGTTGCAACAACTACTTGATTACGGTTAACAGAATAACCGTAGAAATTTTCCATGTAATTGTTGATTGCATCCTTCAATTCTGGAAGTCCAGAAGCAACAGTGTAGAAACTTGCTTTACCATTTTGAATAGCTTCAATTGCTGCATCTTGGATATTCTTAGGAGTTACAAAATCAGGTTCTCCCAATGTTAGTGATAAAATATCACGTCCTTGCGCTTTCAAGGCTTTGGCACGCGCACTCGCTGCTAAAGTCACACTTTCTTCCATGTTCAACACGCGATTTGATAAGTTTGTCATATGCCCTCCTTCTTCACGAGCTCACTTGTTTCAAAATTCACAAGATAATAACCATCAGTAGCTGTGACTTCCCAAATTGGGGTCTTGCCATCAATTCCGTAAACAACTTTTGAAATTCCTGTCGCACCATTAGCTGCAGCTACTTGCTCAGCTTGTTTACGACTAATCCCATCGTTTACAGAATAAACAAATACCTTACCATTGTCTTCACCTACAGCAACAATCTTCTGATCACCTGATGCTGTCGTTCCAAAAACACTATAGTATGTCTTAGAACCATTGTAAAGGTCAACAGAAGACGTTTGAACTAAATCAGCTTTTTCAATGGCTACTTGGGTCGCCAGTTTTTCTGCTCTTCGTTTTGGCTGAATCGCTAAATCCAAAACAGTCGTAGCAGAAAGCAAGAGAACTAATAAAATCAAGCTAAAACCAAGTAAATACTGTTTTACTGGTGTTAATTTTTTCATTTACTTCTCCCTTTTTGTTTATCTCTTTTATTATAGCAGAAAATTCTTTATTTCAGTGAGACTCTTTGAAAATTTTTGATGAGAAATATAAAATTCTTCAGATAAAGCATCACTGATAATTTTTCCGTATGATTTTGTCAAAATTCGTGGGTCAAGCAAAAGCACAGCCGAACGTTGATTTTCACGTCTCATGGTTCTTCCGATAGCTTGTTTTAGTTTTAAAATAGCTAACGGCAAAGAATAATCATTGAAAGGCGATTTAGCTTGCGCTAGCAAATGATTACTGATTTTCTGAACGAATAAATCTTTTGGATTTTCAAAAGGTAAACGTGTAATGACCTCAATCATTTTATCGCATTGTACAAAATCCACGCCTTCCCAGAAAGCACCAGTCCCAAGTAAAATATGACTTTCTCCGCGTTCAAAACGACGTTTGACATTATAAGCTGTCCCGTTTTTCTCTTGTGTCAAATGATGAAGGTCCATCTCATCTAAAAGCTCTGAAACATCAAACATGGCTTTTTTAGAATTAAAGAGCACCAACATCTGTTCATCCAATTGCCTAATTTGATAAATTCGCTCAGCAATAGCCTTAGCATAAGCTTCATCAGAAATCTCAGCTACATTTGGCATCTCTTCATCAATCCAAATGCGTTGCGACGTTTGCTTGTCTCGCTCAATGCTCATGTAATGGTACTGCTCAAAACCAAGCAAATCTGCAAGACTAACCTGCGGACTAATGTGCAATGTCGCAGAAACCATGTAAGTCTTGCGTGTTTCTGGCAAGAATTCTTGGAAATTCAAGAGTTCATCACTACTTGCATTTAAGTAAGTCTGACGTTTTTCATTTTCAAAACTTGTCTCAAACCAAAAATCCGTAAATGGCTGTGCAAATAGGGATAACAAATCTTCCAAGCACAGATAACGCCACTCAGGATTAAGAGCAAGCAACTCTTTAGCAGCTTGTTCTACTCGGTGAGCATCTTCTGTTGTCACATAAATTTCTTGATTTTGATAAAAACGTGTGGCAAGATGACTCAATTGGAAAGAAAGACTCTCAATCAAACGTTTTTCAAGCGTTGGCAGGGCAGCATCCAAATGCTTTTCAATTTTTTGAACCAATTGCGTTACATTAACACGACGTCGTGAAAATTGTTCTAGGTTCAAAATCAATTTTTGCGCTTCATCAAATATCAAAATTTTCTTAGCCGCAAAAGCCTTATCATCTTGAACACGTTCTAAGAAATACGCATGATTAATAATTAAAAGCTTACTATGCTTAGCATTTTCATAAGTACGATTCCAAAAATCGACATCCTTATACAAGGATTTTTCACTCAGATTACCATCATGCTTAATCTGTTCAAAATAAGCCTCAAAACGCTGCTTCTGTCTGATTTCATCCAAATCTCCCGTTAAAGTTTCTGTTAACCAGACAAGCAATTGCATCTTATAACGATTAACTAGGCGATTGTCCCCTTCTCGGTGCAAGGTTTCCGCAAAAGAATCCAACTTAATATAGTTGCCGGGTCCTTTGATGGATTGGCAAGAAATGTTAAAGACTTCTTGAATCTTTTTAGCTTCATTAGCCATGATTTGGTCTTGTAAAATCTTTGTTGGCACTGAAACAATAATTTGCTCATCTTGTGCTAGCTGCAAAAGTGGCAAAAGATAGCCATAAGTTTTTCCGAGACCAGCCTGAGCTTCTAAGAATGAGATTTTTGAACTTTGAAAATCATCTTTAACCATTTGAGCAAATCGGCTCTGCTTCTCACGCGCATCCAAGCCTAGAAGTGCCATATTTAACTCAAAATCATCAGACAACTTACGTTCACTGCCAATGGCTTTAGCACGTCGTAAAATCAAGCCACCAACTTCTTGGTAGTCTTTTTTTGACATGACTTTCGCTTTTTTAAAGCTCTCCTCAACCAACATCCCCGTTTCAAATAAGAGATTATCAGAAAAAGGTAAGAGTTGTTCTAGCAATTCTTTTGGCAAACTCTCCATTTTTTCTTTTAGTTTTAACAATAGCTGAGCAGTCGCATAAGCATCGGAAATAGCCGTGTGCGCATCCGTCAAATCAAGTTGTAAAACATCTGCTAGGTGACCTAGCGTATATTTTTCAAGGGTCGGATAGAAAACTTGTGATAACTCAACCGTATCGACAAGCGGCGTACGTAGTTCGTATCCTTCTAAGAATAATTTTTCTGCTAAAAGATTGGCATCAAATTTCACATTGTGAGCCACAAATACACAGTCCGAAATCAAGTGATAAATTTCTTGAGCAACTTGTGAAAAATCTGGCGCTTTTGCCAATTGCTCATCTGTTATCCCTGTTAAATGAATAATGTGGTCAGTTAAGGTCTCGTGCGGATTAACATCCGTTTGATAGGTCTTCACAATCTGATCATTTTCAATAATGACAATGCCAACCTGAATAATTTCTGCCATTGCGTGGGCACCCGTTGCCTCCAAATCCACAACAGCATATTTTTGAGAATTAACTTGCATCATAACATTTAAATTATACCATTTTTAAAGCCCACATTCACCTAATCCCAAAAATAAGATAGCGAAAAAATTGCGTTTGGCAAAAGAGATTGTATGACTTTTAAAGACTTTTTTGATACACTTTTTTTATGAAGATTTTTAGATTATTAAACCACGTTGCACGTGAAAATACCTACTTATTGGTCAATGACCAAGCTATCATTGTTGTTGACCCTGGTAGCAATACAGATAAAATTAAAGAAAAAATTACGGCTATTGATAAACCCGTAGCTGCTATCTTAATCACACACGCTCATTATGACCATATTATGGGGCTTGATGTGATTCGTGATGCTTTTGGACAGCCTCCTGTTTATATCTCTGAAAAAGAAGCGTCTTGGCTTTATTCACCCAAAGATAATTTCTCAGGCTTAGACCGTCATGCTGACATGGATGATGTGATTTTAAAACCTGCCGAGCACCACTTTCAATATCAAGAAGATTATGTATTAGCTGGTTTTCGTTTTCAAGCACGTCAAACACCAGGACATTCATGGGGAAGTGTTTCGCTAGTTTTCCCTGATGATGGCCTTGTTATCACTGGTGATGCGCTCTTTCGTGAAACCATTGGACGAACTGATTTGCCAACTGGAAACGCAGAACAATTACTAAATAGTATCAAAACTGAACTCTTTAGTCTTCCAAATCACTTCACCGTATACCCTGGTCATGGTCGTGAAACGACTATTGCACATGAAAAGAATTTTAACCCGTATTTTAATACACTATGAAAAAACTTAAAAAATGTCTACTCTACTTTTTAGTTTGTTTAACAACTCTGCTTGTTCTAGGCCTTGGTTTTATTCGTTATAAAACCTACCAAGCGCATCAAAGTTCTATGGCAGCTGCTAAATCCGCTAAAATCACAAAGGACTATCTACTCTTTGAAAGTAAAGAAAGCGCAAAAGCAACTATTATCTTTTACCAAGGTGCTCTCGTTGAGGAAAAAGCCTACGCTAATTTAGCAAATGATTTAGCCGAATCAGGATATAATGTTTACATCTTGAAAACACCCCTAAATCTACCTGTGCTATCGAGTAAAAAAGCTTTAGCCGTCATCAAAGAAAAAAACTTAAAAAATGTCTACCTTGCTGGGCACTCACTAGGTGGCGTTGTTGCCTGCATGAACGCTGATGCAGCCAAAACAAACGTTACTGGTTTAATTCTTCTTGCAAGCTATCCAAGTGAGAAAACAGACTTATCAAAAGACAAGCTAAAAGTTCTCTCAATCACAGCTAGCAAAGATAAAATCCTTAAACGGGACCAGTATAACAAAGCTAAAAAGAGACTTCCGCAAGATACAAAATACGTCACTATCTCTGGAGGTAACCACAGCGAATTTGGAGATTATGGTCACCAAGCAAAAGACGGAAAAGCAAGCATTTCTCAAAAAGAACAAGAAAAAGAAATTGCTACAGCTATTACAAGCTTTATAAATTAAAACAACTTCTGAAAATCAGAAGTTGTTTTTCTATTAAATTTTAAGATAACGTCTCATTGAGATAACTGAACCAAGTGATCCGATAAGGATACCTACAACGAACATACCACCGATAATCATTGGAAGGAATGTATCCGCAGGATATAGAGTCAATCCTTGTACTTCAAATTGTGGATTTACTGATGCGTAAACAGCTTTATAGCCGAAGTAAATGATGATTGATGGAACAATCGCTCCAAGCAAACCAACCCAAGCACCTTCAAAGAAGAATGGGCCACGGATATAAGAGTTTTTCGCACCAACTAAACGCATGATTTCAATATCGCGGTGACGAGACATGATAGTCATACGAATTGTATTTGAAATCAAGAAAATAGCTACAACAACAAGAAGAACAGTACCAGCAGCTCCCCATGTACGGATAAATTTAGAAATCTTGAAGAGTTGATCTGAGTTTGAACCACCATAGTTAACTGATTCAACACCTTCAATTTTAGAAATTTTATTAGCTACTTTCTTAACTTTTGATGCTGATGTCGCTTCTACAACGTAAACATCTTGCAATGGATTTGAATCACCATCAAACATTGCCCAGTCATCACCATATGTTTCTTTCAATTTAGCTAATTGGTCATCTTTACTTGAGAAAGTAACTGATTTTACACCAGAAAGAGCGTTGATTTGGTCATAAACTTGGTGATAAGAATCATTTTGAACAGTTTCACCAACTTCATTTGTTTTTGTTTCTGAATTATCAGCAGAGTTGACATCCAAATAAACACTAATTTGAATATTATTTTCAATACCTTGAGCAATTTTTTCAACGTTCAA
This sequence comes from Streptococcus ruminicola, assembly GCF_011387195.1. Classification (NCBI taxonomy): domain Bacteria; kingdom Bacillati; phylum Bacillota; class Bacilli; order Lactobacillales; family Streptococcaceae; genus Streptococcus; species Streptococcus ruminicola. The sequence goes on from NZ_CP046919.1 coordinate 272,425, forward strand.
GAGAACAGCTGCAAAAATACCAACAAGTGTCAATGTAATCGCAACTGAGCTGACTGATGCGATGGTCATCCAGATGTTTCGTTTTAAACTTTTAATAGATTCCCATAAGTGGCGGAAAAAGTGTCTAATCATTATATCCGTATTCTCCTTCCTCTTCATCACGTACAATACGTCCTTCTTCAATTGCGATAACGCGATGGCGAAGGTTATCAACGATTTGTTTGTTGTGTGTTGCCATTAGAACGGTTGTTCCTTGAAGGTTGATACGTTCTAACAATTGCATGATTTCCCAAGAAATTTCTGGGTCAAGGTTACCAGTTGGTTCGTCAGCAATCAAAACTTTTGGATTGTTAACGATGGCACGCGCAATTGCCACACGTTGTTGTTCACCACCAGATAATTGGTCTGGGAATGAACGCATTTTGTGTTTAAGTCCAACAAGTTCAAGCACTTCTGGAACGCGTTTTTTGATTTCACGTGGCTTTTCACCAATTACTTGCATGGCATAAGCAACGTTTTCAAAAACAGTCTTCTTAGGAAGAAGTTTGTAGTCTTGGAAGACAACACCGATGCTACGACGCAAAATTGGGATTTGACGTTTTTTCATTTTTGTAAGGTTAAATTCCCCAACTTTAAGTGTTCCAGCAGAGACTTTTTCCTCGCGGTAAAGCAATTTAATGAAACTTGATTTACCAGCACCAGAAGGACCAACAATATAAACAAATTCACCTGGATTGACAGATACATTGATATCTCTCAAAGCAGTTGTTGAGCGGTGATACTTTTTAGTTACACCTTTCATTTCAATTAATGCCATTTGTATTTTCCTTTACGATTTTGTTATCCTAAAATTTTACTTTTGAATTAATCAATACGCCATTTCAAGAAAGCGTCGATGAAGCCATCAATGTCACCATCCATGACTTTATCAACTTGAGCAACTTCATACCCTGTACGGTGGTCTTTAACCATTGTATATGGAGTGAAGACGTATGAGCGGATTTGGCTTCCCCAAGTGATTTCTTTTTTATCACCCTTAAGAGCATCCACTTCTTGCGCTTTTTTCTCTTGTTCTAATTGATAAAGTTTTGCTTGCAACATTTTCATAGCGCGGTCACGGTTACCGTATTGTGTACGGTCAACAGTTGACGCAACAACGATTCCTGTTGGAATGTGGGTCAAACGAACACCAGTAGAAACCTTGTTGACGTTTTGTCCACCAGCACCACCTGAACGGAAAGTATCCATCTTGATATCATCATCACGAATTTCAACTTCAATCGTATCATCCAATTCTGGCATTACTTCGACAGAAGAGAATGATGTGTGACGACGTTTCGCCGAATCAAATGGTGAGATACGAACCAAACGGTGAACACCCATTTCTGATTTCAAAAGACCATATGCATTTGGTCCTTCAAAAGAAAGTGTCACTGACTTGATACCTGCTTCATCACCTGCTTGATAATCAAGGGTTTCAACTTTGAAACCTTTAGCATTTCCATAACGTGTATACATACGGAAAAGCATATCAGCCCAGTCTTGAGCTTCCGTACCACCAGAACCTGGGTGAATTTCCAAGATGGCGTTGTTACGATCATAAGGTTCTGACAAGAGAAGAGTCATTTCATAACTTGTCATGATTTTATCAAGTTTTTCAAGAGTTTCTTCTAACTCAGCTTGAATAGAATCATCTTCATCTAACATTTCTAAATAAAGTTCTGTTTCATCAGACAATTCTTGCATCTCGTTAAATGTTTCGTAAGTTTGTTTCAAACCATTCAATTCTTGAGATGTTTTCTGTGCTGCAATGTTGTCGTTCCAAAAATCTGGCTCAGTCATTTTGTTTTCAAGAAGCGCAATGTCTTCTTCCAAACGATCTAAGTCAAAGAGACCTCCTGAAGCTAGTCAACTTCTCTTGATTTTCTACTATTTTTTGGCGGATTTCAGCCACTTCCATGAGATAACTCCTTTATTAAGATATTAAGTTCGTTAAACGAGTATAACAAAAATAGGAATTTTGACGAAGAGCTCTTAAGCTCTAGGAAAAATTATCTTTTTGCACAACTCGTAGAACGTATTCAGTTAACATAAGATATTAAGTCCGTTAAGAAAGCAAGATGAAAATAGGAATTTTCACTCTGCTTTTAGACTTAATTAATCAAATCTATAATCAGTTTATCTTTACTTTTTGACGCTTTTATAGATTTCCTTACTGCCTTTTTATTTTATCATAAAGGCTGTAAAATTGCTATTGGCTACCATTAGCAGCCATTTTCTTTACCTAGCTTAGACTACTACTCCTAAAACAATTACTTTTCAATATGACAATACCTTTAAACTTCTTTTTCAATTACTTGCACAGCTTCGGTTAAACTATCAACTAAAAGGCTAGCTTGTGATTGATCAATGCCAAATACTTTATCGCGAATGGCAATCACTCGCACACCTGCAGCTACTCCAGCTTGAATTCCTTTTTGACTATCTTCAATAATAACAATATTACCTTTATCGAATCCTAATTTAGCACAAGCAGCATTGTAAATTGCAGGATTTGGTTTACCTTCTTTAAAATCATCACCTGTCAAAATGTAAGTAAAATATTCAATCAAACCACATTTTGTCAAAGCTCGTTCAACATCTTTTCGCACCGTGTTTGAAGCCAATGCTAAGACAAATCCTTTTGCCTTTAAATCAGCTAAAACTTTTTTAGCATCTGGAAAAACTAATTGACTATAATCTGGTCGATGAACATTCTTATAAGCAGTGTACTCTGCTTCCAAAGCTTTTGTATCATAGTCTGAAATCTTGTCGCCTAAGATTTTTTCCCAGAACTGATCCATACGTCCACCTACAAAAAATTTAGGTGGCAAATGTTTGATAGAAATACCTTTACTCCCTAAAAATGCCTCACGACGGTCAAAATAAAAATTTTCAGTGTTAAATAAAACACCATCCATATCAAATATAATTGCTTTAATCATGAAAGCCTCCCCAGAATATTCTACCATAAATTTTTCAAAGATTTTCAGAAAGCAAAAAAGCTAGGACAAATTGTCCTAGCTAATAATTAACCTAACTTAAATAGCTTTTTCATCTTGACCAAGAGCACGTTGAACAGCCTTAACAATTTCTGTCAAAACAACCATGAGCAAGCTTCCGATGATGACCGCTAACCATTGTGTCACACTCAAGTGTGAAACGTGGAATAATTGGTTAAATCCAGGTACTGCAATAGTAACCATCAATAGTAGGAAAGCTACTGGAATTGCCCAGTTAAAGGTTCTATTTCTGAAAGCTCCAACTGTAAAGATTGATTGGTAAACAGACTTAACGTTAAAGGCATGGAGCAATTGAATCAAACCAAGAGTTGCAAACGCCATTGTCAAAGCATCTTCGTGCATCATGCGGCTTGAAGCATGTTCTGGGAACATCAATGCCCATCCGTAAACACCTAAAACGAGTAAAGTTTGGAAAATACCTTGATAGATAATTGCGCCCATAACCCCACCATCAAAGAAGTTTGATTTACGTCCACGAGGTTTGTGAGTCATCACATCTGGTTCAGCTGGTTCAACACCAAGCGCAATCGCTGGTAGCGTATCTGTTACCAAGTTAATCCAAAGAAGGTGTACAGGTTGAAGAACATCCCAACCAAATAGTGTGGCAAAGAAGATTGTGAAGACTTCAGCCATGTTAGCTGAAAGAAGGTATTGAATTGATTTTTGGATATTAGAGAAGACCTTACGTCCTTCTTCAACAGCAACGATAATCGTTGCAAAGTTATCATCAGCAAGGACCATGTCAGAAGCTCCTTTAGAAACTTCTGTACCAGTAATCCCCATACCGATACCGATATCAGCTGTCTTAAGTGATGGCGCATCATTAACACCGTCACCAGTCATGGCAACAACTTTACCTTCATTTTGCCAAGCTTTAACGATACGGACTTTGTGTTCAGGAGACACACGTGCATAAACTGAATATTGTTTGAAGACTTTTTGGAATTCTTCGTCTGACAATTCATTAAGTTCAGCACCTGTGAAGACGTGGTCTTGACCGTCATCTTCAATGATACCAAGACGTTTAGCAATAGCTTCTGCTGTATCTTGGTGGTCACCAGTAATCATAATTGGACGAATACCAGCTTCCTTAGCGACAGCAACAGCCTTAGCTGCTTCAGGACGTTCTGGGTCAATCATTCCAACAAGACCTGAGAAAATCAAATCAGACTCAACAATTTCTGATTCAAGTGTTGGCACTTCAGAAACATATTTATAAGCCATCATCAAAACACGAAGAGCTTGTTTTGCAAGGTCTTTATTGACTTGCAAAATAGCTTTCTTCTCATCAGCTGTAATATCACGAACTTGACCATCTTCTTCGATGCGAGTCACACGTTTAAGCAATTGATCTGGTGCACCTTTAACAGCAACAAGGAATTTACCATCAGCTTCTTTGTGAATCGTTGACATTAATTTACGTTCAGAATCAAATGGCAACTCTGCCACACGTGGTTCTTTTTTAAGAACTTCACGAATATCAAAACTATGATCAAGACCAAATTGAACTAGTGCTGTTTCAGTTGGGTCTCCGATTAATTTTCCATTTGGATCGATTTTAGTATCATTTGCAAAGTTCATAACACGAAGTGTGTTATTGTCAGATGCAATCTCGCTTGCAGAGCTTTGCAATTTTCCGTTTGTGTAAACTTTTTCGACTGTCATTTGGTTCATTGTCAATGTACCAGTTTTATCTGATGCAATGATTTCTGTAGAACCAAGTGTTTCAACAGCTGGTAATTTACGAACAATTGAATTACGTTTAGCAAGTGTTGTTGTTCCCATTGACAAGACAATTGTCACAATGGCTGGAAGTCCTTCTGGGATAGCAGCCACGGCAAGTGCTACGGCAACCATCAAACCATTAAGTGGAGCTTCTCCTCGAACAAAAACACCGATAAGGAAAGTAACAGCAGCGATACCAACAATCAAGTATGTCAATACTTTAGACAATTGGTTCAAACTTTGTTTAAGTGGTGTATCTGTTTCATCAGCGTTGGCAAGCATATCAGCAATTTTACCAACTTCAGTGTACATACCTGTGTTAACAACGACACCAACACCTCGGCCGTAAGTAACATTTGAGTTTTGGTAAGCCATGTTTACACGGTCACCGATTCCTGCATCAGCAGGTACTTCAACTGACAAATCTTTTTCAACTGGAACTGATTCACCTGTAAGAGCAGCTTCTTCAATTTTCAATGATGCTGCTTCTAAAAGTCGCATGTCAGCTGGAACAACATCACCAGCTTCAAGCATGACAATATCACCAGGAACCAATTCACGTGAATCAATTTCCACTACATGACCATCACGACGGACACGCGCGATTTGACTTGACATATCTTTAAGAGCTTCAATCGCCGCTTCTGCTTGACCTTCTTGGTAAACACCAAATGCCGCATTCAAAATAACAACAGCAAGAATAATTAAAGCATCTGTTAATCCGTGCATTCCTTCTGTAATAACAGAAAGAGCCGCAGCGACCAACAAAATGATAATCATCAAATCTTTGAACTGATCGATGAACTTCGCAAACAAACCACGTTTTTCACCTTCATCAAGTTCATTGTGACCAAATTCGTCCAAGCGTTTTTGAGCTTCGGCTGTAGACAAACCATCACGTGATGACTTCAGAGTTTCCAATGTTTCATCTTTGCTCTGTGTATAAAACAGAGCTTTACTTTGTTCTTTAGACAAAATAACTTCCTCCTATGGTCTCCTCTATAGAAAAAGAGACCTGTTTTTTTAAAACAAGTCTCGCTGTTTAAGACAGGGCCGGAAATTTCTTTCGTAATGACGACCATGTCACGGGTTTTACCCGTCTGCTACTCCCTTGAATACAGAGTAATCATATCAATTTTAAAACCATTTGTCAACTAATCTTACAAGTAGCTAAAGCTTGATATATCAAGCTTTGGTTAGGCTTACAACCACTTGATTTCTAGCTGATAGTTTGCAAAAACATTATCCCCTTCAACTTGTTTTAGTTGATAGTGGATTTTAAGATTTTGCTCTTTGGTATCCAACTCATAAACACTGGTTTGTGTTTGTAAATGTTGCATACCAACTGGGGTTGGAATAGCAACTATAGCTGGCAGTTCGCGATGAAATCGCATGATTGATTTTGGCGTTGAAAAACGTGTCATAATCAACTCTTGGTCATTACACTTAAGCATAACCGTTTCTTTTTCTTCATTGGTATAGGTAAGATAGATATGACCATTTTTTTCGGTTAATTTAACTGGGTATGATTGCTCAACTAACTCAACTTGTCCATCTAAATCAATTTTATTCTTAATATGAAGTTTCATCTAAGTAAGCTTCTTCCTTTCTCTAAAATTATACCAATTCTTTCTTCGTAAAGCTAATAATAACGCTGTTTTATCGCTTAATTGCTGATGAACGAAGTAAACTAGTTCCAGTAAAAATAGCGATAAAAACAATCAATATTTTAAACTTATTGATATCTAGCTGACTGAGGAAAAAGGCAGCCGTCAAGACACCAAAAGAACCACCAATAATGATTCCTAGAACCCCTGGCCAATTCACGCGACCAGATTTGATAAATTCTGTCGTACTTGCTGACATGATAACTGCTGCGTCAAGCATCATCACTGGAAGTGCAATCGACGGATTAATCCCAAGCATTGAAAAGAAAATCAATTCTGGAGCATAGTTTCCTAATCCCATGGTCATCAAAATACCAATCGTAAAATTGAACACTATACCAACCAAAAGCCAAATGCCGTGAAGACCATGAACACCGTCACCCATTCCTGCACCAGGATTTGCAATCATGCGATAAACCATGATAAGCGCAGCAATAATCAACAGTGTTCCTAAAGCTCTTTGCACATGACGTGTGTCCCAGTTTTTCGTAAGACGTGTCCCGACAAGAGCTCCCACAAAAGAAGCCGTTGCCATCGCTAACAAGGTTGGCAATTCCACTTTCACAATCGTGATAAAGCAAAGTGCCTCAATCAAGACTGGAATGACGTGAGCAGTTGATAAGGTCGCAGGAATCTGTTTATCATCCTTGACTAATTTTGTTGCCTTAAAAAGCGCCGTACTAGTCGCAAACGTTCCAATTCCTAGCGTATCTAGTAAGTCTGTCAGATAGCCTATCCAAAGACCAGTCCAGAATCTTTCCTTTAAATTAATTTTATTTTTCTTGGCATGCAAGATAATATTTCCAAAAATCCAAATAATTAAGAAAACCAAAAAAATCTGGATTAAACGTAAGATAAGTTCATTTGTCATAGACTCCATTATAAGCAATTTTTTAACTTTCGTAAACAAGATTATTTCAAGAGTTAAACCCTTAGCATTTTTAGCTTTTTTGTTATAATGAAACTATGAATGAAAAAGTATTTCGTGACCCTGTTCACAATTATATAACCGTCAATCATCCGGTCATTTATGACCTTATCAATAGTAAAGAATTTCAGCGTCTACGTCGTGTCAAACAAGTCTCGACAACTGTTTTCACCTTTCATGGCGCTGAGCACAGTCGTTTTTCACACTGCTTAGGCGTTTATGAAATTGCTAGACGAGTAACTGAGATTTTTGATGCCAAATTTCCAGAGATTTGGGATTCTAATGAAAATCTTTTAACCATGGTAGCAGCCCTCTTACACGATGTGGGGCATGGTGCTTATTCACACACTTTTGAAAAGCTTTTCGATACTGACCACGAAGCTATTACTCAAGAAATTATCACTAGTCCTGACACAGAAGTTAATGCGATTTTACGCCGAGTATCCCCAGATTTTCCTGAAAAAGTGGCAAGTGTCATCAGCCACACTTACCACAACAAGCAAGTGGTGCAACTCATCTCTAGCCAGATTGACTGCGACCGAATGGATTACCTTTTGCGCGACTCCTACTACAGTGGAGCAAGATATGGTCAATTTGATTTGACACGCATCTTGCGTGTTATTCGTCCAACAGCTGACGGCATTGTCTTTGAATATAACGGCATGCACGCTGTCGAAGACTACATTGTCAGTCGATTTCAAATGTACATGCAAGTCTATTTCCACCCCGCTAGCCGAGCTATGGAAGTCTTGCTGCAAAATCTCTTAAAACGTGCTAAATACCTTTATCACATTGATAGCCACTTCTTTGAAAAAACGTCACCAAATCTCATCCCATTTTTAGCTAATCAAGCTAGTCTAGCCGATTATTTATCGCTAGATGATGGTGTGATGAACACTTATTTTCAAGCTTGGATGACTGCTGAAGATGACATTCTAGCAGATTTAGCCAGCCGTTTTGTTAACCGTAAGGTTTTCAAATCCGTAACTTTCGAAGAAGAATCTCGTAAGGACCTCAGTCATTTAGTTGAATTGGTAAAATCTGTTGGTTTTGACCCAGACTATTACACTGGTATTCATGTTAACTTTGACCTTCCTTATGACATTTACCGCCCTGAAAAGAAAGAGCCACGTACTGAGATTAATATGATTCAAAAAGATGGCTCAGTTGTTGAGCTCTCAACCATCTCACCGATTGTAAAGACTTTGACAGGAACAATTTATGGCGATAGACGCTTCTACTTTCCAAAAGAAATGCTCAGCGATGATGACTTATTTGCTCATACCAAAAAAGAATTTATGAGCTATATCTCAAATGATCATTTTGTCTCACCCAATTAAGAAGTTAGAGATGAAACTGATGACAAATTGTCTAGGTTTCACCTAGCTTCTTTTCTTTTTTTAAAATGAAAACGGTACCTCTTAGAATTCCTTGTGTTCCCCATGACAAATAAGCCACTTTTTAGTAAGATATATAGGTAGAGATTCTTTAGGAGGGGTAAATTAACCTTATGTCTATTAAATTAGTCGCTGTCGATATCGACGGCACACTCTTAACCAACGACCGTAAAGTCACGCCTGAAGTTTTCGAGGCTGTTCAAGAAGCTAAAAAACAAGGTGTTAAGGTCATTATCGCAACTGGACGTCCTATCCCAGGTGTTCAGCCACTTCTTAACGAATTAAATCTAAGAGAAGAAGGCGATTATGTTATTACCTTCAATGGTGGACTAGTCCAAGATACGTCAACCGGTGAAAACATCATCACGGAAACCATGACTTACGAAGACTATCTTGATATTGAATTCCTTAGCCGTAAATTGGATGTTCACATGCATGCAATCACGAAAAAAGGTATTTATACGGCTAACCGCAACATTGGAAAATACACGGTTCACGAATCAAGTTTGGTTAATATGCCAATTTTTTACCGCACTCCAGAAGAAATGGGCGATAAAGAAATTATTAAAATGATGTACATCGATGAACCTGAAGTTCTTGATGCTGCCATCGAAAAAATTCCACAAGAATTCTTCGATAAATACACGATTGTTAAATCAACACCATTTTACCTAGAATTCATGAACAAAAAAGCTAGCAAAGGAAATGCCATCAAGCACCTTGCTGAAAAAATGGGGCTTACTGCTGAACAAACTATGGCTATCGGTGATGCCGAAAATGACCGTGCCATGCTAGAAGCGGTTGGAAACCCAGTTGTTATGGAAAATGGTACACCAGAACTTAAAGAAATCGCTAAATATATTACAAAATCAAACGAAGAAAGTGGCGTTGCACACGCCCTTAGAGAGTGGGTCTTAAAATAATGTATAGCTATAAAATCGGTATCTCAGCTGAAGAACACGATAATTTTGCAAAATCAAGCAATCAAACAAACCTTTTACAATCATCAAATTGGGAAAAAGTTAAAGACAATTGGGACAACGAACGTATTGGTTTTTACAAGGATGACCAATTAGTTGCTTCTGCTTCTATCCTAATCAAAGCATTGCCACTTGGCTTCACTATGCTTTACATCCCACGTGGACCAATTATGGATTACAGTGACAAAGAACTCGTCACATTTGTCATCAAATCACTTAAAAAATACGGTAAAACAAAACATGCCCTTTTCATCAAAATGGACCCAGCTTTGTTGCTTAAACAATACAAAATCGGTGAAGAAGTTGATGAAAATAAAGACACACTTCTTGCTATCGACAACTTAAAAGCTGCTGGTTGTGAATGGACTGGACGCACAACAACTATTGCTGAAAGCATCCAACCTCGTTTCCAAGCCAATGTCTACACACAAGAAGACATGACATCAACTTTCCCTAAACACACAAAACGTTTGATGAAAGACGCCGTTCACCGTGGTGTTATCACTACACGTGGTACAATCGATGACGTGAAAGCTTTTGCTGATGTCGTTGCCCTTACAGAAAACCGCAAAGGTGTTGCTCTTCGTAACGAAGATTATTTCCGTAAAATGATGGAAATTTACGGTGATGATGCTTACCTACACTTGGCAAAAGTTAACCTACCAAAACGTTTGGCTGAATACAAAGAACAATTAGCTCAAATCGAAAAAGACTTGGCTGAAACAGCTGAACACCAAAAGAAACGTTTGACAAAACTCACTCAACAAAAAAATTCTGTTACAAAATACATCAAAGAATTTGAAGAATTCGTTGAAAAATACCCTGATGAATTAATCATCGCAGGTATCTTATCAGTTTCATTCGGTAACGTTATGGAAATGCTTTACGCTGGTATGAACGACGAGTTCAAGAAATTCTATCCTCAATACTCACTTTATCCAAAAGTATTTGAAGATGCTTATGCTGATGGCATCATCTGGGCAAATATGGGTGGTGTTGAAGGAACACTCGATGACGGTTTGACTAAATTCAAATCAAACTTCAATCCAACAATTGAAGAATTCATCGGTGAATTTAACATTCCAGTAAATGGTTTGCTTTACAAACTATCAAACTTGGCTTATAACATTCGCAAACAAAGGAGAAATAGCCATTAATGTCTCTTGAGATTATCAATAAAAAAGTTTTTGAGACTTTTTGCAATACCGTCAACTACAAATCTTTCATGCAATCTGTCGAAATGGCAGATTTGCTTGAAAAACGTGGCTACCAAGTCACTTTTCTTGGGTTAAAAGAAGCTGATGAACTCCAAGTTGCTGGTGTCCTTTACACTATACCAGTAGCTGGCGGACTTCATATGGAAATCAATTCTGGTCCTGCTTCTCGTGATCAGTCTTACCTAAAAGACTTTTACCAAGGCCTTCAAAGCTACGCCAAAGAAAATGGTGCCATCGAATTATTGGTTAAACCATTTGATACCTATCAACACTTTGACACCAACGGTGAACCAACTGATGATGAAAGAACCAACTTGATTGAAGATTTCACATCACTAGGCTATCAACACGACGGGCTTTTGACTGGTTACCCTGGAGGAGAACCTGATTGGCATTACGTCAAAGATTTGACTGATTTGGATGAAAAATCCTTACTAAAATCATTTAGCAAAAAAGGTCGTCCACTTGTTAAGAAAGCTAAAACATTTGGAATTACTCTTCGAAAACTTGATCGTAGCGAACTTCCACTCTTCAAAGAAATCACTTCTGCAACATCTAACCGAAGAGACTATGTCGATAAGTCACTAGACTACTATCAAGATTTCTATGATTGCTTTGGAGATGCTTGTGAATTTATGGTAGCAAGCCTTAATTTCCAAGATTACCTCAAACATCTCGAAAGCGACCAAGCTAAACTCGAAAAACGAATCGAGAAACTTCGCACAGCTATTGAAAATAATAATGCTTCTGAAAAGAAACAAAATCAGTTGCGTGAATTATCAAGCCAATCAGCAACCTTTGATACACGTATTGCAGAAGCCAAAACATTCATTGAAAAATATGGCTCACAAAACGTTATCTTAGCGGGTAGCCTCTTCGTTTATACCAAACAAGAAGCTGTCTACCTCTTCTCTGGTTCTTACCCTGAGTTCAATAAATTCTACGCACCAGCTCTTCTTCAAGAACACGTCATGCTAGAGGCGATTAAGCGCGGTATTACAACCTACAATCTTCTAGGTATCACAGGAGAATTTGATGGATCTGACGGCGTTCTACGCTTTAAACAGAACTATAACGGCTACATTACCCGTAAAATGGGGACTTTCCGCTATTACCCTCATCCACTCAAATACAAACTTATTCATAATCTCAAAAAATTACTTAGACGTTATTAATTAAAAAGCTTTGGAAATTTATTCCAAAGCTTTTTTTCATGCAAAAAAAAACTACTTGCCAAAAGCAAGTAGCCTTATAACTTCAATGATTCTTGATTATTTTACAAAGTCAAGAAGAGCAAGGAAGCTTTCTGGTTGAAGTGATGCACCACCAACAAGGGCACCATCAACGTCTGGGCAAGCCATGTAAGCTGCAACGTTTTCAGGTTTAACTGAACCACCGTATTGAACGCGAACTTTGTCAGCTACTGCTTGACCGAAGTCTGCTGCAACTGTGTCACGAACAACTTTACACATTTTTTGTGCGTCGTCTTGGCTAGCTGATTTACCAGTACCGATAGCCCAGATTGGTTCGTATGCAATAACAAGTGAAGAAACTTGTTCTTCTGACAATCCAGCAAGAGCAGCTGAAACTTGTCCACCTACGAATTCAGCAGCTTTACCAGCTTCGTAAGTTTCAAGAGTTTCACCACAGCAGATGATTGGAAGCATACCGTTAGCGAAGATTGCTTTAGCTTTTTTGTTGATATCTTCGTCAGTTTCGTGGAAGTATTCACGACGTTCTGAGTGACCGATTACAACGTAGTCAGTTCCCATTTCAGACAATACTTTAGGGCTGTTTTCACCAGTGAAAGCACCAGCGTTTTCAAAGTAGCAGTTTTCAGCAGCAACTTTAAGGTTTGAACCTTTAGCTGCAGCAAGAACTGTTGAAAGGTCAAGTGCAGGAGCTGCAATACCAGCTTCAACAAGTTCTGATGAAGGCAATTTAGAAGCTACTGCTTCAACGAATGCTTTAGCTTCTTCTGGATTTTTGTTCATTTTCCAGTTACCAGCGATAAATGGTTTACGTGACATTTCACATACCTCTTCTATTTTTATTTACCCCCTTATTTTATCATATTTTCAGCATCTTTTAAAGGTTAGAGGGAATTTTTAGGCACAAACATCGAATAAAATCATAAAAAAAGAGCCCCTTACGGGGCCCTTTTTCACAATTACTATCTGACTAATAATTGTTATCTGGGAACTTAATTAATTAACTAAAATTAAGCTTCGATTTCTGAAACGATACCTGAACCAACAGTACGTCCACCTTCACGGATTGAGAATGTAGTACCTTGTTCAACGGCGATTGGGTGAATCAATTCAACGTCGATAGTAACGTTATCACCAGGCATTACCATTTCAGTACCTGCTGGAAGTTCGATTGAACCTGTAACGTCAGTTGTACGGAAGTAGAATTGAGGACGGTAGTTGTTGAAGAATGGAGTGTGACGTCCACCTTCTTCTTTAGTAAGGATGTAAACTTCACCTTTGAATTTAGTGTGTGGGTGGATTGAACCTGGTTTAGCAAGAACTTGACCACGTTCGATTTCATCACGTTGGATACCACGAAGAAGAACACCAACGTTATCCCCTGCGATACCTTCATCAAGTTGTTTACGGAACATTTCAACACCAGTAACAACAGCTTTTTGGATGTCGTCACGGATACCAACGATTTCAACTTCGTCGTTGACTTTAACAGTACCACGGTCGATACGTCCTGATGCTACAGTACCACGACCAGTGATTGAGAATACGTCTTCGACTGGAAGAAGCAATGGTTTGTCAGTATCACGTTTTGGTTCTGGAATGTATTCATCTACAGTGTTCATCAATTCCATGATGATGTCTTCGTAGTGAGTGTCACCTTCAAGGGCTTTAAGAGCTGAACCTTGGATTACAGGGATTTCATCACCTGGGAAATCGTATTCTGAAAGAAGGTCACGGATTTCCATTTCAACCAATTCAAGCAATTCTTCGTCATCAACAAGGTCAACTTTGTTCATGAAGACGATAAGGTGTTTAACACCAACTTGACGTGAAAGAAGGATGTGTTCACGTGTTTGTGGCATTGGACCATCTGTAGAAGCTACTACAAGGATAGCACCATCCATTTGGGCAGCACCAGTGATCATGTTTTTAACGTAGTCTGCGTGTCCTGGAGCGTCGATGTGAGCATAGTGACGTTTTTCAGTTTCGTACTCAACGTGTGCAGTGTTGATTGTGATACCGCGTTCGCGTTCTTCAGGAGCAGCATCGATTGAAGCGTAGTCTTTTGGTGTGTTAACTGCGCTTGGAAGACGACGAGCAAGAACTGTTGTAATTGCAGCTGTCAAAGTAGTTTTACCATGGTCAACGTGTCCAATTGTACCAATGTTAACGTGTGGTTTACTACGATCGTATTTTTCTTTTGCCATTTGGGTAAAAGCCTCCAATAAAATATATTTTATAGATAGACAGTAGGCAATACAGTCTAACTTTACCTTACTATTTTAACAAATTATGCAAGAATTGCAAGTATTTTACTGCTTAATTTAAGATTTCTTCATTTCGTAAGGGTGTGATATGGCTGAATCATGACACTTTGACCAATATTCGAAGCGTAAATCCAATCTTTATTTTCAAGTTGTGCAAAGCTTTCAGCACGCCCTGTTATAATAACACCAGAAAATTTTGCACTACTAAAATCCTTGTTGTTACTTAAATAATCTTCGACCTCTTCTTTTGAATCTATTTTTACTGTCTCACCATTTTGATATGTTGTTTCTCCCTTGTCATTTATATAACCTTTATTAAGAGCAGTTTTTAAATTTGAACTAAATTGTAAAAAATCTTTTTCAGTCAATTTTCCATCGTCATAACTTTTTAAACCATATTGTGTATCAGGTGTTAGAGTCGCAGTATCACTTTTACCACTACTTCCAATCCAATACCAATTAATCAATAAGTTATCTGGAATCTTCTTTTGAATTTCTTGATAAGTATAACCTCTATCAAAAGTAACCGCTACCTCAACAGCTTGCTTGTTCATTTCTTTAATTATACTAATATCTTTAGTTACTTGAAATGTATCTTCATTACTATAATCATGATTAATATTGAAAAACATTGGGTTTTTGTAATGATTAATATGGGTATAAGAAGCAGTTTTATTACCAGTCTGCCAAACAGCACTATCCTCTAAATCAGCGATACGCAATGAGTAATTTGCATTCATGCTTTCATATGGTACCTCAATGCCATCAATAGTTTTAAAACGATCTGAATGAAACTGTCCAGAATAATTTGATGTCGGTGTAAAATACCAATTAGTATAAGAAATATTTGGATAAGCAATTTCTGACATCAATAAATAGTGCTCTTTTACCTTATTACCATTATGGCTAGTCACCTCTGTCATAATTTTCATAATTAGTCCTAAACTGAATAAGGCTACTATAGAACTAATAAAAATTGTTTTTACTCTATTTCGACGTTTACTTTTTCGAGCAATTTTTTCAAAATCACTTAAATTCTTCATAAGTGTATCCCTCTTTTTCCAATATTTTCTTCAATTTTTGACGACCTCTCATCAAATCAATTTTCACTTTACTAATAGAAACTCCTATCACCTGACTAATTTCTTTTACAGAAAAGTTCTGAAAATAAAATAAATCAATTGTTATGCGATACTTTTCTTCTAGTAATAAAATAGCTTGATAGAGTGGCTCATAATCCGGTGAATCAAATACAATAAGATTCTCTTCTTTAAAAAATTCTTTCTGTAGGATTTCCCAATACTTTTTATCACGTCGATAGCGGTCAATATAAAGCCTAACCGCTACACGGTACATCCATGCCCTCATTTTCTCGAAAGGAAGTATAATCTCACTTTCTAGCATCTTTACAAGAACATCTTGAGTAATATCGTGTGCACTTTCAGCACTGGCACCAGATTTTTGTAAATAATACGCAATTTCTTGTGCAAATTTCAATAATTCAACTTCATAACCATCCAGTTTAATCCTATTCACCTTCCTTTCCCTTCGAATCTCATTTTTGATATAACGCTTGAAAATCAAAATACCTAGCTAAATTTTTTCTTTTCACTATTATAACGTTAAAAAAATGGTTTGGTTACAAAAAAATCTCCTAATTTCTTAGGAGATTTCTATTATTAATAAAAACTATCTAAATCAATAACGTTATCTTCTTCTTGAATTTGGGTAAGTCGTTGCTTGGCTTGTAATTCTGCTTCTGCTTCGCGGTAAATTTCTTCACGTTTTTCATTAGCATCGATATTTAAAACAAAACCAATTGCTACTGACAAGACCAAAACACTATTTCCTCCCTGTGATAGGAACGGGAAAGTAACCCCTGTAGATGGAATCAATCCTGAAATACCACCAATATTAACGAAGGTTTGCATTAGAATCATTCCTCCAGTCCCAAGAGCAATCATTGAGTTAAATGGATTCTTAGCCTTGATTCCGACATGCATGATGCGCAAGATTAGGAAAAATAGCAGAGCTAGGATGAGGCTTGCTCCAATCATACCAAGTTCTTCCATCACAACTGGGAAAACAAAGTCTGTAGTTGCTTCTGGAAGATAGCCACCTTTTTCAATGGAATTTCCAAGACCACGTCCAAACCAGCCACCATTACTCATCGCATAGTATGAATGCGCCAATTGGTGTCCTGAGTCAGACAAATCTTTAAATGGGTTATAAAAAGCGCTGAAGCGCTTAGCAACATAACCAAAGACTGGAACTTTACCCATCTTATCAACCCCGACAATAGCAATTATCCCAAGAAAGACTGTTGAGAAAGCTGTAATAGTAGCCAGAATGGCTGAAAACCAGCGATAGCCAACACCACTGACAGAATACATAATCAAACCAGTCAAAACGACAATAGCTGCATTTCCAAGGTCAGGCTGCGCTGCAACCAAAAGAACCATAACTAATGAATACACGCGCCAGTCTTTCAAATCACTAAGCTTGGTTGGCCACCATTTACGCTTAGTCAAAGCCTGATAGTCATATGTCGAAATCAATTCTTGACGTCTTGCAAAAGTAAAGGCTAAGAACCAAACAATGATGATTTTCAAATACTCAGCAGGTTGGAAACTAATAGGACCAATGACAATCCAACCATGGGCACCATTGACGGTCTTAGTGAAGAAACGTGCAATCAACAAGAGTACTACTTCTACCATCATGGTCATTGTCAAAACACGAGAGTTTTTTAAAAAGTTTAATTTCAACTTATATATAAAACCAATTGCAAACAGACTAATTATCCAAAAAACACCTTGGTTCAGCACTGACGCAAATGGGTTCACTCCATACTGAACCAGCGTCGCACTAGTGGTTGAGTAAACAACAATCAGTCCAATTACTGAAAGGATTAAATAAGGCACTAGGATGGAATAATTTAGGAGATGCCTTTTATCAATTTTCATAGAGTCACCTATAATATCTTCGAATTTATCATATAACATTATATCATCTTTCTGGGCTAAAAAAAAGTCAAAGTCTGAGAACTTAATCCCAGACCTTGACCTTGGTTAAACATATCAGCCAGAATTACGTAATCCTGTGGCAATACCGTTAATTGTAGTATGAATGAGTTTTTCGTAATCTTCGTCCAACTCATCATGGCGCAAACGTTTAATTAATTCAATTTGAATGTAGTTCAAAACGTTGAAGTATGGAATACGGTAATCCAAACTTGCGCGAAGTGATGGATTTTCTTCCAACAAGTCATCGTGTTTTTCAATTGCCAAGATAACATCTTTTGTTAATTGCCATTCGTCAAGAATAACATTGAAGACATTACGAACTTCTTCACTTTCTGCCAATTTAGAATATTGGAAAGCAATATTCATATTTGATTTAGACAATACCATGTCAACATTTGAAAGAAGTGAATGGAAGAATGGCCATTTTTCATACATGTGTTGAAGTTTTTCAAGGTTACCTTCTTCAGCATCGATGAAGTGTTTGAAGGCTGAACCAACACCGTACCAACCTGGGAACATGATACGACTTTGTGACCATGAGAATACCCAAGGAATTGCACGAAGACCAGAGATTTCTGTGATTGTCTTACGAGCAGCTGGACGTGAACCAATGTTCAAGCTTGATACTTCTTTAATTGGAGTAGCTTCGAAGAAGTAATCGTAGAAATGTGGATTGCCAAATACCAAATCACGGTAAACGCCATTTGAATATGTCACAATGCCATCCATTGTTTCACGGAAAGTATCGATTTCATCTGGATTTGTAATCATACGAGTAACGATACGGTCAACTGTCGCTGAAAGCAACATTTCAAGGTTGTAGTAAGCAACGTCTTTATTGCCGTATTTGTTTTCGATGATTTCACCTTGTTCTGTCAAACGAATGCGGTCTTTAATAGAACCAAATGGTTGTGATGTGATTGCTTCATATGATGGACCACCACCACGACCGACAGTACCACCACGACCATGGATAAATGTCACTTTAATACCACGTTCTGAACCGATGCGAGTCAATTCATTTTGAGCTTTGTAAAGTGTCCATACAGATGATAAGTAACCACCATCTTTGTTACTATCTGAGTAACCAAGCATGATTTCTTGGTAACCTTTATTAGCAGTAACCCAACGACGAACGATATCATAATCAAGGAATTCTTCCATGATACCACGTGAGTTTTCAAGGTCTTCGATAGTTTCAAAAAGTGGTACGATTTGAACACGCGCTTTTTGGTTATCAAGAAGTCCAACTTCTTTAAGCATGATAGCCAATTCAAACATATCAGAAACACTTTCAGTGTGTGAAATAATGTGTTGTTTGATAACTTCATCACCTAATTTATCTTTAAGGTAACGAGCTGTTTGGAAGATAGCCAATTCTTTTTGAAGTTGTTCTGATTTTTCAGCATTTGTTGATGACAATGTACGTGGGTCTTCTTGCAATTCTTTAAGAAGGACTTTAACTTTTTCTTCTTCAGAAAGAGCGCTGTAGTCGTCAACGATATTTGCTGATTTCAACAATTCTGCGACACAAGCTTCATTGACGCTTGAATCTTGACGCATATCGATTGTTGCAAGGTAGAAGCCAAAGACATCAACAGCTTGAAGCAACTCGCTAAAGTCACCTGTCAAGAGAGCATCATCTCCATTATCAAGCAATGATTGTTTGATAATAAGCAAGTCGTCTTTAAATTCTTTAGCTGTTTTATAACTTGGAATTTCATCTTGAAGTTCTGATGAAACTTTATTAACTTTGTTTTGCAAATATTTAGCAATAACACTTGCGTTGTTAGTGCTTGCGTAAACGTCTGAACCAAGTTTACTATTTTCAAGTGCACGACGTGAAATAGTTGGACCAGCTTTCAATTCAATCAATGTTTGAATCAATTTTGATTGGATGTAGTTGAAAGCTTTACGGTATGGTTCGTTTTCTCGATAAATTGATTTATCGCTTGATAATTCTGCCAAACGTTCAACTTCAGGGCTGATTTTAGTCAACGTTGTTGAAAGTGAGAATGTGCGGTAAAGACCTGTCAATTTTTCAATGTAGTAATTGATGATAACTTCACTTTGAACGGTAGCTGACAAACGAAGAGTTTCAGCAGTTACGTATGGGTTACCATCACGGTCACCACCAATCCACATACCCATTGTGATAGGTTTTGGATTTGTTAGGTCGATACCTTTTTCAGCAGCCAAACGTTTGTACTCTGACGTCAACTTAGTAATCGCTTGAATTAAGGATCCATTGTAATATTCCATTACATTGGTAATTTCATTTTTTACCTTAAGTTTTTTCTCACGAATGATGTCCGTTTGCATGATGATTTCAATGTAACGGCGTAAGTCAGTGTACCATTTATCGCGATTAACTACTCCTGCTTTCACATCACGATATTTACGCAAAAGGTCGTGAATATGGTTTGTTAATTCAAGAACCGTTTTACGTTGAACTTGTGTTGGGTGAGCAGTCAAGACAGGTACAACATTTACGTTTTCAAGGATTTCTTTAGAGTTTTCGCTTTCTGAAACCATGTCAACAGTCATAGAGAGTTTGCCAAGATAATCCTGATTTGTATTATTTTGGTAGTTGATTTCATAAGCAAAGTCAACGTCTTCAGAAATGTTGATTAACAGTGGCAAAATTGAAAAATAACGAGACACAACAACCATCTCTTCGTTGGTTAACTGAGCTACTAGTTCTTCAAGTTTGCCGTATTCATCACTTGCTGACAATTCAACAATGTTTTGAATTTTAGCGAATACCTCATCACCAACCATTTGATGGGTTGTTTCATCGAGTAAGCTTTTAAGTACTTTGACTTCCTCGGTAATGATCGACTGGGTATCATTGTTCTCCAGTTTTTGGATTGTCACACTCTTCACTCCTTTTTTGTTCGGATTTTAATCCTTTATTACAAGCGTACTACTTAATCATACCACTTTTTACGGAAAATGTAACCCAATTTCTATAAATTGCACATTATTTTATATAATTTTCTGACTTTTTTAAAGAAACTTGTTAGCAAGAATTCCTGACAAAGCTTGTTAGATAAGCAATGTCACCGCTTTACCAAAAAACAAGCTTGGCTTAAAAAATTTTTTTAGAAAAATAGTGGCTCTCTTTTCAGTTAACCACTTTTTTCTGATATACTGTTCCATAATAATGTTATAAGAAGAGGTACAACCATGGAATTAAAACACCGTTCTGAATTTCCTGAAAATGAACTGTGGGATTTAAGCGCTCTTTACCAAGACCGCGAAGATTTTCTACGTCATATCGAAAAGACACTAGAAGATATTAATCTTTTCACGAAAAACTACCAAGATAAACTTTCAACTGTCGATGACTTTACTCGTGCTCTTTATGAAATCGAGCAAATCTACATCGAGATGAGTCACATTGACAATTACGCTTTTATGCCACAAACGACAGATTTTAGCAACGAAGAATTTGCGCAAATTGCCAAAGCTGGAGCTGATTTCTTTACCAAAGCTAATGTAGAACTCAGCTTCTTTGACACTGCTCTTGCTACTGCTGATTCTGATATTCTTGATGCTCTTGAAGCAAACCCACATTTTAGCGCAGCCATTCGTCAAGCCAAAATTAAGAAAAGTCACTTTATCTCACCAGAAGTTGAAAAAACATTGACTAATCTTGGAGAAGTTTTCGGGGCACCGCAAGATATTTACACTAAGATGCGTGCAGGTGACTTTGAAATGGACGATTTTGAAGTTGACGGCAAAATCTATAAAAACTCTTTTGTCACTTATGAAAACTTCTATCAAAACCACGAAAATGCTGACGTTCGTGAAAAAGCTTTTCGTTCTTTCTCAGCAGGACTTCGCAAACACCAAAATGCCGCTGCTAGCGCTTATCTTGCCCAAGTCAAATCTGAAAAACTCATCGCCGATATGCGTGGCTATGACTCAGTCTTTGATTATCTTTTAGCTGAACAAGAAGTTGACCGTGCCATGTTCGACCGACAAATCGACCTTATCATGACTGAATTTGCTCCAGTAGCTCAAAAATATCTCAAACACGTTGCCAAAGTCAATGGTCTTGATAAAATGACATTTGCTGACTGGAAACTTGACTTGGACGCTGAACTTAATCCTGAAGTTACTATTGATGACGCTTATGATTTAGTCATGAAATCTGTGGCACCTCTTGGTCAAGAATATGCAAACGAAGTCTCTCGTTTTAGAAAAGAACGCTGGGTCGATTTTGCTGCTAATGCTAACAAAGATTCTGGTGGCTATGCTGCTGACCCTTACAAAGTTCACCCCTATATCCTCATGAGTTGGACAGGTCGTATGTCTGACGTTTACACACTTATTCATGAAATCGGGCACTCTGGTCAATTTATCTTCTCAGACAATAACCAAAGCTACTTCAACACTCACATGTCAACTTATTATGTTGAAGCCCCATCAACTTTCAATGAACTGCTTTTAAGCGATTATCTTGAAAAACAATTTGACAACCCTCGTCAAAAACGCTTTGCACTAGCGCATCGTTTGACAGATACTTACTTCCACAACTTCATCACACACTTATTGGAAGCTGCTTTCCAACGTCGTGTTTATAACTTGATTGAAGAAGGGAAAACATTTGGTGCTGAACAGCTTAACAACATTATGAAAGATGTCCTAAGTCAATTCTGGGGTGATGCGGTTGAAATCGATGACGATGCTGCTCTTACTTGGATGCGTCAAAGTCATTACTACATGGGACTTTACAGCTACACTTACTCAGCTGGTATGGTGATTTCAACTACTGGTTACCTTAACCTGAAAAACAATCCAAATGGTGACAAAGATTGGCTTAATTTCTTAAAATCTGGTGGCTCACGCACACCACTTGACACCGCAAAATTAATCGGTGCTGATATCTCAACAGCTCAACCACTGCGCGACACTATCCAATTCTTAAGTGATACTGTCGACCAAATCATCACTTACACAGAGGAGCTCAACCATGACTAATCTCTACGACTTCACCGTCAAAGCTCAAGACGGCACTGATATTTCTCTTTCAAAATACCAAGGCAAGGTTCTTTTAGTAGTTAATACAGCAACTGGATGTGGCTTAACTCCACAATACGAAGGCTTGCAAAAACTCTACGATACTTACCATGACAAAGGCTTTGAAATTTTAGATTTTCCTTGTAACCAGTTTATGAATCAAGCGCCGGGAACTGCTGATGAAATCAACTCTTTCTGCACGCTAAATTATCAGACTACGTTCCCACGTTTTGCTAAAATCAAAGTCAATGGTAAAGAAGCCAATCCACTTTATGACTGGCTAAAAAGTCAGGCAAAAGGTCCTCTTGGCAAGCGTATTGAATGGAATTTTGCCAAATTCCTCATTGACCAAAATGGAAATGTCGTCAAACGCTTTTCTGCAAAAACAGAACCTGAAACAATTGTTACAGAACTAGAAAGCCTTTTCAAATAACATACCCCAGAAAAGCTTATTGCAAAGGCTTTACTGGCGTTACTGACTTTCGTGATGTCCATAGATAGTTTGTTAAAAAATATGACAAATTGGTTACAAAATGATCATTGTTTTGATTTTTGATTCTTTTTACGCTAAAATATGACTAATGAGAAGACGATTAAAACCAATTGTTGTTGTAGTTTTCTTTGCCCTGTTTGGGCTGCTTCTCGTGATTGGTAAAGCTCACTCTGACGGCTTACGAAAGCAACAACTGGCTTCGGCTAAGGCTTCTATCCCAACTATGAGTAGCTCAAGCACGACCCCTACTACATCAACTTCAGAAACTGATGAAGAATTCGTTCTTAATCCGATTATCGATGTTTCAGGTTGGCAACTACCAAATGAAATTGATTATGACACTTTATCTCAAAATATTTCTGGTGCTATCGTACGTGTCTATGGAGGGTCACAAATCAGTAAAGATAGCAACGCTGCCTATACAACTGGTATCGATAAATCGTTTAAGACACATATTAAAGAATTTCAAAAACGAAATGTTCCTGTAGCCGTCTACAGTTACGCCCTCGGAAAAAGCGTTAAGGAAATGAAAAATGAAGCAAGGACCTTCTACGAAAATGCTTCACCTTACAAACCTACTTTCTACTGGATTGACGTTGAGGAAGCGACTATGTCAGACATGAATAAGGGTGTACAGGCATTCTTAAGCGAATTAAAACGACTTGGAGCTGAAAAAGTTGGTATCTACATTGGTACTTACTTCATGACTGAGCAAGAAATCTCTGTTGACGGTTTTGATGCCGTATGGATTCCTGCTTATGGTTCTGACTCTGGTTACTATGATGCCGCTCCACAAACAGACTTGGATTACGATCTTCATCAATATACATCACAAGGTTATCTCGGCGGATTTGATTCTGCTCTTGATTTGAACCAAATCGCCGTTACCAAAGATCGAAAAGAAACGTACGAAAAGCTTTTCGGAAAAGCTGATAACAAATAAAGGACTAGCATTTTGATTTTGCTAGTCTTTTTATTTTTCTTTAAGCCAATCAAATTATAATTTAAGCATGACAATAAAGAAACATCTCTCTCGGAGGAAACGACATCAAAAATCAGTTTACCTAAACATTTCTGTCTTAGTCATTTCCTTTGCTGCACTTATAATCATTTTTTCTAAACTATTCTTTTCGGGAATTATTACACACGCGCTTGATCAAGACTTGGATTTGTCATCAGCTAGCAACTACACTACGTCTCAAACAGCCACTGTCTCAAGCACTAAAGCTAATATTTACACAAAGAATGGCTCAAGCACCAGTCTTCCAAAAGACACCGAGTTATCTATCGATGCTTATTATTACAAAGCTAAAATCAATGAAAAAGAAGTTACCCTTGCAGAATTTGACATGAATGGTGAAACTTACTATATCGACACCAAAAATATTTCACTACAGCAAACAAACGCCATCAACCAATATATTGCTGGGACACTTACCTATTCACACAGCAAGATTACAGATAGTATTGAAAAGAACTTTGAACAAAGCGCTTATAAAACCTCTGATGGTAAACCTCGTGGAATCATTATTCACGATACTGGCGTTGATGATTCAACTATCCAAAGTGAAGTGAACTATATGGTTCAAAATTATGATGAAGAAGGCATTTTTGTCCATTCTTTCATCGACGATGCAACCATTCTTCGTATTGCTGATGAAAATTACGAAGCTCAAGGCGCTGGCGCCAAAGCCAATCCTTACTACATTCAATTTGAATTAACACATGAAACCTCACAAGATGGCTTTGCAAAGCAATTAGCAAACGCTGCTTATTACACGGCATACATGCTTAAAAAATATGACCTTCCCGTGACACTTGGTCAAGAAAATGGTAACGGTACTATTTGGACACACGAAATGGTTAGCAACTACCTTGGCGGAACTGACCATGTTGACCCAACAGATTATTGGTCAGAAAGTGCTAATGACTACTTTGATTGTGACTATGACGTTGAAGATTTTGTCGAACTGGTCCAAGCATATTACAACACACTATAAAGGTGCAAACTTGTACCTTTTTTTATTTTTAGTACAATAGTAGGTGAATAGAATGAAATAGAAAGATTGAGAGGGAAAATGGCAAAAAAAGCAAAACTTAAAAAGACTTTGGTCGACCAAATTTTAGATAAAGCCAAAATTGAACACGATAGCTTAGCCATCAACGCATTGAAAGACGAGCTACCTGAAGGCATTGAAAAATCAGATATTTTCAAAACCCTAGCATTGACTGGTGACAAAACTGGTCCACTTATCGGAATCGTTCAAATTACTGAGCACCTTTCTGAGAAAAAACTTGCTAAAGTTTCTGGCAATAAAAAAGTCAGCATGATTCCACAAAAGAATCTTCAAAAAACAACAGGTTACATTCACGGGGCAAATAATCCTGTCGGCATTCGCCAAAAACACAATTTCCCAATCTTTATTGATAATCGCGCTCTAGAAATGGGAACAATGATTGTCTCTGCCGGTGAAGTTGGACGCTCAATCCGCATCGATAGCCAAACCTTGGCAGATTTTGTCGGTGCAAGTTTTGCTGATTTACGCGATGACTCACACCAATAATGCTTTAGATTAGAAGGTACAAGAATGAAATTTTATTTTGTACGCCATGGTAAAACACAATGGAATCTCGAAGGGCGTTTTCAAGGAGCAAATGGCGACTCCCCACTATTAGAAGAATCTGTTCGAGACCTTGAAAAATTAGGAGACTACCTCAAAGATATCAAATTCGACGCTGTCTTTTCCAGCGATTTAAAACGTGCCAGTGATACTTGTAAAATCATCATGTCACGTAGCAATTATCCAAAAGCGATCAGTTTTCAACCAGCGCTGCGCGAATGGCATCTTGGTAGACTTGAAGGTAGCAAAATCTCAACAATGACTGACATTTATCCAACACAAATGGATGCCTTCCGTCACAATTTGGCGAAATTTGATAACGATATTTTCAACGCTGAATCACTTTATCAAACCACAAAACGCGTTGAGGGCTTTATCCGTTCAATGAAAGACCAACCTTACCAACATGTTCTTCTTGTTGGACATGGCGCAAATTTCACAGCTTCAATCAGAAGTTTGCTTGGTTATGAGCCTGCGGTTCTACGCTCTAATGGTGGCTTGGACAATGGCAGTGTTACCGTCATTGAAACCTTTGACTTCGACCAATACTCTTGTATCAAATGGAATGATACTTACTACAAAGAAAAATAATTTAAGTACAAAAAAGCTCTCCATAAGGAGAGCTTTTCTTTGATTATTTACTGTGTCTTGCGTATTTCATACGAAGAATTTTTTCTTGTTGTTTGTCCAAACGAAGTAGGATAACAACTTTATCGATACTCATGTTACTTTCTAGCAAACGTTCTGCTGCCATCATCAAACCGTTGTTAATTCCCATTTCAAGGATTGGGTTTTTCTTGTCATTGACGTCAAAGATGAACTTGTTATCTGGAAGGTCAAAGAGAACTTTAACAGCACCAAATAATTGTTCAAAGTTATCAATAGCAACGTCATAAACCGGTTTGATACCAGGTTTTAAGCTACGTCCACGGTGGTTAAACCACATTGAATGCCAGCCACCATTGAAGGCACCAACAACGTCGTTGTCGTAAGAATCACCAACGTAAAGTGTTGTTGCAGGATTCATGTCAAATTGCTCTGCAGCAAGGTTGAAGATTTCTTTTTCAGGTTTTTGGAAACCAGTCGCTTGGCTGACAAGGACACGTTTAGGGTCAACGTAGTCGTAAAGACCTAGTTTTTTAACTTTTTTCAATTGGTGTTCTGTTGGACCATTTGTGATGATTCCCATTGGAACACCTTTTTCTTTAAGAAAATCAAGCGTCATGCGCATTTCATCAAGCATTGTGATGTTTTCCAATTCTTCTTCGTAGATTTCTTGGAAGTGCACACCAGTAGCTTCATCAATTTCGCGATAACCAAATTCAAGCAAAGTTTCTTTACAACGCCAGAAGCGGAAATATTCAGTTGTCCATTCACCAGCCATAACACGCGGGAAACCAACGTCTGAATAATGGCGGAAACGAATGTAAGCTTGATTGATTTTACTCATATCAAAGTCAGGGAAACATTTCTCAACGGCAATGCGATAAGGCGCCTGTTGGTCATAAATCGTATCGTCAACATCAAAAACAATTGAAGTAATCATGAATCTCTTTTCTCTCTAAGTTATTTTTACCGTCACATATTATACTATTTTTTGGCTTTCTTTTCAATTAAAGTCATTTCTGCAACTAGAAAACACTTTCTTCCTCAAAGCCTCCTCACACAAGCAAAAATAAAGTGAATTCTAGCGTTATTTATGTTACAATAGGAAAGAATATATATTGGAGGAAAACATGTCAAACGAACACATCGAAGAATTAAACGACCAACAAATCGTGCGTCGTGAAAAAATGGCCGCTTTGGCTGAACAAGGCATTGATCCTTTCGGAACTCGCTTTGAACGCACAGCTACTTCTGGTCAATTAAAAGAAAAATACTCTGACAAAACCAAAGAAGAATTGCATGAAATTAACGAAACAGCTACTATCGCTGGTCGTCTTATGACTAAGCGTGGTAAAGGTAAAGTTGGTTTTGCTCACATCCAAGACCGCGACGGTCAAATCCAAATCTACGTCCGTAAAGATGCTGTTGGTGACGAAAACTACCAAATTTTCAAAAAAGCTGACCTCGGTGACTTCCTCGGTATCGAAGGTGAAGTTATGCGTACAGACATGGGTGAATTGACAATCAAAGCAACTCACATCACTCACTTGTCTAAAGCACTTCGTCCACTTCCAGAAAAATTCCACGGACTTACTGACGTTGAAACAATCTACCGTAAACGTTACCTTGATTTGATTTCAAACCGTGAAAGCTTCGACCGCTTTGTAACACGTTCAAAAATCATCTCAGAAATCCGTCGTTACCTTGATGGACTTGGCTTCTTAGAAGTTGAAACTCCAGTTCTTCACAACGAAGCTGGTGGTGCTGCTGCCCGTCCATTCGTTACTCACCACAATGCGCAAGATATGGACATGGTTCTTCGTATCGCTTTGGAACTTCACTTGAAACGTCTTATCGTTGGTGGTATGGAAAAAGTTTACGAAATCGGACGTGTCTTCCGTAACGAAGGTATGGATGCAACTCACAACCCTGAGTTCACTATGATCGAGCTTTACCAAGCATACGCTGACTTCAAAGATATCATGGATATCACAGAAGGTATCATCCAAAACGCTTCAGCTGCTGTTAACGGTAACGGACCTATCACTTACCAAGGTACTGAAATTGCTATCGACAAACCATTCAAACGTATCCACATGGTTGACGCTATCAAAGAAGTTACTGGTGTAGACTTCTGGAAAGAAATGACTCTTGAAGAAGCTCAAGAACTTGCTAAAGAGAAAAATGTTCCAGTTGAAAAACACTTCACTTCAGTTGGTCACATTATCAATGCCTTCTTCGAAGAATTCGTTGAAGAAACATTGACTCAACCAACATTCGTATACGGACACCCAGTTGAAGTTTCTCCTCTTGCTAAGAAAAATGCAGAAGACCCACGCTTCACTGACCGTTTCGAACTCTTCATCATGACTAAAGAATACGGTAACGCTTATTCAGAGCTTAACGACCCAATCGACCAATTGGCCCGTTTCGAAGCACAAGCTAAAGCCAAAGAACTTGGTGATGACGAAGCAACAGGTGTTGACTACGACTACGTCGAAGCCCTTGAATACGGTATGCCACCAACAGGTGGACTTGGTATCGGTATCGACCGTCTTGTCATGCTCCTTACAGATACAACAACAATCCGCGACGCTTTGTTGTTCCCTACAATGAAATAATTTAGCGGAAAGAATATAGAATAAAAACCACTAGCTAAGCTAGTGGTTTTCCTATACTCAAATTTTCTCCATCACTTTTTTTCTTTTGTATCAGTGAAGTAAGCGAGTGGGCTTGTGATTAGGACAATCAAAGAACCGATGATAAAGACTTGGTTGAAAGCTTGGCCTCCCCCCAATCGTTAGATTTTTTGTCTAACTTTTGGGGGTCAGTACATAATTCAAGGAAAGGTTTTAAATATTATGGATTATAACTACTTTAGATGAGATTCTTTTTAGTTTAGTTACTTATTAGACGACCTCCAGTATAATTGGTAATGCCTTTCTGCTCCATTCGACTTGAAACACTCTTTTAATAAACCAACTATCTGTTCTTTATTTTTTCCATTTAAATCTGCCTCTAAATCATCAATTGAATGTGAATTTACATTAAATAGTTTTTGAGCCTCTCTGTTATCTTTGTAGAAATCATCTATCTTATTAAATTTAGTAAATGTCTCAATAATTCTTCTTATGGAGTTTAACATTAAGTTAGGCCTATCATACTCATAAAGAAATCTTAACTCTTTCCACAATAATTCATAGCTTGTTGAAAAATCTTGTCCTTCTGAATCAAGAATTTTAAATTTGGTTTTAAAATCAGTTTTCTGAAGACGAATAAATTTGTCACCTGATTTATGAGCACCATTGCGATCCTTACCATCCTTATATAAACGATTATATTTAACATTTATGTAGAAATGAACATTATGTGTCATAATAATTAGAATATCATTCCTCTTATTCTTATCTATTTGCTTCATCAATTCTTGAATTTCAGTTACAATAATATACTGCATCATATCATCGTTTGAATCCATAGGATCATCAAAAATAATAATTTTATCCAATTGAGAATCAGTCTGTTCATTTAACTTTTCAATGAAGTAGAGAAAACCTATGATATTTTTCTCACCTTTAGACAGAGAATTAACATCTCTATACTCGTCATTCTGTGAAAAAACATCTTTAATTCTATAATATCCTTGGTGATTTCCCTGTTTAGCTTCAACATGTTCTAGTTGAAAAGGTACATATAACTTTAATTTTTTATTTATATTATTAGCTAACTTTTTCTCAGATCTTGTTTTTTCCATCTCAATTAAAATTTTTGAATGGATTTCTGAAATCTGCTTTTCTACTTTCTCAATTTCATTTTCAGATTCACTTAATTTTTTAATAAGCTGTGATTCTTCATTTTTTAATAGCGATAACTGTTTTAATTGACTATTCAAATCAGATTTAGAAACATAGGTATGAATTAGGTCAAATCGCAACAAATCTCTAGAAAAATTTTTTAACCAAGGTAAATTTTCCGAGTTGTTACATTCGACAATATTATTATATTTTAGAATTATATCTTCACTGGATTTAGGTAAAATTGCTGTCGAAATAAGAGTGGAAGCTGAAAAGAGTTGAGCAAATTTAGAAACTAACGCATTTTCAAGAGTCGTTAAAAACCGATCCTGTTCATTGATAATAGTTTCTAACTCATCTTTATAGTTTCTTATATCATCATGAAACTGTAGGTAGAAATCATCTTCCTTTATCGTAATAGATTTAATTTCTGACCTTATTTGCTTAATTTCTCTAATTTTATTTTCTAAACTTGTTTCAAATTTCTTAATCTTAGAAACAGAAAAAAACGTCTCTAATTCATCAAAAACCTTATCCGGTATTGGATTACCACAAAAAGAACAAATCTCTCCTCTCTCATGAATTTCTATACCTGTTTGAGCAAATTTTTTCTTATCATCTGAATCTAATCTTATAACACATTGCTCTTCTTCAACTTTACTCTCTAAAAGAGAATTTGTAGTTTCTAGTATTTCTACAAAATTATTTTTTCTTATACTAATTTTCTTAGCAATTTTTTCATCTGTTTTTAAATACTTTCTACAATCGTTCTTCTCATTCTCCGACAAATGAAAGGCGTACTTCAATTCTTTTTCAAAGTTTGGAGACTGATAAGAAGGAACAGCGATATGAAGGGGATTATTTTTTATTTTCTTTGCAGACTCACTATAAAAACTTTTAATTTTTCTTGATTGACGAGAAATCTCCGTATTCTTAGAAATTATTTTATCTTTCCAATCCTGTTTTTCCGCTTCAAAATTTAATTTTGAATCTTCAAGTTCAACAATTTCTTTTTCGTACGCCTCAATTTTCTTTTGAGCAGCTACATTCTCTTCACCTAATACAACCGAATTAAGTTTTCCATTCGCAATCACACTCTTGATTCCTTGATAAATCCTTACGTCTTTATCAACTATTTGTTCATTAATCAATTTAGTAATAGTACTTTTTCCAGTCCCATTTTTACCAAAAATAAAATTGATAGGCTTATCTAACTCAAGATAATTATCAATAAATATTTGTTCATCTGATAAATCAATTCTCATAGCATCTCCAATAATAATTAATTTGAAATCAGTCGTCATTATACATTAAAGAAGTCTCATGTTTTATCCATATATGATTATATGATTCGATATCAGCATCTTATCTAATCTAATAACAAAAAATTAACAGTACTAAAATATAAACTCCTCCATAATGACATCTGTTAACTATTCTAATACTTCTAATCATCTTTTTCAATACTCTAATTATCTAAAAATTAGATTTTTTTCATTAAAAACCACCTACTTTTTTAGCAGGTGGTTTTGTTATACTCAAATTTTCTCCATCACTCTTTTTTATCGGTGAAGTAAGCAAGTGGGCTTGTGATTAGGACAATCAAAGAACCGATGATGAAGACTTGGTTAAAGGCTCGGCTAAGATTTTTGTTTTTAGAGTCTTTAATCTTTTGGAAGGTATCAGTTAGTTCTTCTTTTTGGGCTAGAAGTTGAATACCTTGTCCTAGTTGTGTTTGTCCTTGGCTTAACGGCAATAGTGCTGAGCTAAGTTGCTCTGGGAGATTTGCCACAACTTTTTCTGTGCCTGCAGCTAACTGACTGTTAGCATCATAGAGTTTTCGATAATCACTACCTTTTTTAGGAAGTGGGAGGTTGTCAGTTTTTTTAGCTGCAGCTTTTACCTTCGTAAACATTTGGCTTTGTTGTTTAGAAGAGTCAGTTGTCTTGCTTGTAGAGTCAAAGATTTCTTTGATTTCCATTTTAGCAACAGATTTCACAGAATCAGATAAAACATGTTTATCAATTTGGACATAGGCATCGTGTCTGATATTGTCTTTTGCGGTGCTAATATTGCCATTTAAAATGGTTACAAGTAAAGCCATACTAACTGCTTGACCGATGTAGCGAGCAGCATTGATAATCCCTGAACCAATTCCTGCCTTAGTAACTGGAAGATATTTTACAGACGCTGTCATGGACATTGCCATAAATCCTAATCCAAGACCAATAATAACGTTACAACAAATAATGATAGTTTCTGAAGTATCAAACTGAACTAGATTCAACATGAAAAGCCAGCTGCTGCGATAAACATACCGATGATAATGAGAAATCTCGCAGAAATCTTTTGATACATTTTTGTTGCCAGAGGCATTCCGACAGCAATCGCTAGAGACGTTGGCACAATGAGATAGGCAGAATGTAAAGCTGTAAACCCACGAACATTTTGAAGAAAATAATTCAAAATCAATGAGGGAACAATGATTGCAAATCCAAAAATCAAATAAATGATACTTGATGCTGTGAACGTTTTTTCTTTAAACAACGATAGCTCAATAATCGGAGATTTTACTTTGCCTTCGACAAAAATTAGCAAAACTAAGCCGACCAAACTAATGGCAAAGCTTGATAGAATAATGGCTGAACTCCAACCATATTCTTTACCTTCTAAGAGACCAAATGTCAAACCTCCTAAAGCAAAGGTCAAAAACAGCATACCAAGCCAGTCAATCTCTTTAGCAATACTCAAGTCATATGTTTCTTCATTTCCAAAAAGAATGAGCACAAAGGAAATAATAGCAATCGGAATATTAATCCCAAAAATCCAGTTATAACTTGCCCAGTGAATGATAAAGCCACCGATAACTGGACCACTTGCGGCTGCTAGAGCACTAAAAGCCCCTATAACCGCTGAAACTTTGCTGGTATTTGATTTTCCAAAAAGTGCAATCCCCATTGGTAAAACAAGCGGCGTTAGAATAGCTCCGCCAATTCCTTGGAAAAAGCGATAGCAGATTAATAATCCTAGTGAACTTGCTGTCATGCAAGCAAAAGAGAAAATCCCAAACAATGCAACACCAATCAGCATGACCAACCTGCGACCATACAAGTCAGCTAATTTTGAAGCCGTGATAATAAAAACAGCCATCGCTAAAACATAGATTGTTGCCACCCAGCTTGTATCCGTCAGACTAGAATTGAGATGCTTCATAATATCTGGTAAAGCGATATTAACGATAGTAGCATCTAAAGCTCCCATAAACATGGCTAAAACTAAACCAATAAACCCAAATAGTTTCCTTGTCTTTGACATATTCCTATCCTTTCTTCATAAAACCTCGTGAAGTATTGACATGGTCAGTCAACGCTTTAATATTTTACAAAAAAATAATACAATATTAGCAAGCAAAATAACATAACAAATTTTAATAATGTGTCTAATTAATAAAAAATGACTAATATTCGAAAAACTAACAGTGTTGAAAAACTAAAAAACGCCCTTATTGAATTACTTCTTGAAAAAGATTATTCAGAAATCAGTGTTTCTGATATTACCAAAAAAGCTGGCGTTAGCCGAGGAACCTTTTATCAGCATTTTCTTGATAAAGACGATCTTGCTACTACAATCGGTGAAAAGACATCTCAAAAATTCCGAAATATTTTATCCAAAGGAAACCTTGATAAACCAGAGAAAATTCTTGAAAGTCTCGAATGCATCAAATCAGATGCCAAACATTTCAAGGCAATTTATCAAGCACCGCATGTGCAGTTTTCTAAAACGGTTCGCGTATTGCTAGAGGAATTGATTACTAGCAACGTTAATCTCAAAAATCGAATCAAGCAAAAAACTAAGATTTCTGATGATTTGGTTATTCAAGCCTTCTGCGCTTCTTTTGAGCGAATCATTTCTGCATGGATTGAAAGTGATTTTCAAAAAAGCCCAAAAGAAATCAGCGAAATCATCATCAAAACAGAAAAATTGTTTTTATAAAAGGTCATTTTATGTGGCTTTTTCTCTATCTTACCATTTAAATAGCATTAATCATACTATTAACATTTGAATTGTTTCAATATTTTTTATATTGACAAAATATTGAGATCAGCTATAATTATAGCTGCGAAAGGACGATTTATGATATTAAAAAAATATAAAGACTTTAGTCATGTTTTTCTGGGACGGCTAATTAGCAATTGTGGTGATTCAATTTACACTATTGTTCTATCATGGTATGTCTTAGAAATGACAAATAGTGCTTGGTATGTTGGGTTATTGAATTTTTTAATTTTTATTCCCAATACCTTTTCTTTTGTTTTTGGAAAGAAGATTGACTCTCACCCTAAAAAATTTCTATTAGTACTATTAGAGTGGGCACAACTATTAGCAGTACTAGGTATCATTATGGGAATGTGCCTAAAAGGCATAAATGCTAATCTTAGTTTAGCCATTATTTTTACTTGTGTTTTCATCGCCTCAACTGTCGGGCTAAATACTTACACTGTTCAAGATGCGCTGGTTCCAAAGATTGTCGCTTCAAAAGATTTAGCAAAAGCAGAGATGTATATGTCTATAGCTTACAACGGAACAGAATACGTCTTCACTGCCATTAGTGGATTCTTACTTTCTGTTATCAGTTATATTCCTTTACTTTTTATTGATGTCTTTACTTTCTTGGGATCAATCATTTTGTTTAGAAAGATAAGATTTAAAGAAAAAATTGAAAAAAGTATTGAAGAAACAGACTTCCTTAGCGGACTTCGCTTTATTTTGAAAAATAAAGTCGTATTTTCAATTACACTTGGAGTGGCTATTCTTAACTTTCTCTTTGGTGGATTCAACGTTTATCAACTCCTAATTGCTAAAGAAGTTGGTAACTCTGCCTTTTACGGTCTTTTAGTATCTGCTTGTGCTGTGGGAACTTTGCTCGGAACAACCTTTGTGGCAAATTTTTTACTACAAAAACTAAGTTACGGTAAAGCTTTTTGGCTAGCAACTGTTATTTTTGGAATCGGAATTGGATCCACTGCATTGGCACAAAATCGTTTCGTCATCTTGCTAATTTGGTTTATGTCATGCCTATTTTTAGGAGTAACACATGTTGCTCAAAAGCCAATTTTACAAACTGAAATTCCAAATGAGCACCTTGGAAAAGTATTTAGTGCTTTTTATACAATAACTATTCCAACACTTGCCATTGGTTCTCTGTTCTTTGGATTTATTGCTGTTTTCTTATCATGGCGCATTTTTGTTGTGCTATTTGCAGGAGTTTTGCTTTTAGTCGCTTTACTTTATTATTCAAACAATAAGTTAAGAAATTATAGCATTTGAAACGTTACTAATCTTTATAACATAAAAAGAGCTTGGAAAATTTCCAAACTCTTTTTCATTCTCTCACCCCACCAACTCACTGATATCATTAATCACTTTGGCATTCATGGTGTTAAGGTTTTGAATGTCTTCTTGGCTGTATGGGAAGGTGTTTAGCAAAATGCCATCCATGCCTGCTGCTTGTGCGATTGCCATGTCGCTGGTGAAGTCATTGCCGACCATGACGGTTTCTTTAGGGTCAAGTTGATTTTCCTTCAGGACAAGGTTCATAAAGTCAACCTGCGGTTTCTTCATTTTATGGTCTGATGAGATGTAAATCTTATCCAAAAATTCTCTGCATCCTGTCATTTCAATCTCTGCTTGGGTAAATGCACGCTGAGCATTTGAAAGTAAAATGACCGTAGCTCCTGCTTCTTTTAATGTTTTCAAAGTGGCTAGCGTATTTTCGTAAGCTTGCAATTTTTTGCGCGACAGCATTCTAAAGGTCTGAGCAATCAGATTTCCCCAAGTTTCCAAATCAAGAATGATACTATCTGTCGCATGTTTTTGCGGCGCTTCTAACATGAGTTCGATAAAGACATGAACCAAATCAACTTCGACATGTTCTAGTTTTAGTCGCTTACGCAACTGCTCTTCTTGGCGTTTAATCAAAGCATCATAATGTGTCTTTAGAGCTGGTCCAGTATAATCAGCTCCATAAGCACGATAAAGTTCTGCCATTTGCGCCCATAATTGGGGATTTTTCTCATCAGTCTCAATATCAACCAAGGTACCGTAAAAATCAAAAATATAGTTTTTATACTGCAAATTTGCCATTTGTCCTCACCTAAAAATCTTATGATTACGTTTACAAGGGCTATTATAGAGGAAAATGTGGCATTTGACCAGCCTTAATCACAAAAAAACAGCCAACCATTTTGAAAAATGATTAGCTGACTTTTTTATCATGAACGAAAAGCATCCAAAATGATTTTGAATTCATCGTTTGTAAGTGTCACACCTTTGCCCATCTTGCTGTGATCTGGGCTCCAAGAGCGAATATCAAATTTCGGTTCAGCACCGTTAAAGCTGACACGGTTCAATTCTTTTGTCCATCCTTTATCGCTTTCTGATAGGGTAAGCAAGTGTTCAACGATTTCAAATTTAAATTCTGACATATTTATCTCCTCCTACTTAATATATTCGTAAAAAAATTTCTAAACTTTTGATTATTTATTTTTTTTCTTAAAAGGTGTATAATCATTTTATCAATTTTTAGGATAAATGACTATGAAAAATATTATTAAGCAATTTAAAAAACAAGCGCAAGCTTACATTGACTTTCGAGCGCCACAGACAAGTGAGATTAATTTAAAAGCTAATAAAATCATTACCATCATCAAGGAAGCCCAAAACAAGCATCTTGCCCTTCATGCCATTTATGAGGACGAAAGTTTCACAGGGGATTTGGTCAAATACGATGCTAAAAATGGCAAGCTCATTTTGAAGAACTTTCAAAAAAACATTTCAACCATTATTCCTATTGATGACATCAAGCGTCTAAGCTTAGTGCCGCCGACAGTTAGAAAATCTCAGTTGCAAAATCTCAACAAAAAATGAACGACCTAAACACAAATGTTTATCAGTCGTTCATTTTTTTATTATTACTGCATTAATTATGCACGAACGGTTTTGCTTGAACCGTCTGTTTTATAAAGGTTGACTAAACCTTCTTTACAAGCACGAATCATATCACCAGGCTGAACAGCTTGTGGGACAGTGATTGTTAGTAATTCCATTGGATTTGGAGCGCGGTCGATTTTATTTCCATCAGCATCGTGCAAGTCTTTGATTGTTGTTTCAAAGTGACGAAGACCTGGTCCATAAAATTCGACTTTGTCTCCTTCGAGGATAACGTTACGTTGACGGATAGTTGCTGTCATTGTTGATTCATCAAAGGCAACAACTTCTCCGACAAATTTATATTGTGGTATTTTACGACGAGCGCCAAAGAGTTGCTCGTTTTCTGTTGGTGTTTTGTAGTAGAAACCAGTTGCCAATTCACGTTGAGCAACTTTCCAAAGCTCATCAAGCAATTCGCCTTTGATGGCTTCGAATTTTGCTGGGCTTTCTAGGTAAGCATCAACAGCTGCTCGGTAGCAGTTTGTAACTGTTGACACGTAGTGAATTGATTTCATACGACCTTCAATCTTGAAGCTATCTACACCATTGTCAATCAAATCTGGTAAGTGTTCAATCATACACATGTCAACTGATGACATTGAAAATGGTTCTGGAATTTCACCTTCAAGACTTTTACGTTCCTGACCAAATGGCATATCGTAAAGGTCATATTTCCAACGGCAAGATTGTGAGCATCCACCGCGGTTAGCATCACGGTGACTCATGTGGTTTGAAAGGACACAACGTCCTGAATAACCGATACACATTGCCCCGTGAACGAAGGCTTCAATTTCAAGTGATGTGTGTTTGCGGATTTCTGCAATTTCAGCAACCCCAACTTCACGCGCCAAAACAACACGTGATACACCAACTTCTTCCCAGAAAGCGAATGCTTCATAGTTAGTTGTAGAAGCTTGTGTAGACACATGGACTTCTAAACCTGGTGCTTCTGTTAAACAAATTGTAATCATGGCTGGGTCTGATACGATAACTGCATCTAATCCCATATCACGAAGTTGACGGAACCACTCTCCTGCACCAACTTCGTTTCCTTCGTGAGTAACCATGTTTGCTGCGACGTGGACACGAGCGCCACGAGCGTGAGCGTAATTAATACCTTCTTGCAATTCTTCCATAGTGAAGTTACCAGCACGGCTACGAAGACCGAATTGTTGACCACCTACGAAGACTGCATCTGCTCCGTAATCTACAGCGACTTTTAATTTTTCAAGAGTTCCAGCAGGTGCTAAAACCTCTGGACGTTTAAAATTATTTTTTGACATTATAATCTTCCTATTTTCAAGATAGTAAAAATGATTTTTGATAAACGCTAAGCTTTATCCATTTAACTGTGTAATCCTGCTTATCATGCCCTGAAATAGTAACTCAATCATGATAAACAGCTATTTGCGTGAGCCTTATTTGACTTCTTCTGGATCAAATTCGTAGAATCCAGTTCCAAGTGTACGACCTTTTGGATGCAATTTACGGATTTCTTCATCAAACAAGAAAGCTTGATCTGATGTGAATTCACCAGCTTCCATCAAGGCTTTTGTTTTCACAAAGATTTTTGCGATTTCAACAAAATCATGACCTGGGCAATAAATACCATCTAATTTCCAGTGTGTAAAGTTATGTTCAACCAACTCAGTTATTTTTGGCATCATATCAAGGTCGTCAGTATCAAAGATGTGTGTACCGTGCTTGTCTTCGTAAATTGAATAGTGTGAGTCTTTGTTACTTGGTTCAGCAAGGAAAAGACCACGTTCACGTGTTTTTTCATCATCAATGTGTGTAAAATTATAGTAATTTTGCAACAACGGACGTTTTGAATGATGAATAACAGTTGCTCCGTAAACAAGTACTTCAGCTGGGTAGCGAAGATTTTCAGACATTTGGAACAACTCTGCTGATGGGATTTCACGCGCAAGAACTGTTTCACTTGCTCCGTGGTCACCCCAGAAGTTTACTTGACGACTTGATGTCACGAAAACTGAAGCATCGTAAATCATCTTGAAATTGTAGCCTTCAACTTTATTGACGTGGAAAAGACCAGCATCGCATGCCACAACATAATCCACTTTGATTTCTTTCAAGAAATCTAGATAAGTACGAATGGCATTAATCATGTCTTGGTGCAACAAAGCATTACATGCAACACTCAATTCTTTACCAGCAGCATGAACCAATTCAGCAATTTCACGAAGTTCATCATAAGAGAAATTGTGCGGTAAACGCAAACCATAATTTTCTTCACCCACATAAATGCGGTCAACACCTGCATCTAAGAGCTCTTTAACCTGCTCAATAGATTCAGCTGTCGCAGTAATAATTATTTTTTCCATAACGTTTTAATTATACCACTCCTATAACAATTCGTCACTCAGATCTCCTCAGAATCCTTTTGTTATAGCTTTCTAAAGTATTTTAATCTAGCTTCAGAATGAGCAAAACTTTATGAGAGGAGAGACTCAAAAAGAAATCCTCATTTTGAAACAAAAAAGAGGAACAACTATTTTAAACATATTTTTAACAAAGAGTCAAGAGCCTTTTTTAAAAAAAGGTGACAAATATATTAATTTATGGTATGATATCAGTTGAAATAGAGGAGAGGGATTATGCCAACACCGTTAAAGCAACATAAAGACCTTGAAGAACAAGAACAACATCTTCAGGTAGATGATACCCCTAAATTTTACGAATTTCAGGAAATTAATCACAGAAGCGCTAAGCTCAAGGAACTCATGTTCTTTGCCCGTATCGCTTTATTTGCTATTTCCACTGTTGTGGTATCTTTCTTTTTACTTGTCTTGAATCTGGCGCCAATCTGGGCTTTCTTGTTTGCCTCTCTTATCAGCCTAGCCATTACGTCAGCTGTTTCAAGCATTATTTGGTCATTAAGACATTGATAAACAAAACTCCCATTGCTGGGAGTTTTTTAATACGAAAAAAGCGGCCCTTTGGACCGCCTTTTTATTATGCTTTAGTATCTTCTTCTGATTTTTCAGGTTCAACTTTTGGTTCTTCAGAAGGTGTTTCATCTTCTTTTGCTGTGTAATCAATGATAATATCATCAACTTCAGCTTCCACATCTTCTTTGACATCTTCTGCTTTATCAGCAACATCATCAACGACATCAGATACTTTTGATGTTAATTCTGATACTTTTTCAGTCGCATAGTCAGCAGCTGCTTGACCTTTTTCTTTAACAATTTCAAGAAATTCATCAGTTGTTAGTTCGCCTGATTCAAATTTTTCTTTGTAATCGTTAAAAGTGTCTACTGCTAAGTCAGTGTATTCTGTTGCCTTATCTTTAGCTTTTTGATGGTATTCAGAAGGATTTTCTTTGTAAGCTTGATA
This sequence comes from Streptococcus ruminicola, assembly GCF_011387195.1. Taxonomy (NCBI): domain Bacteria; kingdom Bacillati; phylum Bacillota; class Bacilli; order Lactobacillales; family Streptococcaceae; genus Streptococcus; species Streptococcus ruminicola. The sequence goes on from NZ_CP046919.1 coordinate 312,797, forward strand.
TGCTTTACTTGCTTTTTTCTGTAATTCTTTACCTTTTTCAGTAGATAGGAAATAAGCTGCGGCTGCACCTGAGGCAACACCAATAATCACATTTCTCAATAATTTACTCATGCTCTTTCTCCTTTTTTAATAGTTTTGAGGCAACTTTACCGACAGCATAAGCTGCACTAGCTTTACCAACATTTGATGTCGCTTGAGTGGCTTTTTGAGAGAGACGACGCGCTTGCGCATTCAAATCAGAAACTGATTCTGAAAGGTCTGCTACTGCGACAAACAAAGGATCAATCGTTGATACTTTGCCATTGACATCTTCTACTAAAACGTTAGCTTTAGCGAGGATTTCATTGGCTTGGTGAAGCGAGACATTCACATCACTTGTCAACACTTTAATCGTTTCTTTTGACTCCTCAATAGTCTCATTAACAACATCAACTGTTTTATATAGTTTAACACCAATTGGTATAAAAACGCCAACCATAACTGCAAAAGCGATGGCAAAAATTAACAAAGCTACTTCTAACATCTTATCTCCTATCTCCTAAGCACTTATTCCTGATAATAAGGAATATCTTTTTGGTTTCTTCTCCAAACGATCAAGACAATTCCAAGAAGAATTAATACGGCTGACAACCATTGTGACACTCGCATACCTAAGAACATCAAACTATCTGTTCGCATGCCTTCAATCACAAAGCGTCCGCAACCATACCAAATCAAATAAAAGAACGTCACTTCTCCTTGTTTTAGAAAACGTGGACGGTGTCTCACACTCATGATAATGATAAACCCAAGCAAGTTCCACATTGACTCGTATAAAAAGGTCGGAACGCGGTAACTACCGTCGATATACATTTGATTTTTAATGAAATCAGGCAAGTAGTCAAGACTCTTAACAGCTTTACCATAAGCTTCTTGATTGATAAAGTTTCCCCAGCGCCCAATAGCTTGCGCAATCATCACACCAGGAGCAGCGATATCCAAGAAATCAAGTGGATTAATGGCACGATAATAAGAAAAGACAAAGAGAACAATGGCTCCCGTCAGCAAACCACCATAAATGGCTAGACCACCATGCCATACTGCAAAAATCTCAGTCCAAGGCTGACTAGCGTAATAGTCAAAATCAAATATCACATAATAAAGACGAGCCCCGATAATCGCTATTGGAAAAGCAATTAAAATAAAATCTAAAATATCATCTGGAATAATCTTACGTCGTGGTGCTTCCTTCATAGCTAAATAAACTGCTAGAAGCATACCAGAAACAATGAAAAGCGCATACCAGCGAATGGCAAAGGGACCAAATTGAATCGCGATTGGATTAATCATTGGTTCCCCTCATTCTTTGTAATGAGTTGGGTCAAGCGTTCTTCAAAAGTCTTCGTCGCATCAAATCCCATTTGTTTGGCACGATAATTCATGGCAGCTGCCTCAATGACAACTGACATGTTTCGACCAGTTTGAACCGGAATACGTAGACGTGGAATTTTGACTCCTGACAACTCAAGCTCTTCATTACCATTTCCAAGACGGTCAAAGACTTTTCCTGACTCATAATTTTCAAGGTAAATGGCCAATTGAACTTGTGATGAATCCTTAACAGCACTTGCACCGTATAGGCTCATAACGTCGATAATCCCGACTCCGCGAATTTCTAGCAAATGACGAAGAATCTCAGCTGGTTCACCCCAAAGAGTTTCTTCATCTTTAGCAAAAACATCCACACGGTCATCAGCTACCAAACGGTGACCACGTTTAACCAACTCAAGACCTGTTTCACTTTTACCAATACCAGAGTCTCCTTGAATCAAGACACCCATGCCGTAGATGTCCATTAAGACACCATGAACACTTGTACGTTCTGCCAAACAAGAATCAAGATACCATGACATTTCACCAGACAAACGACTAGTTGGAACGTGACTTTGCAAAATCGCAATGCCTTTTTCCTTAGCAGCGCTAATCATTTCCTCTGGAATAGCCAAATTACGCGCCACGATAATGGCTGGTGTTTCTGGCTTAATCATTTCTCTTAGGACATGACGACGGTTGTGTGAGGTCATTTTCGTTAGATATGACCATTCTTTCATCCCTAAAAGCTGCAAACGCTCTGGTGAATAATAATCAAAATAGCCAGTCATTTCAAGACCTGGACGTGAAATATCTGACGTTGTAATCTCTTTTGATAATAAGTCATCATCACCGTAGATAACATCAAGTTTTACCTTGTCGACTAACATTTTTACAGTAACTGACATGTCTCATACCATGAACTTTTTACAAAAAATGTAAAATGAATTGAAAACGATAAAAATAGGCTTTTCTTATAACAAGTCCATTTTCACTAAAGTAACAATTCTGTTCAATCCTTTTCCTCTTTTTTCATTATTATATCACAATCAGCCTAAAAAGTAAGCGCTCACGCAAGCTTTTGAAAATTAATTATTAGCTTTTCCAAGTACACGTAAAAAGGCTTGAGACTTTTCCCAAACCTTTTCTTGTTTCATAGACTAGGATAAGTTCCTGTTATACTTATCTAGACATTTTTGATTGCAACATTAAAAACTCTATTTGTCAGTGATTACCAGAACCAGCCGTCATTGTCGTCATCATCGTCGACAACTTCAGCATCCTTTCTTCGACGTGGCCCCGTACCATAGTTGTCACGATCGAGATCTTCTTTGTAAGGAAGAAAAATTGCTAAGAGGATGTAAAGCAAAATGCCAAAGCCATAAAAGTACATTAGCAATGCTGCTAGGACACGTGTCAAAGGCAAGTCCCAGCCAAACTTATCAGCAATTCCGGCGCAAACACCACAAACCAGTTTATTCTTTCGCTGTTTATAAAGAGCTGATTTCATCTTTATCCCTTCCTTCTTTTCTCACTATAATGATTATACCTAATTACTTTACAAATAAAATCAGCCTTACGACTGATTTTATAATTAGAAAGTCTGTTTCTGATAGTTCTCTAAGTTTCTAGACTTTTGATTTCTAAGAGTTTGCCATGACAGCGGCCGCAACGGTATTTTTTGGTATTGACACGGCGTTTTCTACGATACTCTTGCCCGCACTTTTGACAACGATAGTAATGATAATGCTTCTCACTTGCTATCGCAGGGGCGTAGCGAAGCCCATCAACCTTTTGAAGTAATTCTTTAAAATCTGCGTCAGCGTGTTTGTAACCTTTTCCTTCAAAATAAAGATGATAATGGCAAAGCTCATGACGAACAATCTTTCGAAAGGTATCCAGTCCAAACACCTCAAGGATTTTTGGATTAAAATCTAGATGCCCATCAGCTGGGAAAAAGCGTCCGCCAGTTGTCCTGAGACGAGTGTTCCAGATAGCTGTATGTCGGAAGGCTTTTCCAAAATCTTCTTGTGAAACTTCTCTGACGTAATTAGTTAAGTTCACGTAAATCTACCAAAGAAAGGTTAATTTTGCCACGCTCTTTATCGATTTTTGAAACCCACACTGTGACCACATCACCAACAGAAACCACTTGGCTAGGATGTTTGACAAAAGATTTGCTCATTTGTGAAATGTGAATCAAGCCATCATCGTGAAGACCGATATCAACAAAGGCACCAAAATCGACCACATTTCGAACAGTCCCTTCTAATTTTTGTCCGATTTCAAGGTCAGAAATATCAAGCACATCTTGGCGAAGGACAGGTGCTTCAAAATCATCACGCAAATCACGACCTGGTTTTAAGAGATCAGCAATAATATCTTTCAGCGTTTCTTGACCTAGGCTGATTGTTTCAGCCATATCTTTTACAGACACTGCTTGAAGTTTTGCCTTAGCAGAATCATCCAAATCAGTGATATCAAGTTCTTTCAGCAAGCGTTCAACGGCTTTATATGACTCAGGGTGAACACCTGTATTATCAAGAATGTTTTCAGCACCTGGAATGCGTAAGAAACCTGCTGCTTGTTCAAAAGCTTTAGCTCCCAAACGTGGCACTTTCTTGATTTCTTCACGAGAAGTGATACGACCGTGTTCATCACGGTATTTAACGATATTTTCTGAAATAGTTTTATTTAGTCCTGATACATGTGACAAGAGTGCTGGACTTGCTGTGTTAATATTCACTCCGACTTGGTTAACCACGGTATCAACAACGAAATCTAGGTTTTCAGCCAATTTTTTCTGGCTTACATCGTGCTGGTATTGGCCGACACCAATTGATTTTGGATCGATTTTAACCAATTCTGCCAAAGGGTCTTGAAGACGACGAGCAATAGAAATGGCAGAACGTTTTTCAACCGTCAAGTCTGGGAACTCATGACGAGCAAGCTCAGAAGCAGAGTAAACAGAAGCTCCGCTTTCATTGACAATAACATAAGAAACGTCTGGAAAATCTTTCAAGACTTGCGCTACGAATGCTTCACTTTCACGACTAGCTGTTCCATTTCCGATAGCGATAATTTCAATGCCATAGCTAGAAATGAGCTCAGCTAAATCTTTTTTAGACTGTTCGATTTTGGCTTGGCTAGCAGGTGCAACTGGGTAAATCACTTGTGTTGTCATGAGTTTACCCGTTTGGTCAACCACGGCTAGCTTGGCTCCTGTACGAAAGGCAGGGTCAAAACCAAGAACCATCTTACCTTTTAACGGTGATACTAAAAGCAAGTTGCGAAGATTTTCTGAGAAGAGCTCGATAGCCCCATCTTCAGCACTTTCTGTCAATTCACTGTGAATACGGCGTTCCATAGCAGGAACGATTTTTTTCTTAATAGTTTTTGAGATGACATCGTCGATATAAGCATTTCTATTTTTAAAACGTGAAGCCATGAAGCGAATCATTTTATCAGTATTATGGTCAAAACCAACTTTTAAAATGCCTAATTTTTCACCACGATTAAGAGCTAAAATGCGGTAGCCTTGCATTTTAGAAACTTTTTCTGAGAAATCATAATAGATTTGGAACGTTTTTTTATCATCAGCAGTTTCATCTTTAACGCTCGAAACAACAGAACTATATGACCAGATTTCATTGTAAACCCATGAGCGAAGGCGATTGTCTTCTGAGAAAGATTCAATCAAGATTTCACAAGCTCCTGCGATAGCTTTATCAGCTGTTTCAAACCCATCACAAATAAAAGCTTGAGCTTCTTTTTCAAGCGAAGCTTTATTTTGCAAAATCAGGCGTGCTAGGGGAAATAGCCCTGCTTCTCTGGCAATGGTTGCTTTAGTACGACGTTTTTCTTTGTAAGGAAGGTAAAGTTCTTCAACGTCAGCCAATTTTTCAGCTGCCTCAATTGCTTTTTTGAGCTCAGCTGTTAATTTTCCTTGTTCTTCAATTTTACTTAATACCGTTGCTTTGCGTTCAGCTAAAGCTGTCATGCTTTTATCCAAATCAATGATAGCCTTAATTTGAACTTCATCCAAATTACCAGTCATTTCTTTACGATAACGAGCGATGAAAGGAATGGTATTTCCTTCGCTTGTCAACTCGAGAACTTTGGCAATTTGGTTCTCTTTAATTGTTAATTCTTGAGCAATTTTATGTATATTTTCATTTTTCATAGCCTTTCTATTATATCAAAAAAACTCTTAAAGCTGGGATTTTTACTGATTCTTTTGATGATTTTCAACTTAACTTTTACCGAATTTTATCAAATTCTATCTTATAAATATCCGCTTAGCTTTTGCTGATTTTTTCAAATGATAGTATAATAACTGGTGACTATATTTAGAAAAGAGGTGTCCATCTTATGGCAATCACTCACAAACGTCAGGACGATTTAGAATCAATGTTTGCAAACTTTGCAAGTTTTCCAAAAGTCTCTAGTGACCCTGAAAAAGAAAAGGAAAGTAAGGATAAAAACGATAAGAAAGCGACTCATTAAGTTTTATGGACATTTTTAATCACTTACCAGCAAGTGTCTTACAATGGTTTGCGATTTTTATCTCAATTATCATTGAGGCCTTGCCTTTTGTTTTGCTTGGAACGATTTTATCTGGTTTTATCGAGGTTTACGTGACACCTGATTTGGTGCAACGTTACCTCCCTAAAAATAAATTCCTACGAATTCTCTTTGGAACCTTCGTTGGTTTTATTTTCCCTTCCTGTGAATGTGGGATTATTCCTATCATCACGCGCTTTCTAGAGAAAAAAGTTCCTAGCTACACTGCTGTTCCCTTTCTAGCCACAGCACCGATTATCAACCCTATCGTGCTTTTTGCAACATACTCAGCCTTTGGAAATAGCTGGCGCTTCTTGTGGTTGCGACTTCTTGGTGCTGTTGTTGTTGCTATCACGCTTGGAATTATGCTTGGTTTTGTGGTTGATGACAATATTTTAAAAGAAGATATGGCGCCTTGTCATTTTCACAATTACTCTGGTGAACCTTGGTATCGCAAGATTTTCCTCGTTTTAGCACATGCTATCGATGAATTATTCGACACTGGGCGTTATCTGGTCTTTGGGTCTTTGGTAGCTTCGGCTATGCAGATTTATTTGCCAACCCATATCCTAACCAAAATCGGTGGAAATGCCTTAACAGCCATTCTAGTGATGATGCTGTTAGCCTTCATCTTGTCACTTTGTAGTGAAGCCGACGCCTTTATAGGTGCTTCACTTCTCTCAAGTTTTGGGACTGCACCAGTCCTTGCCTTTCTTTTGATTGGTCCAATGGTGGATATCAAAAATCTCATGATGATGCTCAATTCCTTTAAGAAACGTTTTATCGTGCAATTTATTAGCGTTTCTGCTGGGATGATTATCCTTTACTGTCTACTTGTGGGGGTGATTGGATGATTCGATTTTTAATTCTTGCTGGTTATTTTGAATTAACCATGTACTTACAAATTTCTGGAAAATTAAATCAGTACATCAATAACCACTACGCTTACCTAGCATATATTTCCATGGTGCTGTCATTTGTTCTAGCTATCGTACAATTAGTTATCTGGGTTAAAGATTTGAAAATGCACAGCCATTTGCATGGAAAATTGGCGAAAATCACCAGTCCAATGATTCTGGTTATTCCAGTACTTATCGGACTTTTAGTTCCAACAGTAACCTTAGATTCTACAACGGTCTCTGCCAAGGGGTACCACTTCCCGCTTGCTGCAGGGTCAACTGGAACAGTCAGCGAAGATGGCACACGTGTCCAATACCTAAAACCAGATACCAGCCTTTATTTCACTTCTGCGGCTTACGATAAGGAAATGCGAAAAGAAATGAAAAAATACAAAGGTTCTGGTGATTTGACCATTACAACCGATAATTACATGGAAATCATGGAGCTCATCTACCTTTATCCTGATGAATTTTCTGGACGTAATATCACTTATACTGGCTTTGTCTACAATGAACCAGGTCACGATGGTTATCAATTCCTTTTCCGTTTTGGTATCATTCACTGTATTGCCGATTCAGGTGTCTACGGGCTTTTAACAACTGGCAATGCTACTAGCTATCCTAACAACACATGGATTACGGCAACTGGTACTATTAGTCTTGAGTACGATAAGACTTTGGAACAAAACTTACCAGTTCTACACATTTCTAAGATTAAAGAAACAGATGCCCCTGATAATCCTTACGTTTATCGCGTCTTTTAGATAATAAAACGCCCACCAGCCTAATAAACTGGTGGGTATTTTTTAGTTATTTTTCTTATAAGCAAAAGCTAGTCTAACTATGTTAAACAAGGTAAAGATTCCCCAAACCATCATGATTTGCCACTTAGCTTCTGCAAGATAAATCAGCGTTAAGACAAGCGTCGATGAGGTCAAGAGAATTGTCGATAAATGTGCTTTTACGAAATCAAGCATTTCCTTAAATAATCCCTTCTAGGAGACCACGGATAAAGTCTTCAGAGTCAAATTCACCGATATCATCAATCTTTTCACCAAATCCAATGAATTTAACTGGGATATCAAGTTCTTGGCGGATAGCTAGAACAACACCACCTTTGGCAGTTCCATCGATTTTAGTCAAGATGAGTCCTGTTAATGGTGTGATTTTTGAGAATTCTTTTGCTTGGCTAAGAGCATTTTGACCTGTTGAGGCATCAAGGGCAAGAAGGGTTTCGTGCGGAGCATCTGGTACCACGCGCTTAATGATTCGACCAATTTTTTCAAGCTCTGCCATCAAATTATCTTTGTTTTGCAAACGACCTGCAGTATCAATCAACAGAACGTCAACATTTTCAGCGACAGCTCTTTCCATACCATCAAAGACCACTGAAGCTGGGTCTGCTTTTTCTGGTCCCATCACAACTGGGACATCAACACGTCGTCCCCATTCAGCAAGCTGAGCAACGGCACCAGCACGGAAAGTATCAGCCGCAACAAGCATGACTTTCTTGCCTTCATTTTTGTATTTATAAGCAAGCTTACCGATTGATGTTGTTTTACCAACTCCGTTGACTCCGACAAAGAGCATAACAGTCAAACCATCTTGAAAATTGATTTGTTCGTTAAAGACACCATCTTTTTCATAGATTTCAACCAATTTTTCAATGATGACACGTTTCAAATCATCAGCTTTCTTAGCGTTTTCAAGCTTAGCTTCATAACGCAAGTCTTCTGTCAATTGTGTAGCCACATTAACACCGACATCGGACAAGATAAGCATTTCTTCTAATTCTTCAAAGAAATCTTCATCCACACGACGGAAATTCGCTAGAAAGGCATTCAAACGTGCGCTAAATCCTGTGCGTGTCTTTTTAAGACTGCGATTGTATTTTTCTTCTTCAGTCTCAACAGGTGCATTAACTGGCTCTACTGACTCTTCTTTTACGTCTTCTTTTTTTGTTTCAACAGCTTCAAATTCAACTGTTTCACCACGGTCTAAAGCCTCTTTGGCTGCTTCTTTTTTAGCATAATAATCTGCCATGACTCCTGAAAAATCAGCTTCAGCTGCTTCCTTAGTTTCTTCTAGCTGGCTAGCTTCTTCAGAAACTGGAGTTACTTCACTTTCAATCACGTCTTCTGCTTGAGCTTGAACGGCAGCTGGTTCTGCTACTTCTTTACTCTCATCAGCAGAAGTTTCTTCAAGTGCCTGAGCAGTTTCTTGTCCTTCAATCTGCTCTTTTGTATCCTTTTTCTTTCCAAATAAACGATCAAATAATCCCATATTAAGCTACCAAGAGAACATACTGTCCTCTTATCCTTTCTACTTAGCTTCTAAAATGTATTTTTTAACAGCTTCTGCGACGCCAGACTCATCATTGGTACGACTTGTCACAACATCTGCTGTTTCTTTTGCGATTGCAACACCATTTGCCATAGCAACACCTAACCCAGCCCATTTTAACATGGAAAGGTCGTTTTCTTCATCACCCATAGCCATGACATTTTCTGATGATAAGCCTAGGTGTCTTACCAATTGATTTAATCCAGCAGCTTTATGAACACCTTTAGGCATCATTTCTACTATAATATCACGTGATTTAAAAATTTCAAAATGTTGATGTAACTCTTTTGGTAATTTTAAGAGTTGTTGGTCCAAAAATTCTGGTTTTGTGACACTAACCACCTTGTTGTAAATCACATTTTCAGGAATATCAGCAAAGCTATCAACCGTTACAAAGTCAAGGGTTGGATTTGCCTGCGGGTAATGCGAAACATTGCCACGACAAGCAAGACTGTAGACAATACCATCACTAAGCACATCAAATGGTAGAGCTAAGGGCTCTAGATGATTATACAAGAGTTTTAACTGTGAGCGAGTCAACTCACTTTTATCCAAAATCTCCCCATTTGTCTTTTGAACCAAGCCACCATTAAAAGTAATCAGATAGTCCTCATCAGAAATTAAGTCTAATTCTTCAAGCAAACCACTGATAGCTTTTAGTGGTCGTCCTGTCGTGATAACCACTTTGACGCCCATATCACGCGCGGCTCTAAGAGCTAATTTATTTTCTCGTGTGACAACTTTTTGGCTGTTAAAGAGTGTGCCGTCTAGGTCCAAGGCTAATAACTTGATATCTGCCATTAATCAACTAATCCTTCCATATAAGTCATCACAGACTCTTCGTCACAATGTCCGATAATTTCACTAGAAATCTCCTTGATTTCTTGACGAGCATTTTGGGTTGCAACTGCTCTTCCAGCAAATTCAAGCATTTCATAGTCATTGAGGTTATCTCCAAATGCGACAACTTCAGCAGCTGATAAACCATAAGAGTCACAAAGTGCCTCAAGACCTGTTCTTTTGTTGACATCAGAAAGAATGATGTCGATTGATTTAAAACCTGTTGTTACTGCTTTAACAAAATCAATGCGCTGGTTGAACCAAGCTTCACCTTTTCGAACCGTATCTTCTGCAAAGTTAGCTGTCACTTTCAAGATATTGTCAGTAACATTTGCTAGATTGTCAACACGTTGCACATTTTCATAGTAATGACTGATAAATTCAAGGTATTCATCACTGGCTTTAGGATGCAAATAAGCACCTTTTTCACCAGATAGTAAAAAATCATAACCAGTCATATAAGGACTTTCAATTAAGGTATCAGTAATCTCTAAAAATTGTGGTTTCGTTAAGCCAGATTCAAAGACTGTCTTTTCACCAACTTTAACAAGTGTTCCATTTTCAGCAATAAAAGCCATTTTATCAGCATGTGGCGCAAACATTTTTTCCAAAGCAAGCATTGAACGCCCACTAGCTGCCACAAATAACATATCGTTCTTTTCAAATTTTTCGAGGACATTATGGAGGCGTTGATTATCGTAATAACCTTTACTAGTCAAGAAAGTGCCATCCATATCTGTCGCTACAAGTTTTACCATTTTTCTCTCCCTCAATATTACATAATTCTATTCTAGCAAAAAACGCTAACTTTTTCCTGCTAATAATCTATTCTTTTCGACTTGTCGCTAGCAAAAATTTTTTTAAATTTTTTTTGAAAAAAACTAAGTTTTAAAAATTTTTTTCGAATAGATTATTTAGAAGAATATTTAAAGGGGTAAACGATGATGAAAAAAACAAATCGCGCTTTCTGGATTTCTGGCTTATTGGTACTGACTGTGTGTGGAGGAGCTTTGGCTCTCAATCAGCATTCGCAACACAAGCAAACAAGTGCTACAACTACTCACCTTCACCGCAGCACTAAGGGCAAGAGCACTTCATCTTCTGCTAAGAAAAAAGAAGTTGACAAGCGCCATGATTTATTTCAACTGCCAAATGAAAAAAAGATTACGAACAATTTAGTCAAAGACGGGAAAAATATCGTTGATTCTAGACAAGTTAGCAAAGAAGCTAGTCACTTTGACTTTGCTGCGCTAGCTCAGGGCGATTTTTCAAGTCTTGCTGGAACTTGGCAGGATGCTAACGGCTTTACTTTCGAATTTTCTCCAGAGGGCATTGTCTCAGAAAATGGTAGATTAACTTTGTCAGCTCTCGCTTACGATGATAAAGGCGAAGCGGTTTCTCAAGTCTCTTCTCAAAGAGGTGGTGGTTTCATCTTGTACTACTATGCTGCTGGTAATCAAATTCCAAATTGGCATTTTGATATCACTGACTCTGACCCATCAGACTATGGGCGTGATCGTCTTTTTGCCACACAACTCAGCCGTTTCGACTACGAATCAACACAACAATTCGTAAACAGCGTCTTTTACAAAGTTTCTAACAACTACAGCAAAGTCTCACAAACCGAATCTAAGTCAGCAGAAACGCCAGAAGAAAACACTAATCAAAACTTGCAAAATGACGAAACTACAACAGATGAACAAGCTTCTGACACACACGAAAATGCTCAAAATGATGTGACAACTGAAGAATAACAAACAAAAAGCCCAGCTATTGCTAGGCTTTTAATGATTATTCCACAAGATTTTCAGCATCTTTCAGCTTAACTGATACGATGCGTGAAATTCCTGATTCTTGCATAGTTACTCCGTAAATGCTGTCAGCTGCTGCCATTGTTCCCTTACGGTGAGTGACAACAATGAACTGACTTGATTTATCAAAGCGATTGAGGTAGTCACCAAAGCGTTTGACATTTGCCTCATCAAGCGCTGCTTCCACCTCATCAAGAATAACAAATGGGATGGTTTTAACACGAATAATGGCAAATAGCAAAGCTAAAGCTGATAGAGCTTTTTCCCCACCTGACATCAAATTCAACGATTGAATTTTCTTACCTGGTGGTTGGACAGAAATCTCAACTCCTGCTGTCAGCAAGTCACCTTCTGTCAATGACAAATCAGCAGAACCACCACCAAACATTTGCGTGAAGGTTTGCTTGAAGGATTCTCGAATAGCGTTGAATGTCACTTGGAAGCGTGATTTCACTTCATCATCCATCTCGTTAATGGTATCAAGTAGAAGATTCTTAGAATGAACCAAATCTTCTTTTTGACCATTTAAGAAAGTCAAACGATTATTGACTTCATCGTATTGAGCAATAGCATCCAAGTTGATTGGACCTAATGCCTTGATACGGCGGCGCAAATCTTGCAGGCGTTCGCGAGCAATAGCCATATCTTCCACAACCTGACTAGCTTCTTTGGCTTCAGCCAAGGTCATGTGATAATCTTCTGTCAAATCATGTGTGAAGCCACGCAAACGTTCTGAGACTTGAGCAACTTGGGCTTCAACTTGGACTTGTTTGCGGATTAATTCTTCATTTTTTTGATTTTCTTTGGCAACTTGTTCTTCGAGTTCTTCAAGATTAGCTTCACAATCTTCCAGTTCAAAACGAAGGCTAACCAAACGTTCTTCTTCGCTTGCTTTTCTTGTCACAGCTTCGTCATGTTGTTTTTTCAGAAGTGGCAAGTTTTCAATTTCTTGATCACTCGCATGAAAGGCAAGTAAATCTTCACATTTTGCCATTTCTGTTTTATTTTCGGCTAAACTGATATCAAGACGTGTTTTGTTGGCAGATTCAAATTTGCGTTCGCTGAGAAGTTCACGCTCTTGAAGTTTTGCTTGTGACAAGTCTTGACGAAGTTGTTCAACTTTTTGCGTAATGGCATTTTTATTTTCTTTGATTTGGTCAATCTGGCTTGTCAACTCTTGCTTACGTTCAGCAACTTTTGTTAACTCAGCTTCAAAGTGAGCTTTTTGAGATTCCAAATCATTTGAACTACTATCAGTCTCACTTTCTTGAAGTTGTTTGCAAAGTTGCTTAACATCGTTCAAGCGTTCAGCCAATTGTTGGTATTCCAATTCAGCTTTTTGTTCCGCAAAACGAGCTTCTTCACCTTGAGCTTTCAAGCTAGCTAATTCTTCTTTGTTAGCTAGTAAGGTTTCGTGAAGATTTTGAACCAATTTTTCTTGTGCGACTTGTTTTTCTTGAAGGTCATTTAATTCAGCCACAAGATTGTCTAATTCTGGTTTGATAAATGTGGTGTTATTTTGACGATTAGCACCACCTGAGAATGACCCACCAGGGCGAATCTCAGTACCATCCAAAGCTACCAAACGCACTTGATAATGCAACGCACGCGCAGCTTTATTAGCATTATCAACCGTATCAAAAACAGCTGTCACACCAAGAAGGTTTTGGAAAATATTGTCCAAGCGTTTATCAAATGATACCAAGTCGCTTGCCACACCAAGGAAGCCTTGACTAGAAGACAAAATAGCTTGATTTTGTTGTGATAAATGACGCGCTTTGATAGTCGTCAGTGGCAAGAAAGTGGCACGTCCTTGACGATTTTTCTTCAAGAAAGCAATTGAGCGTTTAGCAGCTGCCTCATCTTCAACAATCACATGTTGGCTTGAGCCGCCAAGAGCGATTTCAAGGGCCGTTTGATATTTACGGTCAAAGCTTAAATGCTCACTCACAGCACCAATGATGCCACCAAGTTGGCTAGAAGCTTGCAAGACAGATTTGACACCTGCGTAGAAATTACTGTGGTTTCTAAGGATAGATTCAAGACTAGACTTACGAGCTTGCTTAGATTTAATGACATCTAATTGGTCAAACATTTTTGTCTGCTCAGCTTGATAATCCTTTTCAAGTTGACTTGTCTTAACAAA